>NZ_KV917368.1:31808-363448 GCF_002019605.1 Alkalihalobacterium alkalinitrilicum | reverse complement strand
CATTGGTCAGTTTGTCGAACAACATTTTAATATCACCATCGTATTTACAACGACTGGTGCTGTCATCGCAGCTCTCGTCGTTTCCATTCCTTTTTTAATTAAATCGGCAAAAGCATCATTTGCAACGGTTGACCAAAACATTGTTAATGCTGCCAAGGTCCTTGGACGTACGGATTTCAATATTTTCTTTACCATTATTCTCCCACTCGCTTGGAGAGGTATTGTTTCGGGACTCACGCTCGCATTTGCCCGCGCACTTGGAGATTTTGGAGCAACCTTAATGGTGGCAGGAAGTATTCCGAACGAAACGATGACGATGCCGATTGCCATTTATGATGCACTTCTTGCAGGCAACCGTAATTTAGCGAACATCCTCGTATTTATTATGACAGCTACTTCAGTCACTGTTCTATATGTTATTAATCGATTAGAAAAAAGAGTAGTCAAGGGGTGAAAGAGAAATGTTAGATGTTTCACTGCAAAAACAACTCGATAATTTTACCCTTGATGTCTCCTTTTTGGTCGATAAGGGGATGACTGCCATACTCGGTCCATCGGGCTGCGGAAAGAGCTTAACGCTGCAATGTCTTGCAGGACTGCAAACCCCTGATAGCGGAAAAATTCGGTTACAAGATCGAATTCTGTTCGACTCTGCTCAAAAAAAATCGATTAAGACGAGAAATCGCAACATTGGCTATGTGTTTCAAAACTACGCCCTGTTCCCTCATCTGACCGTTAAAGAAAATATATCATTTGGTTTAAAAGGATCATTCGAAAAAGCTGAAGTCGAACAAAAAGTCGCAAATATGATTACAAAAATACAGTTGAGCGGATTTGAAAACCATTTTCCGAGCCAACTTTCAGGTGGTCAACAACAGCGGGTTGCTATAGGGAGAACGTTAATTACCAATCCAGATCTTTTGCTTCTTGACGAGCCGTTTTCTGCTTTAGATCATCACGTCAAACATTTACTCGAACAAGAGCTCTTGTCGATCATTCAAGAAAATTTTTCGGGTGTCGTTTTATTGGTGACGCACAATATGGAAGAAGCCTATCGTCTGGCTGATAGGATCCTTCTATTAAAAGAAGGAAAGGTTATTCAATCTGGCGAAAAGCAGGAATTATTTCAAAGACCTCAATCTGTTGCTGCAGCACGAATCATTGGATGCAAAAATATATTTTCACTTGACTCATCAGAACATAAAAACGAACTAATTGAGTGTAGAAGTCATGGATTAACACTGCATATAGAACATTCTTCTTATAACGAAGATGCAACCCATATCGGGATCCACGCGGAAAACATAGAAATTGTTAGTAATCATACTTTAAATAAAGCTGCTCCTAATACCTTTGACTATGAAGTTTTAGAAATGATCACTGGTATCACCCAAACACAAATTACGTTAAAAGTTAAAAGTTTAATCATTCAAGCAATCATTTCTAATAACAGACTTAATGAAGCTTTAGCATGCCGAAAAGTTATACTCCCCCCCAATCAACTATTTTTATTAACAAAATAAATTGTTGATTTTTGGTCTCATTTCTTTTCAGTTTCACTGAAAGGCGTGTGAAATATAGAGGTTTCACACGATGATCCCAACATCATCCGATTATCAACAGTGTGTTTTAACACAGCTATTTTTTAGCATTTAAATGAGGTACCTCAAGCATAAAAGTGGGTTTTAAGATAAAGGTAAAAAAACCTAATGTCGATACCCTGTTTTTTCATCACGCTTGACATAAAGCTTCAACTCATTAATTATCCTTTTTTGCGTAAAATCATCATTTTCTAACTGAATTCCTTTGATAGTATAAGTTGATAACGTCTTTTTCCAGCGAATCGCTCCTGTTACTTCAAATAGTGTAGAATTTAAATTAAATGATATATCTAATTTTGTATACATAGGGAGATCATTAGGCGTTTTTATTTTTAAACCATTGGGCTAACGTCCAAAATTTCTCCATCAAATATTTGATCTCTATTATTTTTTATAAAATAACAACAATATATGGGCTGGTCAAAATTATATCGAAATGGCTCATTTCTCTTATATCTTCTCATCTTACTATACCTTAGCAGGGTTCTTTAATACTTCTTGTGTCCATTTTAAAGCACTTATGTACGTTTGAGCCAGCTCACTTTGCTTTAGACCAATTCCCTCAGACCTCTTGTTAATTTCAGACCACTCACCTTTTTCAATTGCTATTACTAAATCAAGTACTTCTCGGTATGGAGTTTGAGAACCTAATATTGTATCCTTTATTTCTTGGTATAGAGGTAATTGTTCCATTACCTTTTCTAACGGTTGTTTTAATAGTGTATCAATTAATGAAAATATACCCGTTAAAAAGTATGATGAACTCTCCATTTTTTTACCTATATGTAATGCAATTAATTCACTTGCTTTTGCTCGGGTAAGACACATTTTTATCACTTCATTTGGAATGTCACTAGTTTTCTCCTTTGTATCTCGTATATATAAAAGATAGATCCATTTACTTAATTCGTTTAACCCTAATAAAACAATCGCTTGCTTAATGGATTTTATTTCGCTTAATCTACGATATAATGGTGAATTAATTAATTTGAGTACTTTGTAAGAAATCGATACATCTCGTTCAATTAAATAAGTAATTCTTTCAATGTCCGGATTAGCTTGAGATAATTCTCCCATGATCTCATAATAACTAGTGTGCTGAACTTTTAAGTCACTTGTCGAAAGAATTATAGGTTTACTAAAGTAGTATCCTTGAAAATATTTATAGCCGTCTTTCAAACATTTTTCATATTCTTCTCTAGTTTCTACTTTTTCAGCTAACAAATCTACGTTATACTTTTTAAGTAGATTGAGCAAATATAGTTGTTGATCACGTGTAGTTTTCTGAATATCAATTTTGACAATATTAACTAAACTCATAATAGTATGAAAATTAGAGTTACTTTCCACCATTTCAAAATCATCTAAAGCTAATTTATACCCTTTTAGCTTTAGTTTTCTGCATATATCTATAAGGTCATCTGTAAAAGTTACTGTTTCTAATATTTCAATGACTAAAGTTTTTGGCGGGAAGTAGCTCGGAATGTCATTTTCGAGTAGATTATAAGTAAAATTAATAAAGCAAGGTCTTCCTTCTGACAAGTCCTCCATACCAATTTGTATAAAACTATTGATTACCTCCAATGTGGCCTGATCATTATCCATTAATTAGAAGTTATTTTGAGTATTTCTACGATAAAGCAGTTCATAAGCAAAAATTTCTTTATTTTTATTTAATATAGGTTGCCGTGCGACGAATACTTCCATTCCTTCCACTCCTTGTTTTATGTCATTTGAATTATTTGCCCTTTTTACTTATTTGCACACCCTATCTAAACAAGTAAATATCTTCACCCGAAGATGAAGAACAAGCAAGCTAGTACAATATCACTATTACTTATCCATAGTTTTCACTAATTTGATAGTAATTATATACTAAACGACACTCAAATTTTGTCAAAATTTGTATCTCACATTAAGTTTTTTGCTATTATTATGGATTTTTGGAATTTATAGTATTAATATTTCTAACTTGTGATGTTTAAATAATTTTCATACCAAAATAAATAGCCCTTTTATCAGGGCCATACCATTAATTTGGTGTTATATTAATTCTATCAAACGTAGGACACATTTAGATCGTTACTTTTGTTCTATTACATACGAAAAGCCATTTACATTACGGTTTATATTGCTTTCTTTACTCCCTTCTTACCATCAACTGGATATTGCGCATGATAAATTTCTGACTCTAAATATGTTTCATATTTAACGACTTGCTCGTCGGTCCAATTTAATTCTTTTTTCATATAAGATACGATTTCGTTCTTCCACTGTTTGACCCAGTTGATATTAAAATATAGCGCTCCTGTTCTGCGATTGAAAAAGTCAATCGGAGTAGAAATCATTTCTTCTTCAATACCATACTTGATTTGTGCAAATATCGTGATCGGCAATTTATTTTTTAGTGCTTCCTCCTTATTCATTTTTATAATATCAAAAATAAGACTCACATTGGATCCATATAACCTCACTAATCGGCTTGCTTCCATTTCTGTTAGTCCGATCGCTCTACCTTCTTTCATCATTTTCTTAACAAATAGCTCAAACAGTTTAGATCCACCAACATCGCCACCTGAAAGTTTAATTGAAGCGGTCGTACAATGTTGATGATTTCCTAGCTCTTTTGCTACAATGTCGACAATTCGTTCAGCCATTTTTCGATATCCTGTTAACTTACCACCAGCAATGGAAATCAGGCCCGTTTCCGAGAAAAAGATTTCATCTTTACGAGAAATTTCAGAGGCGCGTTTACCTTCTTCATGAATTAATGGACGAAGTCCAGTCCAACTAGACTCAATATCATCTACTGTCAAATTCACAGATGGGAACATATAATTACATGCCGCCATTATATAATCACGATCAGCTACTGTCATTCGCGGATGAACAATATCTTCATTATAGTACGTATCGGTTGTTCCAATATATGTTTTTCCATTCCGAGGAATAGCAAATACCATACGTTTATCTTTCTCTGTATCAAAATAAACAGCTTGCTTTAACGGAAATCGACTCCCATCAACGACGAGGTGAACTCCTTTTGTTAAATGCAAGTACTTCCCTTTTTTCGAATGGTCTTTATCACGAAGTGTATCGACCCAAGGACCCGCAGCATTGATTATTTTCTTAGCAAATATTCTATACAACTTTTCGGTTATAAAATCTCGTACCTTTATCCCAGTAATTTTACCATTTTCATAGATAAATCCTTCAGCCTTAGCATAATTAACAGCTTTTGCGCCCCGATGAACCGCTTCTTTTACTACTTCAAGCGTTAAACGAGCATCGTCTGTTCGATACTCTACGTAAATGCCGCCACCTCTTAATTGATCACTACAGATGAGTGGTTCTATTTGCAATGTTTGATTTTTATTTAACATTTTTCGGCGTTCAGCTTTTTTGACACCTGCTAAATAATCATAAACTTTTAAGCCAATGGATGTTGTGGTTTTACCAAATGTACCTCCTTCAATGATTGGGAGTAACATCCATTCAGGTGTGGTTACGTGTGGGGCATTTTCATAAACAATCGCTCGCTCTTTTCCAACTTCTGCTACAAGCTTCACTTCCAATTGCTTTAAGTAACGTAATCCACCATGGACTAGTTTCGTTGACCGACTAGATGTTCCTGCAGCAAAATCTTGCATGTCAATTAATCCTGTATTTAATCCCCGCACTTGGGCATCTAGGGCAATGCCTGCTCCTGTAATTCCACCACCAATCACTAATACATCTAATGTTGTATTAGACATCTCCTCTAAATAAACGCTACGCTGTTTACTTGATAATGAACTTCTCATAACCAAACTCCCCTTTATATATCTATCTTATGAAGGGAAACAAAAAGAGACCACAACCTCTCAATTTTTACCCAAACACATAACCATTGAGTATTGTAGTCTCGACTATTTCCTATTCCTTTTTCTATTTATTTAAAAGCCATCGTAGCATAAACCGCTTTTTTCCAACCAGAATAAAGTTGATTTTGTTGTTCACTGTTCATTTTCACTGTGAAGGTCTGTTCAATGCTCCATTGTTTTGCAATATCCTCACGGCTGTTCCAAAACCCAACTGCGAGTCCTGCTAAGTAAGCTGCACCTAAAGCCGTTGTTTCTTGAATAACTGGTCGCTCCACTGGTACATCTAACATGTCGCTTTGAAATTGCATGAGAAAATTATTGGCTACCGCTCCACCGTCAACTCGTAATGTCTTTAACGAAATACCCGAATCTGCTTCCATTGCTGTTAAGACGTCTTTCGTTTGGTAGGCGAGCGACTCAAGGGTTGCTCGAATAAAATGCTCTTTTTCTGTACCGCGAGTGATCCCAAATACGGCTCCTCTCACATCACTATCCCAATATGGAGTTCCTAAACCGACAAATGCAGGAACCACATAAACACCGTCGGTTGATTCTACTTTCATTGCATAGTTTTCAGAATCACTTGCTTCCTTAAACATTCGTAAACCATCCCGAAGCCATTGGATGGCCGATCCTGCTACGAATATGCTCCCTTCTAATGCGTATTCGACCTTGCCATCAATTCCCCAAGCAAGGGTAGTTAGTAGTCCGTGTTGGGAATGGACCGCTTTTTCGCCAGTATTCATGAGCATAAAGCAACCTGTTCCGTACGTATTTTTGGCCATTCCTTCCTCAAAGCACGCTTGTCCGAACAAGGCCGCTTGTTGGTCTCCAGCTGCTCCTGCAATTGGCACTTTCTCGCCGAAAAAATGATAGTCAACAGTCTTACCATATTCTTCTGAAGATGGACGAACTTCTGGTAACATCGATTTTGGTACCGTTAGCATTTCAAGTAACGCGTCATCCCATTTTAATTCATGAATATTGTACATTAGTGTCCGCGATGCATTGGAATAATCAGTAACATGCGCTTTTCCACCAGAAAGCTTCCAGATAACCCACGTATCAATCGTACCAAACAAAAGATCACCTTTATCGGCTTTTTCACGCGCTCCCTCTACATAATCTAAAATCCATTTTACTTTGGTTCCAGAGAAATAGGCGTCGATTAACAAGCCAGTTTTTTCTCGAACCATTGTTTCATGCCCTTGTCTTTTCAGTTGTTCACAAATGTCAGCCGTTTGCCGGGATTGCCATACAATCGCATTGTACACAGGATTTCCTGTTTTTTTGTCCCAAACAACTGTCGTTTCCCGTTGATTGGTTATCCCAATCCCTGCGATTTCACTTGCTTGAATATTGGTTTTTAATAATACACCCGAGATCACTGCCAAAACAGACGCCCAAATTTCATTGGCATTATGCTCTACCCAACCTGGTTTAGGAAAAATTTGTGAAAATTCCTTTTGTTCTATCCCGACTATTTCCCCTTTTTTATTAAATACAATCGCTCTTGTACTTGTCGTTCCTTGATCTAAAGATAAAATATATTTCTTTTCCATCCCATTCTCCTCCACAACGATTTATTATTATATTTATTATAAATGATTAGCATTATGAACTAAGCTACAAATTTTTATATATAGAGTGAAACTTCCATCAGAGGGTTTTCCTCTTTCACCACTGATGGTTAGCTGAGGCCCAAACAATGTAAGTCACATTGCTAAAGGACATCGCGCGCTTAGTCTGTACTCATTTAGTTTAATCCCCACTTTTAATTCCTCGAAGTCTTAACTAGGGCTATTACTACCTGTTAATGTGTAATAAATAAAAAAAGTGTGAGGCACCTTTAGTAGACTAAAGATGTCTCACACCATATATACATATTATACCATTACTTTACAAATATCATTTGTAAATTCGACTGGGTCCTGAATTGGTAAGCCTTCAATAAGAAGTGCTTGATTATATAACAAGTTCGTATAAAGTGATAATTTTTCTTTATCTTGTTCAAAAGCATCCTTTAATGATTTAAATACTTCATGATTGATGTTGATTTCGAGTACTTTGTCAGCCTGAATATTTTGGTTGTTCGGCATCGCTTTAAGAATTTTTTCCATTTCAACTGAGACATCACCTTCTGTTGAAATACATACTGGATGCGATTTTAATCGTTTCGAAGCTTTTACGTTTTTCACTTTACCCGATAAAATGCTCTTCATATGTTCGAAAAGCTCTTTGCTATCATTTTCTTCTGAATCTGCTTGTTTATCATTTTCCTCTTCGATTCCTAAATCACCACTAGAAACGGATTTGAATTCTTTTTCTTTATATGACACTAACATTTTAATAGCGAATTCATCGATTTCATCTGTGAAATATAAAATTTCATAGCCTTTATCTAACACAATTTCTGTTTGTGGTAGTTTTTCAATGCGGTCATGCGAATCACCAGACGCATAGTAAATATATTTTTGATCTTCTGGCATACGCTCTACATATTCAGCTAAAGTGACGAGTTTTTTCTCTTTTGATGAGTAGAACATAATTAAATCTTGCAAGTCTTCTTTATGCTGTCCGAAATCACTATAGACCCCGTACTTTAATTGTCTACCAAACGTTTCAAAGAATTTCTCGTACTTTTCTCGCTCATCTTTTAGTAGGCTTTGAAGTTGACTCTTAATTTTGTTCTTAATGTTCTTTGCAATGAGTTTTAATTGACGGTCATGTTGAAGGATTTCCCTTGAGATATTAAGAGATAAATCTTCTGAATCAACCATCCCTTTCACAAAGCTAAAGTAATCAGGCAATAAGTCCGCACATTTATTCATAATTAATACTCCGCTTGAATAAAGCTCTAGTCCTTTTTCAAATTCTGGACTGTAAAAGTCAAACGGCATGTTTTCTGGGATGAAAAGAATCGCATTATATCGAATTGCACCATCAACACTAATGTGAATATGTTTTAAAGGCTTGTCAAATCCATAATGCTTTTCTTGATAAAAGTTTTCATAGTCTTCAACTGTTAATTCACTTTTATTTTTTCTCCAAATCGGGACCATACTATTGATTGTTTGCTCTTCTTGATGCTCTTCAAACTCATTTTCGCTATCCTCTTTCGGTCTTTGGGTTGTAACGTCCATTTTGATTGGGTAACGAATAAAGTCAGAGTACTTTTTAATAATTGCTTTTAGGCGGTATTCTTCTAAATACTCATCATATGTTTCATCTTCGGTGTTTTCTTTAATTTTTAAGATAATTTCTGTACCGACTGAATCCTTGTCCACTTCTTCAATCGTATAACCATCAGCACCTTCTGATTCCCACTTGAACGCGACATCGCTTCCTAGCGCTTTTGTCGTAACCGTGACATTATCGGCAACCATAAAGGCAGAATAAAACCCGACCCCAAATTGACCAATAATATCATGACCATCTTTAGATTCATTTTCATTCTTAAATGCTAGCGATCCACTTTTAGCAATCGTTCCTAAGTTGTTTTCTAACTCTTCTTTCGTCATTCCAATTCCCGTATCTGTGATTTTCAAGGTGCGTGTTTCTTTATCCGCCTCAATTTTTATGTAATAGTCATCTTTTTCAAAATTTAGGTTATCATCTGTTAAAGCTTTATAATAGATTTTGTCAATCGCATCACTCGAATTAGATATTAATTCTCTTAAGAAAATCTCTTTCTGAGAATAAATGGAGTTGATCATCATTTCTAATAATCTTTTCGATTCTGCTTGAAACTGTTTTTTCGTCATCACTAGTTCCCCTTTCAATATAAGATTTCTAATTTAAGTAGTGTAGGTTAAGAATGTATAACTGTCAAATAATCAGTATCTCACCATTGGCACTCTCCCTACTAGAGTGCCAACCAATAATTAAATATCATAAATTTTATAATGTGTCAATAATAGTACCTTGTACCTTTAGTTCGCTAAAGGTACAAGGTACCATTTTTACTTACACTATTAAGAGATTTGTTTTATTGCAGGATAAAGTTTCAAAAATTTATTATAGATCTCGTCATATACTTGAGTGTCTTCTAGAATAGGACAATATATTTCGTCTTTCTCGGAAAAGAGGACTTCATCTGCAAAATCCTCATAGCTTTCTACCCACTTTAAGTTCACAAAAGCAGAAGCGGCTGCACCGATTGCAGGTAAATACTCACTATTTCTAGGAATTCGTATTGTCGTTCCGAGAATACTAGCAAGTACCTGGCACCATGTGGCACTTTGCGTTCCGCCGCCGATAAGGGTAATTGCTTTTCTTTTATTTTGTATTAAAATTTCAAATGTTTGTCGGAATGAAAAGCATAAGCCCTCAATAAGAGCACGTGCCATGTGTTCACGATTCGTAGATGGCGTAATTCCGAAATAAACGCCCGTTGCATTGGAGTCATTAACTGGGAAACGCTCGCCATGAATATATGGTAAAAACAATAACCCCGCTGCTCCAACTGGTGCTGAGCTTGCGAGTGCTTCAAATGCCTGGTATCGGTTTTCTTCTTTTTCTGTAAGCGTTTGAACACCCCAAGTATGTACATTACCTACATTTAATAATGGTGCAATTGAAATATACCGATCTTTAGGAAGATGAGCTAAGTTAAAAATACCATAATCGAGTTCTTTAACCTGATTAGAAGGAACTGCAATCCATCCTGTAGTTCCTAAATAAATATAGCTATCCCCTTCTTGAATAGCACCAGCACCCATAGTTGAGGCTCCCGCATCCCCACAACCACAAAGAACAGGTATACCCTCTAGAAACCCTGTTTGCTTAGCCGCTTCGGAAGTCACTACCCCCACTTGTTCGTCAGGGAAAAGAATCGGTGGTAATTTTTCTATTGATAGATCATTAGTGACTAACCAGTCGCTTTGCCAATCTTTTGTTTTAAGATTCATCATTCCCGTCGTAGCACCAGTAACTGGATCGGTGGCAACTCTATTTGTCAACCGATAGATAATATAATCTTTGGCACTAAATAAAAACGAAAAACTTTTATTATACGTCTCTTCATCACGCTTTTTTAACCATAATAGTTTAGCGAAAGGAGAAGCTCCATCGATATGATTAGCAATTATTGCTTTACTGTTCGGAATTTGTTTATTAATAAAGTCCGCTTCAACGGTAGCTCTACTGTCCGAATATAAAATAGCATTTCGTATTCGGTCGTCGGCCGCAATAGGTATTATATCTTGCATTTGTCCACTAAACGTTATCATCGCAATGTCTGAAGGGGAAATCACATCTTCTTCCCACCATTTGTTTGTAATGGTTACAACTCCATCCCACCAATCCTTAGGGTTTTGTTCAATTTCCCCATTTGAACCATGGATTGTATTAAGATCATAACTCGCTTGTCCAATTAATGAGCCATCTTTCTTTAATAGAATTCCTTTTATAGACGTTGTACCAATATCGAAGGACGCAATGTAACTCATTCATGTACCTCCTTTCACTTTGTTGCTTGCTTTAATTGATGAATAAATTCAACAAGGGTTTCGATTGGTTCTTTTTCCATTGTTTTGACAATCTCACTACCAACAACAACACCATCAAAGCCACAAGCGATAATTTCCCGTACAAGATTTGCATTTTTAATACCAAAGCCAGCCATAAGTGTAGCGTTAGACAATTTTCTTATCTTTTTTTCAAATAAGGGTACAGAATCTAAATTCTTTAAATCGGTCCCTGTCTTTCCTGCGTGCATTTGACAATAGATAATAGAACAATCTTGACTAGCAAATAATATATCTTCTTCACTCATATGATTGTTGATCACAGGTATCATTTCGGTGTTACATCGTTTCAATTCTTTTCTAACCTTTGATAAATTCCCTTTTGAAATATCAGGAATAATAAAAGCGCTCGCTAAATTTTTTTGTGCAATCTCTATGTAAAGGTTGGAGTCAACGACTTCTGCACTATAACCCATAATCCAAATTGGAACAGTAATTTCGTGGCGTAACTTTGTTAAAAAGTCGAGAAATTGAGCACTTTTATTAAAATGCTTTCTCGTACGGTTGTGTGCTCTACGAATTACATCTCCCTCTAAAAATGGAACCTTACTTGGAATTCCAATCTCAACAACATCTAAGCCAGCAGCGACCGCTTTCTTTATGATATAGATGGAATCTATAACACTAGGATCAGCAGCTACAAAATAGCCTGTTAGAAATGCTTCGTGATCATTCTTTACTTTATCAATCAATTTTTTTTGACTCGCCATCATTTCGTATCACTTCCTATTTTTTGCGATATCAAAGCGATGATTATAATTGCCCCTGTAATTATGTTCTGAATAAATGAAGGAACTTCTAAAATGGTCAGACCATTAGCCATGATCCCAATGATAGCAGCTCCGAAAAGAGTACCTAATATATTTGGCACCCCATTTTTGACGATTGTCATCCCTAAAAATACCGCAGCATAAGCATTTAAAAAGAACCCATCTCCACCCGTCGGATGGGCAGAACCTAGTCGAGAAGCAAGTAATGCTCCTGTAAAAGCCGCAAGCATTCCACAAAGAGCGAACGCAATATTTTTATATCTAGCAATATTGATGCCAGATACTTCAGATGCTTTTTCATTACCACCGATCGCGTATAATCTTCTACCAAGAGATGTTTGCGACATAATGTACCAGAAGATAATCACAAGTACAAACATAATCACAGATAATGTAGGTAAAAAAGCTAGCTTTGATTGTCCTAAAAATTTAAAACCTTCTGGAATATTTTCAAAGACTGTTGCTCCACCTGTTAGCCAAAACGTAACACCACCGATGACCGTTCCCATGGCAAGTGTCGTTACAAATGAAAGAACCTTAAACTTAGTAACAATGGCACCATTAAAAAATCCAACAACAAACCCAACGATGATAGGCACTAGTAAGCAAAAAATAATGGGAGTCCCTGAAGCCGCTAACAACGCGGAAAGTACGCCTCCTAAACTGGCCATTGCACCAATGGATAGATCAAATTCTTTTACAGCCATCACAAGGGTTGCTCCTAACGCAATAATAACGAGGAAGGAAATTTGCCGTGTAATATTAATAAAATTATCAAAGGATGCAAATGAGGAAGGACTTAATATTGAAAAAATTATAATAATGCCTAAACCTGCTATGATCGTTCCGTATGAACTTATTAAACTCTTATAATTATTTGATTTTTTGTTGACTGGTGTATTCATGTCCAAGCTAAATGACCTCCTTTTTAAAGCGATAGCAAATATCAAGTACCTCATTCGGTTGTAAGTGGTGATTGACTAATTCTGCTACGGTCTCTCCTTCGTTCATAACAACGATTCGATCGCTAATTTCTAATACTTCTGGAAGGTCAGATGAAACAAAAATTATACCTTTTCCTTCATCAGCTTGATTTTGTAAAAAACGATGAATTTCTGCTCGCGTCATTACGTCTACCGCTTGTGTAGGTTCATCACATAAATAAATGGTCGGCTGACATAATAATGCTTTTGCAAATACTACTTTTTGTTGATTACCACCACTTAGTTCAGAAACGGTTTGTTCACTCCCCGTTGCCTTGACTTTGAAACGCTCCATTTCTTGCTCTACGAATTGAAATTCCTGTTTTCTTTGAATAACCCCACGTTTCGTAAGATCACTTAATATTGGTAGGGTCATATTTTCACGAATGGTATTTCCCATAATAAGGGCATCGTCGTGTCGGTTTTCAGGAATGAGTACAACTCCATTTTCAATCGACTTGTTCGGTGATATTTTTTCTATTACATTATTTTCGAATTGAATGCTTCCTGCTTCTATTTTTCTTAATCCATAGATTGCCTCAAGCAGTTCGGTACGTCCAGCTCCTGCTAATCCATAAATGCCAAGAATTTCACCTTTATGTAGTTGTAAGTCTACACTCTTTACAACTTGATCTTTTGTTTTCAATCCCTTAACAGACAGAAGGATTTGTTCGCTTCTTTTTTCATCACTACGTTCTTTTAAAGCCTTAATGGCTTTACCGCCTGTCATATATTCAATAATGGTTTCTTTTGAGAGCTCTTTTTTCGTTAAGGTTGTTGCAATTTTTCCACCGATTAATACTGTCACTTGATCTGATAATTGTATAACTTCCTCTAAACGATGCGACACATAAACAATTGCAACACCTTTTTCTTTTAATCGACGTATAAATGAAAATAATAATTCAGATTCTTTATCTGTAAGTGCCGCAGTCGGTTCATCAAGTATTAATAACTTTGATTCCATCATCATTGCACGTAATATTTCAAGAAGCGTCCGTTCTGATGGAGACATGTTTGAGACTAGTGTCGAGAGGGGGAGTTGTATTCCCCACTCTTCTTGTAATGCGTCTGCTTGCTGTTTCATTGCGTTCCAATCAATGCCTATCCCGAATTTCTTTTTTGGATAATCTTGGTTTAAAAATAAATTTTCTAATCCAGTAAAATAAGGTACGAGCTGACGGTCTTGGTGAATGACATTAATTCCAAGTTGTTGTGCAGCTTTTGGGGTTTGAACTTTTACTTTTTCATTCTCCCACTTGATCGTTCCATTCGTAGGTTGATAGACTCCTGTTACAATCTTAATGAGCGTCGACTTTCCAGCCCCATTTTCACCGACTAATGAGTGTACTTCACCAGCTTTAATCTTAAGTGTAATATCTTTTAACGCATGATTTCCTCCAAAGTGCTTGTTTAGTTGATCAATTTCGAGTAACTTCATGTTTTCCTCCTAACAAGATGTTAGTCTGCTTTAATCATTTCTGCAGGAGCATACATTTCTGTATCTTCAACCTCTTCACCATTAAATACATGATCCATTTGATCAATAACGATTTGAGCCATTCCTATAAAGTTTTGTTTCACTGTTGCTTTAATAGGAGAACCATTTTCAATCATTTCAACCGCTTGACTATTCCCATCAATTCCAGTCACAATAATATCTTCACGATTTACAGATTCTATTGCTTGCGCTGCACCAATTGCTGGCTCATCCCAAGCTGCCCATACTGCTGTAATAGAACCTTCTTCAGAATTGGCTAACAATAAATTTTCCATTTGTTGACGAGAGTTCTCAATCGGTCCTGGTACCTGAATTTCTTGTTCTGTAATAACATTAATATTTGGATAGTTTGCTAGAATTTCATCGAGTTCGATCGTTCTTTGTAATACACCTGGATGTGGACGGTGAGTAAATACAATTAAATTACCTTCTTCGCCCATTTGTTCAATAAGATGTTCCGTAATCATTTTTGACATTGCTCGATTATCACTTGTCGCATTTAACGTCATGCCTTCTATATAACTTGAATCACTACCAAATACATGAATACCACGTTCTGCAGCTTGCTGGATTTGAGTTGCAACTTGATTTGGATCAGTACTCACTAAAACAATCGCATCGACATTCGATGAAATGACATCTTCCATTCTTGAAGCAAGAGCACCTACATCACCATTTGTATCAACGACATTCGTTGACCAGCCTTTTTCTTTCGCATTTTTTTCTAGTTCATCGACCATTTGTTTGGTTGTTACTGAAGATAGATAAGGCGTTAGAATAGCGACTCGTTTATCATCCCCCTCTGTTGAACTACTTCCAGACTCAGAACAAGCAACTACTAACATCATGACTGAAACGATCATTAGCATCCCTAAAATCTTTTTCATCTTTTTTTATCCCCCATTATATATTTATATTTTCTTGTTCTAGCATTTTCTTTGCTGTATTTAAATCGGTCACTAAAACGTCGATCCACTTCCCACGAACCGCCGCTAAAATGGCATCCACTTTATGTTCTCCTCTTGCGGTACCAATAACATTTGGAATATGCTTTAATTCTTCACTTGAAATCCCAATCATTTGTTGAGCAAAAACCGTATCAATCTCTTCCCCATTAGCATTTATTAGAGAAGTACAAATACTAGCAACGGCACCCTTGTCCAAAATGCTTCTTAATTGATCAAGCCCCATATTCGTCGACTGAACAAAAGTAGCGCATTCAGAAATTTCTCCAATACCGATAAGTGCAACATCAATTTTTTGAAATAATTTCTTGATTTTTAAAATTTCAGGTTCTTGAATAAGGTGGTTTCGTATGTCATTGGAACTCACAATTGCTGGAGCATTTAAGAGCCAATGACTACCTTTCACATTTTTTGCAAACCTTGTAGTATTCGCATTTGCATGCCAGTCCGTACCTTCTGAACCCCATCCACCAATCATCGGTACAAATTGTAAGTTCTTTTTTGATATGTCTGTCATTTCTTGCGCTAGATTTGCAATCGATTTCCCAGCCATAACACCAATTATGTACTCATTTTTTATTATATTTTCTAAATAAGCGGCACCAGCTTGTGCGAGTAAAATTTCTGCAACAAGCTCATCAACACCATTCGTATCTACTAAAACCACATCAGTGAGTTGGAAATGTTTGACCAATTCCTTTTCCATTTCGGATACATGTCCAAATGGATGACGTATATTAATTTCAACGATACCTTCTGTCTTAGCTGCACTAATTAACCTGCTAACTTGTGTTCTCGAAATTCCATAGTGATCCGCAATTGCTTGTTGATTTAAGCCTTCTACAAAGTACAGCTGACAAACTTTTGCCATTAAACGAAACCGTTCTTGTAGCAAACAATATCCTCCTTTCTCGTAACAATTGTGCAATGGTGTAATTTTGTTCAACTGAGCGTTTTTAGAATAATCCACATTTTACAATTTGTCAATTTAATATCTGAAAATTGTAAATTTAACTAATTGAGATAATTAATTGACTACTGTTGGACAGACCAGCTAATCATGTAGCAATTGAGACAATAATTATAAAATATGCCTCATAAAAAAAACATTCGTAAGTTATTCCCCTGCGAATGCTACTTTTAATATTTAATGAGTTTTAACTAATTAATACAGGCTTTTTGCATTGAAAAAATTTATTATTAATCAATGTATCGTTCTAGAACCTAAGCCGATTGTTTCGATGTTTTTGCCCTCAGCCTGTCTACTAAAACTAATAGGATTGGTAAAACAATTCCAATTGTCAGCACATAAGGCGGCCAAGTCGCACCATCCCAGTCGTTCATAAAAATATAATTCGGATACACAATCACAGAAAAAACAATAACAAAAATGGCAAGCGGCCATGAAATCGTCCGGTATTCTTTCAATTCTAATATTTCTGCTAACCCCACAACACAGCCATAAAAGTAAATCGCCATTTTAAAAAATATAGAAAAAAACCACATTACTGCAATTATCACTTCTATTCGTTGAACAATGTCACCCACATTAATAATTTTTCCTAATGAGTAACTAGGGTAAGATAGATTGGCCGTTACTTTAGGGCCTAAAACAGAAATACATAGAAAAACAACAACGGTAATAATTAACCCGCCACTAATCATTCCTATTAAAAAGGCAAGTTGTGAGCCTTTGAGTGTGTTCATCTTATTTGGAAAAAAAATAAAAAAGACAATTGCAGGCATCGCTGAATAGCTCGCAAGATAGAAGCCTGCTTTTATTAGGCTTATCAAATCCGTTTGCAGTATCGGTTGAATTTTTTCGATGTTAATATCTGGCATCAAAAAAATACAAAAAATGGTAAATAACAACATAAACCATGGAAAAAAGATTTCAGCCGTCCTTGCAATGACTTCGATTCCTAATTGAACAGCGTAAATGACACAAATAAAGAAGATGATATGAATGACAATCATCGGTGTACTTGTTAATATGTTCGTTGTTAAAAAGTATCCGATGTAAGGTAAATTCGTTGTAGTACCTATAAAACAAAAGAAAACAAAAAGTAAGCCAATTGATTTCCCGATCCATTTGCCTAAAGTATTTTCCAAATAGCAAATGAACGACCTTTCGCCGAACAAACGACTCAAGTATATATATAGAATAACGATGATAACACAAAACAAAATCCCAATTAGTGAGGATATCCATGCATCTGAACCCGCTTGTTGCGCTTGTCCAGTCGGAATGACTAAAATAGAGGTTCCAATGGAAAAGAATGTAACTAGTACCGCAAACTGTCTTGCACTCATTTTGCCATTGTCTAACACAGCGATAAACCTCCTTTTTGCGATAGTTTTCTTATGTATTACTAGCTCAATAATGGTTGATAAATCAATGTTAGTAATTTTAGTGGATTCGGAATATCGGCATCTAAAACGAAGGCAATCGCCAGGGATACAGAAAAAAGTAGTAAAATTGAAAAAGACCATGCTTCTTTCTTCATTTTTCTCTTTAATAGCCTTGTAACTTCTATATATGCCAATATGGATGCAAATAATAAAATGAGAAAACTAGTTGCCATTGTTATTCTTCACCTTCTTCAATTCGCCACTTCTCATAGGGGAATGGATTTTGAAGTACTCCTAATCCTTTAATCTTAATATCAACCTGCATGTTTACTTCCAACTTTGCAAACTCCTCATCCCAGTTATCCTTAACCGTCTCCCAATAGCTAAGGTTGTTTCGTTTTAGAGCTTCACCGAATCCAAAAATATCGCTGGTTAATTCTGTTTGAGTTCGCTGAAGAGCTTGTTTCATATAATTTTCAATTACACGGTTAACCTCGTCTTCTATTGAGTAAAGTTGCTCAATATCTTGCAGATCGATTTCGCATTCAACATCAGCGATATTTGCTTCACCATTCACCTCTACATGAATAGCTGATTTCCCATTGTTAACACTAGCTTTTATTGCCGATTCACTTCGAAGGATCTCAACAGATAAATGTTCAGCTTCTTTTTGACAGACGTCAGATATTCGTACGATTGTATTTTGTACTGTACCATTAATAAAGTTATACCCTTTACTTTCATCTTCAGTCAGCCAACCAATTAAGCGATCTTCTTTAAACACACCAAGGCTTTTATATTGAAGTACATTGAACTGGGACATCCGTTGTGCATTTATCGGTAATTGCCTTTGCTCCATGTTTCGTCCTTCAACGGAAATTCCAGATAAAACAGGGGATTTCCCTTGGTTCATAATGTCACTTACTAAGTCATTGAGAAAAACATTTTCGGTTGCTGCCCAATTGGCTGCAGATGATTCTAGTGCATTAAACATTTTGTTGGCTGGAATTTTTTCAAGAGAAGTATACGTTGTTAAAATGTCTCGAGCTTGCATATCCTTAGCAACTACAAGATAAAAGTCAATACGCATTTCATGATCTCTTACTAAGAAATCGATAGCTGGATAAAGGCCCTCTCGAGCAAACTCCTCACCAAATACAATCATTCGCAGATGTGAAAGGTAGATTTTCCGAGGAACTTCTTTCGTTAGTTTTCTTAACGTTTCAAAAAAACCTTTTCCTTCAGCGGTATACGTCGTAACCGTTGAGTCAAATGGACTAATACCAACATTACCACCTGTTGCGACTTGGCCAGGGTTAATGACTTGTACTGACAAAATTAATCCATCAGCTGATTGATCCACACCGATCGCAGTTGCAATTCCGAGATCGTTTAGTTCTCTTTGATCCCAACAACCCGACGAATAAAGAACAATTAATATGAAAATAGCTACTTTAAAAGGTCGTTTCATCAACTTCCCCCACTTACCACTCCTATATTAGGTTTCACAGGTGAACTAGTTTACGTTAGATTACGCTTTAGGCTGCATTCTCGACATAGTTTTTTCCCGAACATTATTTTGCTGACTTATTAGGCGTGGTCTTGTTAACAGCGCCCATTTCGGAAGTCGGAAAATAGCGTCTTTTTGATCTTCTTTAACAAAAGGGGCCATTGGTGCAGTGTATGGAACGCCAAAGGATCTGAGACTACATAGATGAAGAACAAATAAAATAATACATACGATAATACCGAACAATCCAAAAGCCGCTGCTCCTATCATAATAATAAAACGAATCATTCGTACCGATATCGCCATATTTATCGCTGGGAGGACAAAATTTGAAATAGCTGTTATCGCAACAACGATAACCATCGCTGAAGATACGAACCCCGCTTCGACCGCAGCCGTTCCTAATACGAGGGCCCCAACAATAGACATCGCTTGTCCTACGGCTCTTGGCATCCGAATTCCAGCTTCTCGAAGTATTTCAAACGTGACTTCCATCAACAATGCTTCAATAAAAGCCGGGAAAGGAACACCTTCTCGTTGTGCTGCAATACTTATCAATAGTGGCGTTGGTACCATTTCTTGATGAAATGTAAGGATCGCAATATAAATAGACGGTCCAAGTAAAGCGATAAAAAATGCCACATATCGAATGACTCGAATGAGCGTTGCGATATCAGCTCGTTGGTAATAATCTTCTGCTGACTGGAAGAAATCCGTTATGAGTGCTGGAACTAGTAATACAAATGGACTTCCATCAACGATGATGGCAACCCTACCTTCAAGGATTCCTGCAGAAATCGTATCAGGTCGCTCAGAATTATTAATTGTTGGAAACGGGGTTAACGTTTGGTCCTCAATTAATTCTTCAATATTGCCTGATTCTAAAATGCTATCAATATTAATACGTTCAATTCGTTCATGAACTTCGTCAACGATTTTGTCATTTACAATTCCTTTAATATATGCGATTCCCACTTTTGTCTTTGTAACCCTTCCTACAACAACACTATCAATCCATAAATCAGGTGATTTAATCCTTCTACGAATAAGTGATGTATTTGTACGGAAATCTTCTGTAAATCCATCTCTCGGTCCTTTGACAACAGTTTGAGATTGTGGTTCTTCAACCGACCTCTTTTCCCAGCCTTCAACTCCTATTGAAATCGCGGTATTTATTCCATCCATCAGCAACAAAGCATTTCCAGTTAACAATTGGTGAAATAACGTATCCATTTCAATAACTTCTGAAGCTTCACTAATCTCTAATACATTATGAATAAGCGGCTCAGTAATTTCAGGATAAAGCTGTAATACTCGTTGTATTGAAGAACTATCACCTTCGTGTAATAACGCCTCGACTACTTTATGAACGGCAGCATCTTCAACAATACCATCGATGAAGAAAATGACAGCTTTAAACCTTTCCTTACCACCTAAATTAATTTTTCGTATCACTAAATCATCGCTATTGCCAAGCTCAGTAGAAATTCGTTCTATATTTTTTTTTAGGTCACTTGAAAGTGGTTCTTCTTTGTTCGTGTTACTATTCTCTATTGGTTTTGAACGGTACTTTCTAAGCAGGTTACCTTTAAATTTAATATAATTCATTTCAACTATCCCTCATAACTTGAAAGACTTTATACTCTCATTTCCATTCTTTTACTGTTCCTTGCTTCCGCAATCATTATTCATAATAAAAATGGTGCTAGGAACCTTGTTCGTCATTTGAAAATCTTTTTTACCTTTTTACCTTTTTGAATTATTTAGGATTTAACTAAATAATTTAATAAGCAGAATCCCAGCTCATAATTTAAGTAATTTTGAGATAAACTAAGAAAAATTTGTAAACAAAACCATTAAAGTTAGGTGATTGTAATGAATGAATTCTTGGATAGCATTTTAGGTTTTTTGCCACAACGAGCTGTATTTTGGACGGCTTTAGGGTCTGCACTCATTGTCTTATTATTTCAATATGTTACAAAAAAACTTGAAGAAATTGTTAAATTACCATATATGGAGGAAGAGAACCAAAAGAAACGAAAAATGATGCTGGGGCAATCAAGCAAAGACCAACAATCGAAGTCTTGAAGGAGTATTTTAAATGGACAGAAAGAAAAATTATCAAATTAGTCCAATAGAAATGGGGATTTCATTAGTATCGTTAATTTTAGGTATTGGAATTTTGACAGTACCTAGAGGATTAGCAAATGCAGTAGGTACGACAGATGGATGGATTTCCATTTTAATAGCAGGCATTATTACGATGTTCGCCATTTACTTATATACTCGCTTACAACAAAACTATCCTCAAAAAACGTACCTTCAATATATAGCCGAAGGTAAAGTTGGAAAATGGGGAGCAAAACTGATCGGCCTCATATTTATTTTTTACTTTCTTACATTGGTTAGTTTGCAATCGAGACTTTTAGCAATGGCTGTAAAGATGTACTTAATTGACCAAACTCCTTCTGAAGTGGTGGTTGCCATAATACTTCTCGTCATTACTTATGCTGCCTCAAAAGGTGTGCAAGGGATTGTCCATATTCATTTAATGTTTACGCCCTTTATTTTTTTCGCTTTATTTTCAGTGATTATTTTTAATTTAGGTGAAGCAGACTTTGGTCGACTCTCCCCAGTCATGAGTGAAGGAATTGGACCTATAATAGAGGGCGTGTTAGCACCGATGTTTTCGTTTGCCGGAATTATCCTACTATTTTTTTTTATGTCCCATATGGAAGTCTCTACTTATCGTCCGCTTTCACTAAATTTATATATGCTCATCATCATCTTAACCTTTACTTTTCTAACTATAACGACTTACGCCATATTTGGATTAGAGATGACGAAGGTTATTACATTTCCATCAATAGAACTAGCAAAAGAAATTGAATTAATCGGTGCCTTTATTGAACGCTTAGAGTCACTCTTTTTAACGGTATATATTATGGCTATTTTTACAACCATGGCGAACATTCTTTTAATCATTCACAAAGTCGTTTATGAACAATTTATTGGTACACAAAAGCACAGATCGAGCATTCCTGCTATTATTCTTTTTGTTATTTTTCTCGCTGCTTTCATTCCCGATTCAATCACAGAGTTAGAATCACTAGGCAATTTTTTAGCTATTTTCGGTGTTGGATTATTAATTTTTTTATTCATAATAGGGTTTTTAACCGTTTGGTTGCGGAATAAACGAAATAATTCTTCTGTTGAGAAAAGCAGTCAAATGTAATCGTAAGGATAAAATGAAACTTCCATCGTTGAGGGTTTTTTATCTTCCCCCACTGATGGTTTGTTGAGGCCCACACGATGTGGGTCACAACACGTTGCCACAGGACCTGGCGCATTTAGTCTGTGTTCATTAAGCTTTTACTGGCAGTTTATCCCCCACTTATCCTTCTTTGATGCCACTAAGTCTTGAGGTGGTGGTATTACTGCCAGTTGTTGCTGGGAAAATGTTTTAGTATTGGAGGGGCAAACGATGGGTACCGAAGATAATTATCAAATTGCCCCATTAGAGATGGCAATCGTCTTAATGTCAGTCATCATTGGTGTCGGAATTTTAACGATTCCTAGAGGCCTAACAGCAGCAATAGATTCACCTGATGGATGGATTTCTATCGCGATATCAGGAATAATTTTTATGATCCTAATATATCTTTACGTTCGCTTACAACAACAATACCCAGGACAGTCATTTTTTAGTTATTTGGAACAGGGAAAGTTAGGGAAATGGATGGCTAACCTTATGTTGATATCTTTTATCGTTTATTTCATTTCGCTATTAGCCTTTGAAGCCCGTGTATTGGCATTCGTAGTCAAAATGTATTTACTCGATCGAACACCATCAGAAGTTTTAGCTGCAATCATCCTTTTAACGACCACCTATGCCGTAACTAAAGGGGTTCAAGGAGTTGTCCATCTGAGTCTCATGTTTCTCCCAATCACTATATTTTTAGTTGTTATTCTGTTAATTGCAAATCTACCTAATATAGAAATTGAGCGAATGCTACCCGTTATGGGTGATGGAGTTATGCCCGTTATACAGGGTGTTTCTGAAATATCGTTATCTTTTTTAGGAATTGAGATTTTAATATTTTGGATGATGTATATGAAAAAACCAGATCTTCGAGCATTTCCTTTAAATATTGCCATTGGATTTATTACGCTCATATATATAGCCACATTTATTATTGTCGTTTCGCTTTTAGGTGTTGAAGGTACACAAACAATTACTTTTCCAACCGTTGAATCCGTAAAAGAAATTGAAGTTCCTGGCGCTTTTTTTGAAAGATTAGAGTCGTTAATGATCACGATATGGCTTATGACAATATTTAATACGATGGCCATTGCAGAATTAATTACACTTCAAATCGTTACAAGTACATTTCGATTAACCAACAAAGGTTTAGTTCTAGCCATTATTACTTTTATTACTTTTATTATTGCTTTTATTCCAGTTTCAATAGCCGAGTTGTTTACATTTGCAGATTGGATCGGATGGCTAGGAGTAAGTTTATTTTGTACAAGTATCATGGTTGGTTATCTTACCGTGTGGTTTAGAAAGCAGAAAAGAAACAGTCAGATGCCGAGGGGGATGTAGGATGAAAAAAAATATTTATCTCACTCTTTTCATTGTATGTTGTACTCCATTACTAGTGAGTTGCTGGGATCTTACGGAAATTGAAGAAATAGGTTTCCTTATGGCTGTTGGCCTTGATCCCGTTGAAAATGAAGAAGAACAAATAAGACAATATGAACGAGAAACGGGTGAGCGCATTAGTCGTAAACCTGAGCATGATCAATTATTTAACGTCACGTTTAATGTCGCTATCCCAAGTAAAATCGAAGCCCAAGAAGGAGGCAGATCTGGACGCTCTTTTTTTACAATAACGACTACGGGATTTACTAACTTTAAGGCGGTTCGTCAAATTGCAACTAGACGAAGTCGGCGCTTAAACTTTGAACATCTTAAAGCAATTGTCATTAATGAAAAATTAGTAAGAGGGAACCCCATGCTCGAACATCTTGCCGACTTTTACATTCGTGACCATGAAATGCGTAGAAGATCCTATCTCTATATCACGGAGGGAGATACGAACAAAGTACTAGGTAATAAATTACCTTTAGAAGAGTTAATTGCTACATCTATTGTCGACATTACGGAAAATCACGAAGCTGCTCTCCCAATGATTGCACCAAAGACCATTGGTGAAATTTCGACGGATATTACTGGTGGTCATAGTTTTTTAATACCACGGATCGTTTCTCCACCAAATGGTGACTTAAAAATTAGTGGAGCAGCTGTATTTCTTGGGAGAGAAAACACCATGCTTGGTTGGCTCGGTGAAGAAGATGTTAAAGGATATAACTGGGTCGTAGGGGAAGCTAATAACGGAGTGATTGAAGTCGAATATAAAGAAAGCGAAGCTGAGTTTTTTATATATGAAGTCATAACGATGGCAACAACAATCGATTATCGACGAGAAAATAATCAAAATATTTTTGATGTAGAAATACGAGCAGAAGGAGCATTCGGGGAAAGTTGGTTGCATGGTGTTGAAATAAGTGATGAAGAAACCCTTCGAGAACTTGAAGGACATGTAGAAAAAGCTATCCAAAGACAAGTGGATAGAATTATAGATAAGATGCAAAACGAATTTCACACTGATGTTTTCGGATTTCATAATTTAGTACGGCAACAACAATACGATTATTGGAAAACGGTTGATGATGCCTGGGATGGTGAAGGTGGCGCTTTCGAAGACGCCGAAGTGAACGTGAATGCGCTCGTTAAAATTCGTCATTACATGTTAAACGAAAAATTGGAATAAAACCGTACAGGAGGTGAAGTAAATGTATAAAAAGTTATTAAAGAAATTAAATGCTGATAAAGTTCGTAAAAGCAATAATGTCGAACTCGAAGTCTCGCCTGTATTAGACGACATGATCACTTCAATCAAAAATATTGTTGGGGAGAGTGATGATGTCGTTCAACGTGATTTTCTCATCGGTAGAAAAATTAAAGCATCATTATTTTACATCGATGGATTAGCCGATGAAAACGGAATTGAATCCAAGGTTATAAAGCCCCTTATTTATTTTTCTAATGACGGTGTAGAAAATTTAGAGGGCGATGCCTTCCTTGACTTTTTGGAACAACAAGTAACAAACTTTATCGAACTATCAGTAGAAACAACATATGATGACGCGATCCTTCCGCTCATGTCTGGGGAAACATTACTGGTTATTGATGGGATTCCGAAGTTCATTTTATTTGAAACCCGTCAATTTAATCAACGATCCATCGAGGAGCCGGAAAGTGAAATTGTCGTTCGCGGACCCCGAGATGGGTTTAATGAAGTATTACATACGAATGTCATGTTACTACGTAGAAGAATTAGGGACCCGAATTTAACCGTACAATTTGGTCATTTAGGAAGAAGATCTAAACGTGATTTCGCACTTGTATACCTTAAAGGGGTTACAAATGAAGAGCTTGTTGAAGAAATGCGCTATAGAATTGCTTGTATAGATATAGATGATGTCGCTGAAACTGGGGACCTTGAACAATTTGTTGAGGATAACGTTTTATCCCCCTTCCCCCAACTCCTTCGAACGGAACGACCAGATAAAACGAGTGCTCAGCTGTTAAATGGCAAAGTGGTTGTGATTATTGATGGAACACCATTTGTCATGATTGCTCCTCTTACATTTGAAGAGTATTTTAAATCCCCAGAGGACAATTATGACCGCTGGCAAATCGGAACGTTCGTTCGAATCCTCCGCTATGTTGGAGCATTTATTGCCATGTTCCTCCCTGCACTTTATATAGCGATGGTATCGTATCACCAAGGTATGATACCAACTACATTAGCGCTGTCCATAGCGGGTTCGCGTGAAGGTGTACCCTTCCCCGCTTTTATTGAAGCGTTGTTAATGGAGTTTACGATTGAATTATTACGCGAAGCAGGGGTTCGGTTACCACGTCCCGTCGGCCAAACGATTGGTATCGTTGGTGGCCTCGTCATTGGTGATGCCGCCGTTCGTGCTGGGATTGTCAGTCCGATCATGGTCATTGTCGTAGCCTTGACCGCGATCGCTTCTTTCGCGCTACCAGCCTATAACATCAGTATTACATTCCGAATGTTACGGTTTGGCGTAATGATTGCAGCTGCACTCTTTGGACTCTTTGGAATTGTAATATCTTACATTTTAATTAACATTCACCTTGTAGGCCTGCGTAGCTTTGGTAGCTATTACACGTCACCATTTGCACCATACGAATTTTCCAACTGGTTAGATTTAGTGTTAAGGGCACCAATATCGTTACAAAAAACTAGAAAAGCAGAACCAAGTAAATTAGATACAAAGAGACAGGTATAAGACAAAATGGCAAACTGTCAACAAAAAAAGAAACCCCATTTTGTTAACGAAATGAAAAAGACACTAAACCAATAGTGTCTTTTTCATTTCATTCTTTATAGGAAAATTTGAATATCGCTTTCTTCCTTTAATTGATTTATTAACTTATTGAACTCCTCTCCCCGTTTTCGCTGTGTTAATTCGCTTTCAATCAAAGGTTTTACCTCTTCTACATTGATGTCTTCTTCTGTGAAATTATTATATTCCATAACCAAATCCTCTACTTCTTCTGCTGTTACTTCGATGTTTTGCAAATGACTTTCTATATAAAGATCAATCTTAATCATTTGTTTTAGATCTTCCACCGTCATATCGTTTGCTTTTAATTCTTGAAGAAACTCTGCCTCATCTTCGTATTGTAATTTGATTTCATTGATTTGTTCTTCGATATGCTCATCATTCATTCCATCTCGCTCAGCAGCTTGTAATATTAGCACCTGATTTATTAAATCTTCTACTATTTGCTCCTCAATTTGTTGGAGAAGATGTACATCATCCGTATCTAACCCCTGTTCTTCATACATCCTTTTTGTTTGTTCAACTAGGTGATCCAACTCACGGTTATAAATTTTCTCTTCATTTATAATGGCAATAACCTCTACTTCATCTTTTTCCATAGAGTCTTCATTATCATCAGCACAACCAGCAAGTCCAATCAAAAATACCCCTATTATTAATATGTAAAAAATACGGTACACCTTATCATCACCTCTGGATTCATTTTTTCCAATAAAAAGGATTTTAAAGGGTATTGACCGTCATGTAAAGCTTGGTTTACTGACTCGTTCCTTATTAACTCTAAAAAATTAGCGTTAAATAAACTATTCAAGCCTGTTTTGTAAAATTATGTACTGTTGTTACTTTATGATCCATTGTAAACATAGAATGTATATAATAAGGTGATTTCTTTTGTTAGAACAAATTTACAAATTATGGTATTTTAGAAGTAAGAATTTTTTTGATTTTAAAATAGGAGGTTACGTTTTGAGTCAACTTACCGTACTTGTTGCTGATGATGATCCAAATGTATGTGAAATCATTCGATTATTTTTTACAGAAAATAACTATCGTGTAATTGAAGCGAATTGCGGCCGTGAAGCCCTTTCTTTATATGAATCCACTAACCCTGATGTTATTTTATTAGATATTATGATGCCTGATATAGATGGCTATGAAGTGTGTCGGCAGATTCGAAGTAAAACCGACGTCCCTATCATTATGTTATCAGCAAAAGGTGAAGAAATTGATCGTATCCTCGGACTCGAAATTGGTGCAGATGATTATGTCACTAAGCCGTTTAGTCCAAGAGAAATTATTGCTAGAATTAAAGCCATCTTTAGGAGGTTACCAGATAAAAATTCAAATGAAGTGACAAGTGATCAACAAATTTATCAATTTGTCAATTTCTCAATCCATGTGAAAAGTAGACAAGTCTTAGTTAAAGAAGAAAAACTATTTCTTCGGCCAAAGGAGTTTGATTTATTGCTCTATCTTGTTCAAAATATCAATACGGTACTCACTCGAGATCAATTGTTAGAGCGTGTTTGGGGAATTGACTTCGGCGGTGATATTAGAACCGTTGATGTTCATATTAAACGGATCCGTACAGAATTTGCGAAACACGAAATTCATTGTATTCATACCGTTTGGGGAGTCGGGTATCAGTTCCAAAATAAAAACTAACAACGGGAGGCGTAATAATTTGTATGCAGTGGCTTAACCGCAGTTTATTTCGTCGATTACTTATAAGCTTTCTGACGGTGTTCCTGTTGGGATTTTGTATTATCGGAATCGTCATTTCGATGTCCACAAAGGAATACATTACAAATCAGAAGAAACAAGAAATGCTCACACAAGCTAGAAATATAAATGGAGCAATCCTCCATAGCGATAAAATAACTCGAGACATTATAGAGACAATCGAAAAACTAGGTCAATTTTCACAATCTACTATTTGGCTAGTTGATAAAAAAGGAGAAATTGTCGCAACTTCTTCCCAACAAGATTTGTTTGTTGGAGAATTAATTAACACTAGTATTATGCAAGATATCCTCGAAGGCAGGTATAGTATTCAGGTCATGGAAATTGAGGAAGAAGAACGAACGATGCTTTCTGTGATTGTCCCTTGGGGAACTAACGAACAAATTTATGGAGGTATTATTCTCCATTCCCCTATTGCTGGATTGAAAACAACAGTAACTAACATTAGAGAAATAGTACTTTGGGCCATTATTAGTGTGCTATTAATTGTAGGGCTTTTAGTCTCCTACTTATCTTGGTCCATCTCGAAACCGTTAAAACGTGTTGAAGAAGCGGCTAACGAAATAGCTTTAGGAAATTACAACAAACGTGTCAATCACGATATTCCCGATGAAATCGGTCAGCTTGTCATTTCGTTTAATCGCATGGCTGATAAGTTAAATGAAATCGAAAAAGAACGAGATTCACTTGAACAAAGAAGAAAAGACTTTATCGCCAATATTTCACATGAATTACGAACTCCGTTAACAGGAATTCAAGGCTTTTTAGAAGCTCTACAGGACGGTTTAATAAAAGATGAAGACTCTAAACAAAAATATTATCAAATCATGCACCGTGAAACGGAATATCTCAACCATTTAGTTAGTGACTTAATGGAATTAATTAAGTTTGAAAAAAACGAGGTAACTTTAGATCTTTACTATGTTCAGCTCGATGAAGTGATTAAGAAAGTCTGCCTTCATCTTGAACCTTCAGCAACTGAAAACGGAAATCAAATTTCAATTCATGTTCAAGAAAACATACCACCCATTTTAGGTGACTCCATTAGGCTCGAACAAATATTTAAAAACCTATTACACAATGCGAATAAATTTACAGATAACGGGACAATTACGGCTTCCATCACTAATAAAGACGGTCACATTATTGTACAAATAACGGACACAGGAATCGGTATTCCTTCTTATGATTTAAAACGAATTTGGGATCGATTTTTTAAAGTCGATCGTGCTAGAAATAAAAAAGGACGTGGAACAGGGTTAGGCTTGTCCATCGTAAAGGAGCTCGTTAAATTGCATCACGGTGAGATCACTGTAGAAAGTACACTTGGAGAAGGGACAACATTTACAGTCATTTTTCCAATAAACGAACATCTAGAAAACGACTACAAACCTACAATGTAAACATATTGTAATCTCATTTCATAGATTTTTAATAATTTGATAAAAGATTGATTACATCTTTCTTGTAAAATCCCCATTACCAACTAAAAAAATGGGTGAGAATTATGATAAGTCATCAGTTAGAGAGTATGCAGCAAGTAAAAATGGCAAGGACATCTTTATATTTAATGATCCCGTTAACTGCTTTGATTTTTATCTTACCAAGTCAATGGGAAAGATTTCAGTTCTTTTTATTATTGCTATATCCGATTTTACTTTCTTATAAATATTTTAAGTTTGATCGTCAACTCTTAAAAAAATCGTTCATTTTCTTAAGTATTTTCCTCATCGCAAACTTAACAACTTTTTTAGTTCATGTATGGCAGCTCATTTGGGAATTAGCGAACCCTAATGGGCTGTTTGGATGGAAATTGTATATTAATCCCCTGCTCAATTCCATACCATTCAATGATGGAATGTGGTTAAGACAGTTTGCCACACCCATTATGGACCGTTTTTTTGTATATATTTACATTCACGGGTTTGTCTTTTGTCTGTTTGGATTAGCGCTTTATTATTTACTCACGGGCCAGCCGCGAAAAATACTTTTGGCGATGTTTGCTGGACATTTCTTACAATACGTTTTGATTTTGCCTTTCCATTTCTGGGTCGATGGCCATCAAGTGTGGTGGATCCAAAACCAGTGGTTCGGCTATCAGTTTACTGATCCAATTGCAGGATACCGTACAATAACAGACCCTGTCATCCCTAGCTTAAACCACGTATTTCCAAGTATGCACACATCGATTGCAACGGTAACGATTTTGTTAGCTTGGAGAGAATCGTCAAGACCGATTAAGTACTTCTTTACTATTTTAAATTCAGGTATTATCATCTCGACAGTCTATTTAGGCATTCACTGGGTTATTGATATATTCGGTGGCATTATATTTGGGTATTTGACCCTTAAGTTAGCTGATAAAATTATGGCTTCAAATTGGAAAATTAATTTGGTCCACTTTGAAAATCGGGTCTTAAGCTTTGTTTACCCTTTACGACATTATCAAATTAATCAGGCCCAGTCGTTTTTCTGGTGGGATAAAAGATGAAACAAAATCAAACGATTAATGAAGTCATTATAGTACGCAGCATTGCGTGTTTAAGCATTGTATTTTTACACTCCATTGGCTTCGCTTTATCAGGTAATCATATAGGAGCTTGGACTAGAGGTTTTTTTGACTCTATCCATGTGCTCCTTTACTATGGTACTCCAATGTTTATTTTTATCTCAGAATTATTAATTGCGTACTCGTACCGAAATAAAGCATTACCAAAAAACTTTCTCAGGAAACGCTTTAAATTGATCTTCCTCCCCTTTTTGTGCATGGCTCTATTTTATACAATTCCCCATGCGAATACACTCGAAAATGGCGTAACTAAATTTTTATTAAACACTATTATCGGTGATTTTCATGGCTATTTTGTATTAATTATTTTTCAATTTTACTTAATCCACATGCTCTTTCATGAGCATCTTAAGAGGTGGAATCCTAAAATAGTAGTAACAGTCGCACTTTTAATCAATGTTAGTTACTTAGCCATTTTTAACTTTACCGAACCTTTAAATATCCCTGCTGGGGAATATATTTGGAATCGCTTTTATTGGGTACCTTTCTTTGGTTGGGTGTTTTATTTTATTTTAGGGTATTATTGTGGCTATTACTTCGAGAACTTTATCAAGCGACTTCATGAATTTAAATGGCTTGTTTTGATTAGTCCTTTAATTAGTAGCTTTTTATTATTAATGTTCTATCACTCTGATTTTATTAATATTCACAGCTCTAAACGAATTGACCTTCTCCTGCATACGACCGTCATGTGTTTCTTTTTGTTTTACATTGCACAGAAGGTGCGCAAAATACCTGGTTTTCTTCTTACTGTCAATGAATATTCCTTCGGTATTTATTTGTTGCATATGTTTTTTCTTTCACTCGTAGATTTCGTATATCCAAACTACCTTGTCTTTCCTATCGGGTATTATATTTTGTTTTTATTCGTATTTAGTACGATTAGTTCGATTATAACGATTTATTATATGAACAAATGGGAACACGGTAAATATATTTTCGGTAAGGTAAATAAGCGAACTGAAAGTAATCCCTTAACTACAAAAAATAAGGAACAAATCAACGAAAAAACGTACAATTTCTAATAAAACAAGTTCTTTAAGGAAATATTAAACCTATCAAATACAGCGAAACCTCCATCAGTGAGGGGTTTTCCTCTTCCCCCACTGATGGTTAGTTGAACCAATCGGGCACTTACTCGCAGTTTATCCCCCACTTATCCTTCTTTGATTCCTCGAAGTCTTGAAGTGGGGGTATTACTGCCAGTTGTTGCGGGATAAATGGTCAATTTGAACTTCTATTTCTTAACGAATGAGGCCTATTATGCAAAATATCATCTTAATATTTGTACTTCAGATCATATTAGTTCCCCTTTTAACCTTAAGAATTATTTTTGTTGTTAAAAACCAAACGGGGACAGCGACCGCATTTGGTTTTTTAGAAGCTTTAGTCTATGTGTTTGGTTTGTCTATTGTCCTTAGTGGCGAGCAAAATCTAGCTGAAATGATAACTTATGCACTAGGTTTCGGCGTGGGCATTTTTTTAGGTGGAAAAATTGAAAATAAATTAGCCATTGGGTACACAACACTTGCCGTTAATTTGCTACATCATAATGATGAATTGATCAATACATTAAGGAATGAAGGCTTTGGTGTAACTATTTTTGAAGGCAAAGGACGGGATGGAATTAGATATCACTTAGAAATCCTCACAAAACGGAACCGTGAAGATGAAGTGATGACTATCATACAAGAATTTGAACCAAAAGCGTTTATCATTTCGTACGAACCTCGTAAATTTAGAGGTGGCTACCTCGTTAAAGGAATGAAGAAAAGTTTGAAATAGGCCAAGCTAAAATTCAATTGTATTAATAGTGAGGATCGTTGCTAAATACAGAAATAGTTGGATCCGCTTCAAAAATATTTTGTAATGACAAAACCGCACTTATAGGATAATGATCGGATGCCTCGCTTTGTAACACACTCGTCTGATTCACAACGAATTCTTTACTGTGAAAAATATAATCAATTTGCCAATCTCGACTAGAATAGGTTTGGATTGGCATTCCTTCGTTACTTTTCGAGAGGTATGAATTCCAAATTTCATATTCTTGTTTCTTTGGTAGGGAATTCAAATCACCTTTTAAAAGAATTGGACCCTCTATTTTATTAAGTTTTTGATGGATCATCTCAATAGCTTGTAAACGTTCTTCTCGATTTAATCCTAAGTGTGTATTTAAAACATAAATCGATTGTTTATTCGATAATTGAATATTAGATAGGATGGCTGACCTATCTTCACGTCTGTTTTTAAAAGTAATTAATTCAGTATCTTTAATAGGAAAACGGGACAAAATGGCATTACCATAATAAAGTCCTGGATAGGATAGGGATGGATAAAAAGTGGCATTCATATCAAGTGCCTCAGCAATTAATCTAACTTGATCTTGAAACTTTGAACGAATACTGTACCTCTCTATTTCTTGTAAACTAATAATATCAGCATCTAAAGAACGTAACGTTTCTATTGTTCGTTCTAAATTCACACGATTATCTATACCTTTTCCATAACGGATATTATAGGATGTAACCGTTATCATATCATTGGTTGCAAAATACTCACTTTTGCTTTGCCATGTATACTTTGCTTTATTTTGTTCATGTAAGGAATAAATAGTATTTACAACAACGAATGAAATTAACAATAAAATCAACTTCTTAGACATGTTTTTCCCTCCTTGTGAACCCTTTGTTTTTATATTATCATAATTTTCCGACAATTTTTTTATGTAATATTTTCCTATTCTATAAATTGTTAATAGAATAGCAATATCTTTATGAATAGTAGCGATCTTATTCTTTCAGGCCATATATGAAAAAATATGTTTATTAAGAATTCAACTTCGGTGCCGCAAAAGATAGTTTCACTTTCCAAACACTATTTTCAAAAAATTAAAATTTGACTGATTAATTAAATAGCACTATAATATTTTTTAGAAAATATATACAATTTTACAAATTTTTAGGTTAGATGTAGAAAGGGGAAATTGAATGGAGCTAAGAGATGATCCTGAATTACAAGAAAGGTTTTTACATCCAGATTTACGTGCAGGGGGCTGGATCCGATTCATTGCATTATTTTACGATATTGTAATTCTTACGATGGTCCTTTATATGACATCAGCCCTCACAACTTTATGGATGATGACAACCACAGAATCTCTTTTTATTGGGGACCCTGAACGAGCACGTCAAGATATTTGGGAAAATGAACCGCACTTATTCATTATAAACTATGCTATTATTGCTGCTGTTTTTCTTATTTACCAAGTCATATATCCAGCATTTAAAAGAAGAACGATTGGAATGATGATTGCGGATCTTACATTAGTAGATGAAAATAGACAAGAGATTACGAAGTGGCATTATATAAAACGCGAGTGTTGGAAACTGGTATTACTCCCTACCTTTATTTTATCCTTTGGAAGAAATAGACGGACCCTTTACGACAAAATGAGCAAAACCTATTTAATGAAGTACTAAATTATTTGTAGTTTAGGAGTGTGAATTTACCATTCAGACTCTATTTTAATTTTAGACTGATAATTAAAACTTTTTCCCATAAAGTTAAACTTCCATCAGTGAGGGTTTTCCTTTTCCCCACTGATGGTTAGCTGAGGACCACACGATCTGGGTCAAACAGACTACCACAGGAAGTGGCGTATTTGTTACAATTTCCCCCCACTTCTCCTTCTTTGTCTTTGTTTCCTCGAAATCTTATAGTGAGAGTATTACTACCCATTGATGTGGGATAAAATAGAGCCCTGCTTATATAAAAAGGGCCAAAATAATACCTATAAGTCCAATTGTTGTCAACGCATATACTGGTTTTACTGCCATGTTTCCGCCATTCTCCATTGCCCTGCCGAACATTAAAAACACCATTGGATGAACAAGGAACGGCATTGAAAATATAAACGGAATAAGCAACGCGGCTTCATCTCCAAACATTCCTCCTTGAATCGCTGCAAATAAGCCAAAGTGAGAAATCGCAGAAGCTTGTGCCATCGCTGCATAATCCATTGCAAGCGTACTTAGCGAAAGAAAAGCAAGACCTCCAAATACCGCACAAATTTGCCAGCCAAATGAAAACTGCATAAGTGCTGTTACTTCATGACGTTCTTCCCCATTTGCTTTTCGTAAGTTCTTTAACGATAAAACAGTCAGAAAAACGCCTATTGCTACAAGAAGGAAGGTCGGTATGACCCATAAGCTTCCACGGTTAGCACTCACAGCAAGCACAGAGAAGACAAAGATATGACCGAAAAAAGGAATATTGATCATAATAGGAGCACGAGTGGCGGCTACTTTTCCAAAATCACCAGCTGTACAAGCCCCCGTAAGTCCTGAGTGTGAAAGTGCTCCAGCCATACCAGGAGCAATATTACGAACATGTACGGTTCGAGCAAAGTACATAAGCAGTGCAATTCCACCAAACATCCATAAAAGCTGGCCAAAGAAACTATAAACTAAGACTGCATTCACACCAGGTATACCAAAAGCATCACCAATCCGCGAACCTCCAATAAGAAAGTTTGCCGCAAGTACAATAGGTATTCCAGCAAATAAAAGAGCTCGTAAAGTTGGCCCAAACGTCCATTGATAAAAAATCGCACCGAGGCCTGCTGAAATCATCATAGCAAAAAAGATTTGTGGCAGTGCAATGATCGGTAACACTAACTGAGCCACGTAATACGAACCAAGGAGAATGCCAATGATTCCAATAATCTCTATAAGTCCCTTTCGCAAATAGAGGTGTTTATTCGAAATCTCAGCTTTATTATCAATTAGGATTACCGCACCTACGATACCTATATAAGCAACTACGGGGTAATACGAAGCGAGCATATCGTCTGAACTTGTGCCGAGTAAAAAACGTCCCGCCCCTTCAATTCCGAGCAAAAGAAAAAAAGCTCTTACAATGAAAAATAGTTGAGTGCGACTTGTCCCAAGCACTAACTCCTCATCAGAAGGAACCACCATATCGTCTATATCTAAAGCCTTTTTACCTAAAATTTTTCGTAACTCCTGTCCGCCCACAAAGAATGAAACCGTAAGCGCAATGATTGTTGTTTTCGCCATTAAATCAATAAATGGAAAGTTAATAAGGCCAGGTGTAGACACCCCACTAAACTCCAAAATATAACCCATTGCTAACCCAAAAATCACAATGATTAAAATGGGGGAATACCTCGTCCCAGCTACAACCGTTCTAGCGATAAGTACGATGGGTACTAGGAAAAGGAAAATAATCCAAAACTGGTTTAGTAACTGTAAATTCGTTAGCTGTTCTGCAATGTCCATTTAGTTCTCCTTTGGTCATAAAATAGATCTATTTATCATTTTGTATTAACAATGCTTTTATATACATTGAGAGATGGAAATATTTTAGGCGAGAAGGTCTCAGGTGAATTTATTGAACTTGCATATTCAGTTGATTTTTTACAGTTATAGTTAAGGAGTTTATTGAAGTTAAAAACAATATAAACAAGTTTTAACTTGACTCTCTTTTTATTATTTCCGAGTACACTCTATAAGGAAAAAAATTACTCCTCATAGATCATTTTTCTCGTCATCCCACCATCTACAACTAAATTTATTCCTGTTACAAAATCATTATCAGGTGCTGTTAAATACAAACAGGCCTTTGCAATGTCACTTGGTTTTCCGACTCGTTTAGATAAATGCTGTTCATGATCAATCTTTCGTAACGCATTATAGTCTCCTGTGTCGATCCATCCTGGTGAAATGGCATTTACCGTAATTCGATATTCACTCAAAGAGGCTGCTAATGCGTGTGTTAATGCTAAGATCCCACCTTTCGAAGCTGAGTATGCTTCTGTATGTGGTTCAGACATCATTGCTCGAGTCGAGGCAATATTAACGATTGTTCCCCTCACGCCATTTTCGCACATTATCTTCGCTACTTCTCTAGAGCATAAAAACGTACTTCGCAAATTCGTATCAATCACATCATCCCAATCTTTACTTGAACACTCAAACAACGGTACAAACTTGCTAATTCCCGCATTATTAATGAGTATATCAATTGTGCCAAAGGTCTGTATCGTCGTATCCACCAATTTTTTGATACCTTTTTCTTGTCTAACATCCGTTCTAACAAACCGTACCTCTTTTCCTTGTTGTTTTAACGTAGCTACAGTTTTTTCACCTTGTACTTCATCAATATCTGCAAGAACGACGCTTGCCCCTTGCTCTGCATAAGACTGAGCAATCGCTTGACCAATTCCATTTGCTGCTCCCGTTATAATGATTACTTTACCTTTTATACTCACAGGTAAATACACTCCTTTCAAACTAGTAACACGCTTTTTCATTAGAAATGTTTGCAGTTTCTTTTTTACGTTATCCTTAATTATCCGTTTCAAACATCGTATAAATCGTAATCGTCTGAAATTACTCATAATTTGTGTAGTACATAAAAATCAGCCTCTTCCACAAAATATAATGACGAAGATTGGGGGTGAGGATAATGGATATAAGACGTGTGAAGCAAATTCTTTCTTCTTCGGCTGACATTGACGTAAAATATAATGGCGCTTCTGTCTGGATTGATAAATTAAATGATGATGGGTTAACAGCTACTGTACATTTGCGAGGTCCGTTAGAACAAAGGTCAGAAGTTGAAATTACTGAGCTTGAAGAAAGTTAATACTTATACGACCTTAACTCAATACGTATAATGAGACAAGAGCCTGATGGGTTAAGTCAGCAGGCTCTACCCCTTTTTCTTTCTATATAAAACATCTTTACTATTTGGTACTTAAGATATCCTACTCTCTCTCTAAATATTCGAATTATTTCCATTCTATCACATTACTACTTCATCCTAAGGTTTATACCACCCACCTCACGCACATTCTTTCTTGTTAAAATTATAATATTAAAATGTAACCTTTCTATTCTAATATTCGTCTAATAGATGAACCCTATGTTTAAGGAGTGTTATCAGAATGAAACTCCCCATCAACTCTAAAAAAATTTGTTATTTAATCCTTTCAAGTACAATCATAAGTTCAACTCTACTGTTTACAAACCCTATTTCTGCCAATGAGAGTAGAAGTGATATGGAGCTCGTCATTTTAGAAGCTGAAGAGAATGGAATTGATATCAATCATACGACTACGATTGAAAAAATTCAGGAGTATATTCAAAGGGAGTTCGATCGTCACCAATTTGCCAGCTTGCATATTGATCGAGAAGAAGATCCATTCGGTACGGTTGTATTATCTTTCACGGAAGAGTTACCGCCAAATAAAAAAGAAGAAATCCTTTCTTTCGTTGAAGAACCTACTAAAGTTTCATTTCGTGTCGTGTCGTACACGGAAGATCAATTAATCGAACAACAACGGCTGATCGATTCGGTAGTTTTTGGTGAAAATGTTTTTAGCACTGAAGGAATTACGGTTTTTCATACAGGAACGGATATCGTTAACAATAAAGTCGAAATTGGCATTTCCCCTTATAACGAACAAACCGTACAAACTGTCTTCAACTATTTTGACAGTGAAATGATTTCCATTGTTGAGGGATTTGAAGCTCAGTTATTAACCGAAGCATCTTCTGATGATATTGAAGAGACAACAATGGTTATTGATACTGAAGAAGAAAAGAAAGGTTTTTTCTCAACCATATGGAACTGGTTTCAAGGATTATTGACTAAGTAACGAAAAACGAGTAGGCGTCACTAATAATTGAGCGCAAACAGAAATAATCGAACAAATGAGGCTGGACTATTCTTAATTACTACAACTATGTTCAATAAAAACAAGAGAGTTTAAGTGAAAAATTCAGCCTCCATTAATGAACTAAACTTTTGTTTTCTTCATCTATTACGTGTAAACCTAGTGTAAAGTGTTCAAATAATATTTCTTTCACTTTTGAAACCTGTTCCTTCTGACAGTGGATTACCATCATAACTTCACCACCTTCTCCCCTTTTTTTCCTATCTTGTCTCTTTTTTCGATGAAGAAGGAAATCAAATAAAAAGCCAAAGATAAGCCCGAAGGCTAAACCGATTAAGCCCCACATCACTGGTCCACCTGTAAGGACAAATCCATAAACCACCCCAATAACAGCAAACACAGTACCCCAAGCAAACGTACCATCTAATAACGAAAGTCCACCGCCATGAATAATATCAATATTTTTTCGCGGTTGAATTTTTTCATTTAGAGGAATTGCAAAAATGTCATCTTTTGCTATTCCATGCTTTTCAAGTTCCTTAATCGCTAATTCTAAATAAACGGTATGGTCAAAAGAGGCAACTACGTTCATTTTATCAGCTCTTTCGAAAATAATGTTGATCGAGTCTTAAAACAGTCACTTTGAAAATTTTTCATTAAATATAAACTTTGTTGTTGACCCATTAATTTATTGTAAGCATCACATTGACGATATGCATCATAAGCAGCAAAACCAAACATGGAAGGTAAAAATAAGAACCATTGTGTATCTGTAACGGCAACAGCTAAATGAAAATCTCCTAAAAAAGTGTACAGAATCGATTGTAAACCATGTGAAAAATATAAAACAATTACCCACCAAATTAAAATATAAAATCCAGAAGGTGCCCTTCCAATATACATATGACCTAATCCAGGTGTAACGAACGACCAAAAAACAGCAAGCCATGGTTTGCGCTCGTCCAAATAGTTATTTTCCAGACCTGAAAATGATATAGGTTCAATATCCTGTGCTGAAGATAATGAATCAGCTAATATAGCATATTTATTAAGGTCAATCGTTACTCTCCTACTATCCCAAATACAAAAGATATACAAAGGTACATATAATAACGCCCACCTCGTATTTAACACCTCAACCGCTTCCTCAAATTGACCAGTAAACGTATATACCATGGCAGAGTTTAATCTTGAGTTTACATTTACGACAAACTCCCAAACGATAAGAAGAAACCCTTTTACATATCTACATAACATGATATGGCCAAAACCAGGCAGAGCCGCAGACCACCATGCAACTACATTCGGATTTTGTAGTTGGGCAATATTTATATTGTAAGGAGTAATTACTCCCTTTTTATAGTGAGTCTTTTCTTCCATTTTCAAACCTCTACTTTGTTTCATTTATATTTCATAAAGTGAAACTTCCATCAGTAAGGGATTTTCCTCTTCCCCCACTGATGGTTAGTTGAGGCCCACACGATGTGGGTCTCACAGACGTTGCCACAGGAAGTGGCGCCTTAAGTCTGTGTTCATTTAGTCTTTACGGCAGTTTATCCCCCACTTATCCTTCTTTGATTCCTGAGGTCTTGAAGTGGGGTTATTACTGCCAGTTGTTGCGGGATAAATTTACTATCCCCTTTTCCATCTTAAATTATTGAAAAAACAACAGATTTTAGAATAAACCGTACGTTTAAATACAAAAAGTGAAAAGCTCAGTTCGCTTGAGAAAACGACACTAAGCTTTTCACTTTTTAACTATACAGACACCTATGAAGATTTTTAGTTAACTCTATGAAAACGCTAACCATTTAACCGAGGAATAGAAATACTGCAGAAATAATGATTCCTGTATATAACAATGTAATAACGGTAAAGCCCATAATATCGCGTATTTTTAAACCTGCAATTGCGAGAAGCGGCAATGCCCAGAACGGTTGAATCATATTTGTCCACGCATCTCCCCATGCTACTGCAAGAACAATTTTTGCAGGATCTACTCCTAGCTCCATTGCTGCAGGTAAGAAAATAGGGGCTTGAATAGCCCATTGACCACCGCCTGAAGGAACAAACATGTTCAAGATTCCAGCTGCAAAAAATGTAAACACGGGTAATGTTTTTGATGTAGCGATATCAGCAAAAACGTTTGAAATCCAAATTGCAAGTCCTGAAGCGGTCATCATTCCCATAATTCCAGCGTAAAACGGGTATTGAAGAGCAAATTGCCCAACACTTCCTGATGCTTTTTTTAGACCAGAGCCAAGTTCTTTAACATTTCCATACAAAAGAAGTACGAATGTTAAGAAAATTAAGTTGACAGTATTTAAATCTAAAGAAAATCCGTTCGTATAGAAGTGGTTAACAAGATATACTAACCCCAATAGACCACCAATCATCACGATACTGCGGCTGCGATCTAGCTTATCGTTTAATGTATTACGTTTTTCTTCTTGTACTTCTTCTACTTCTTCTTGAAGTAATTGTTGATCAATAATAAAACGGTCCTCTTTCTTTTTCGGATGAATCAATTTCATAACAAATGGTAATGTAAAAAATACAACGCAAACGATAATGATATTAATCGTTGAAAATAAAGTTGTTGAAGTAGGTATAAGTCCGACCATCTCTTGAAAATTATGACCTTCGGTTGCTACGAAAAGAGCTGGTGAAGAGGATAACCCACCTTCCCAAATCACAAATCCTGAGTAACCTGCAGCAACGAGTACCCGATAATCCACATCATGAACTTTTTTAGCTACGAGTTTTGCCATAATACCTGCTACGACTAATCCGAAAGCCCAACTAATAAGAGAAGCAACTAGTGCAGAAAAAGTAACAACGATAATAGCTGTATTTGGGGTTTTACATAGATTTGCTACTTTTTCAAGACCTCTAGCAACAGGTTTCGTTAAAGCTAGGGCATAACTCATAATAAATGTCGTTATAATTTGTGCTGTAAAGGTTAGCAACGACCACATTCCATCTCCCCAATGCGTCATCATTTCAAAAGGGCTACTACTCGTAATAAACATCCCGCCTAAAAACGTAATGACTGTCAAAAGTACAGCAAATACAAACGCGTCAGGAAGCCATTTTTCTGCAATTTTGGCAAAGAACATGGCGATTTTCGCTAAGAGATTATCACCCTTGTATTCTGGCCCTTTTTCTGGTAGATTTGATTGCGGCATTTGTTCTGTTTTCATATTTTCTCCCACTTTCTTCAGTTTCGACGTGTTTATTAGGGACGGCGATACCGCCCCTCCATTGCTTACACCTTTTTCTTTAAATCACGAAGTTTTGCTTTTTGAATTTTCCCAACAGATGTGCGTGGAAATTCATCGATAAATTCAACAAACTCAGGAACTTTAAATTTAGCTAATCTTTCTTGGCAATGTTCAATAACCTCTTGTTCAGATATTGAAGTGCCGTCTTTCAGGATAACAAAAGCTTTTAGTGCCACATCACGAATTTCATCATCTATTCCCACAACTGCGCTATCGGCTATAAGTGGGTGCTGATTAAGAACCGTTTCAATTTCACTTGTCGCAATGTTTTCACCTGCACGTTTAACCATATCTTTCAGTCGGTCTACAAAATAGAAATACCCATCTTCATCAAGCCTTGCATTGTCTCCTGTATAAAGCCATCCATCTTGTAAAGTCTTATTCGTAGCTTCTTCGTCATCAAAATATCCAAGCATTAATGTACGCCCAGGCTGACCTTTGACGATAATTTGTCCAGCTTCACCGTTTGCCACATCTTTCCCTTGTTCATTTATAAGTCTTATTTCATATCCAAGTCCTGGCTGTCCGATACTCATATTTTTACATAGGCCATCAATCGGATTCATAAGAGGAGTCCCAATCGTTTCTGTCATTCCATAGATTTGTGCTAATTCTACATCATAGGTCTGTTCAAATTGACTTAACTGTTCTTCAGTGACTGACTGCGCAAATATAATCTTCTTTAATTGATGGTTGTACGTCTGTCCGTCCCCTCTTCGTAAGATCATCTTAATTGGAGCAGCAAATAATGATCCTATTGTCGCCCCAAGTGATGCTGCCTGTTCAAAATAGCGAGACGCACTGAACTTTTCAGTTATGGCAATCGTTCCACCTACAGTTAACAAGGGCATTGTCATATAATATTGACCATTACCATGAAACAACGGAAGTACGACAAAACCACAATCCTGTTCGGTCATTTTAAGCATTAGCGACATGTATTCACCCGCATATACATAGTTGGCATGTGTAATCATGACGCCTTTAGGGTTAGATGTGGTCCCAGACGTATACAAGATCGCGGCAATATCATCACTATGTATATCTATTTGTGCATTATAAGGTTCAGCTAGTTGATGTAAAAACGTTAAACTTTTATCTTGATGCTTCGTCCCTTCATACCGCGAAAGTAATAGATCCACATTTGAAAACTTTTCCATATACTCTTCTTCTGTTATAACTACTTTTGCATTAGAATGTGTTACAAGATAATCCATTTCCGCCTTTGCTGATAAGATGTTTGTAGGGACCATAATGGCGCCCATTCCTGATATTGCAAACCATGCGACCATAAAATCCATAGAGTTTGGTAAATGCAATAACACTCGGTCACCCTTCTGAACGCCACGATCTGTTAATACGGTTATAAATCTTTTTACTTTCTCATCAAACTCTTTATATGTGACCTGCTCAACTTTACGATTATCCGATTCTACTTTTATAAATGTTTTGTTTGGTAGATTTGTAACTTGCTGTTGTAGTAAAGAACTCACTGTTTTATTTCCTATAATATCCATAACTTATACACCTCCACTTATATTTAAAGCGCTTTCATTTCAACATGTCTTTAGAAAGTTTTTTATATCCTCCTTTCCAATTGGGATATTTTCATATACAATTTTAGTAAAATAACAACAACAGACTATAGTCTCTAAGAAGATTAAAACAGACTGCAGTCTCCATGTCAATATTTTCAGAATATTTTTTCTCAAAGAAAGAGGGATTACTTTGAATTTGCGCCAAAAAAAAGGGCAAGAAACGAAAAAGAAACTATTAAATACTGCTTTGTTCCTATTTGCAGAAAAAGGCTTTGACAACGTCTCAGTAGACGAAATCGTAGCCAAAGCTTCTTCATCGAAAGGAGCATTTTACACACATTTTAAATCAAAGCATGAAGTCTTTTTAGAGAAATTTAAGGAAATGGATGCTTTTTATGAAGAGTACTTCACTTCACGTGATCAAACTCTTTCAGCCTACAATCAATTACTTGAATTTTTTAAAGCATTAATGACCTTTATGCGTGATGAAATTGGGCTAGATATGCTAAGAGTCATCTATATAAACGAACTTAATCCCGTGAGGACGAGCACTTTTACAAACCCAAAACGAACTTTATATCAGGTTTTAACAAGCTCCTTCCAAAAAGGAATTGATGCAGGAGAATTCAGAACAGATTTAACAGCGGAATATATGACAAAATGTATGGCACGTGCCATAAGAGGGTTAATTTACGATTGGGGGTTATATAAGGATGAAGTTGACATTGTCGAGGAGTCATCAACATTTTTACGTTATGTATTAGACGGTTTTCTAAAAAGGTAATGACGATTTATATTTAAACGGAACCCCATCAACAGAATACATTGTCTATACTTTTCTCCAAAGAAGAAAAAGGCTTAGAGATTTCCCCTAAGGCCCGCGGTTCTTATATTAGTTTTAATGTCCAGTTTAATTATTTTGAATATAAGCTTACTCATCTAACTTTTGTAAAAATTGCTTCGTCCGTTTTTCTTTAGGATTCTCAAGGATTTGTTTAGGTGGTCCTTCTTCAACAATATAACCGCCATCCATGAATAACACTTTGTCTGCAACTCGGCGGGCAAAGTTCATTTCATGGGTTACAATGACCATCGTTTGACCTTCTTTCGCAAGGTCTTCTATTACACCTAGAACTTCACCGACAAGTTGTGGATCGAGTGCAGATGTCGGCTCATCAAACAACATGACTTCTGGTTCCATCATGAGCGCACGAGCAATCGCTGCACGTTGTTGTTGCCCACCTGATAGTGAATCAGGGTATTTATTCTGATGCTCATACATCCCAACCTTTTGAAGCAATATTTCCCCTTCTTTAATTAATTCACTTTTCTTCCTTTTCTTTACCGTTAATGGAGCTTCAATGATGTTCTCCATGACGGTTTTATGTGGAAAAAGATGAAATCCCTGAAACACCATCCCTGAATAGTTTCGAAGTTCTAGTGTATCTTTTTTACGTGGAGGTTTTCCATCAAAAGGTACCGTTTTATTACCAATCGTAATAGATCCCCCATTTGGAGTTTCAAGCAAGTTTAAGCACCTTAGCAATGTCGTCTTCCCTGATCCAGACGGACCTATCAAACAGACGACTTCACCTTTTTTTACTGAAAAATCAATCGATTCGAGTACAGTAACATCATCAAACTTTTTCTTTAGATTTATTACCTCTATCATAGTCTCACCTCATTTACCGTCGACTTAAATATCGATTATACCGTTTTTCTAACCGTTCTTGGAAATGACCAATTACTATACATACCACCCAATAAATGAGTGCTGCGGTTATGTACATTGTCATACTATCAAATGTTCGACCAGCTACGAGTCTTGAACTATATAGTAATTCCTGTACTGTAATGACTGAAGCGAGCGACGTTCCTTTGACGACATCCATGAATATATTAAAAGTTGGCGGTAGCGCAATACGTGTCGCTTGTGGAATAATAATTCGTCGTAGAGTTTGCACATACCCCATTTGCAAGGATGCAGCTGCCTCCCATTGGCCACGAGGTACAGACATAATCGCTGATCGAACAACTTCTGCATTATAAGCGGCAAAATTTAAACTAATACCGACAATACCAGCAACAATCGCACTACTAAACTGAACGCCTAATACTGGCACACCGTAGTAGAGAATAAAAATAAATACGAGTAGTGGTGTTCCACGCATAAAAGAAATATATATTCGAGCTGGCCAACGTAGAAACCAGAACTTAGACATTCGTGCGATCCCCAGTAAAATACCAAGAATTAGGGCAAAAAACATACTAAATAAGGCAATAATCATCGTGATTTTTAAACCCTCTAGTAAGAACGGCAATGAGTCCAAAGCTAATTGTGGATCATACAAATGTTCCCACTGAATTTCGCTGAACCATTCAAACATGTTGACACCTTCCTAAATATGTATTGAAAAAGAAAGAGGCTGACTCAACAACGTCAAGCCATCCTCGAATGTTAATAAGGTGCCTGGCACCCTGATTTACTTACCGTCTAAGCCAATAACTTCTGAGGTATCAACAGGCTGAGACACGTCTTCACCAAGAAATTCTTCAGATATACGTGCAACTGTGCCATCTTCTAGTAATTCTTGCATGACTTCATCTAAACGTTCTTTTAAAGACGTATTTCCTTTTAACATAATGATGGCACTTTCTGTTGCATGGTATTTCACTTGTTCAGCAACTGCAAGACGATCATCATCAAAACCTTTAAGTGTACGGTGAAGTACTAATCGGTCATTTAAATAGGCATCACGATTTCCGTTAATGATATCGCGAAGAATGGCTTCTACACCACCGTCATAAGCTACTCCATCAGCACCAATATTATCTGCAAACATCGCGTAGTTACTCGTTAAAGACCCTAATGCAACCTTAACTCCTTCTAAATCATGAGCTGATTCAAAATTATCCACATCTTCTGTACGTACAATGATTGAACCGTAAGAGTATTTATGTGGAATTACAAAGTCAAATGTTTCTTTACGTTCTTCTGTAATAGAGAAATCATTAGCTGCAATGTCAATTTGACCATTACGTAACGCAGGTAAAATTCCATCAAAATCCATTGTGCTAAATTCTACTTCAAGACCAAGACGCTCACCCAATTCGCGGACAAGCTCTACGTCAAAGCCTGTTAATTCATTATTTTCATCATAAAATGTAATCGGTGCGTAAGTTCCTTGTGTTCCTACAACTAACTTACCAGCTGCTTCAACATCCGCCCATGATGTATCTTCAGCTTCAACTTCTTCTGTTGTATCTGCTCCACTTCCAGCTCCTGCTTCTTCTGTATTTTCTGCAGGTGCATCATCGGCAGTTCCACACGCTGCAAGTACAACCATTAACACAAGCGCAAAGAGTACTGACCCTATTTTTCTCATACCTCTTCATCTCCTTTATTCTTATTCCTGAGTTATTTAATCGGAATAATATATTTATAGATTATATAGTTGAAATAAAATATGTCAATATCATTTGGTGTTTTCCGTTTTTTTAAATAATTTAACTACAGAGTTAAATTAAATTCAATATACCCAACTTGCTAACCAATAAAAATATGGAATACCAACAATTAAATTGAATGGCAGTGTTAAGCCAAGTGCCGCCCCAATATAAATACCTGAATTTGCTTGGGGAATAGCTTGAGCAACCGCTGCTGGCGCCGCGATATAGGAAGCACTTCCTGTCAAAAAGGCAAGAACAACGGCCCCTCCTAGAGATAACCCAATAAAATGACCCGATAATACACCGATCGTTCCCCCGATCACAGGTAAAATAAACGCAAAGAGAAAGGATATAAGCTTAAGATTTTGAATTTGCCTTATGCTTTGTGTTGCAACCATCCCCATGTGAAGCAAGAAAATACACAAAATACCGTAAAATAAATCACCGAATAGCGGTGTAATTTGTAAGAGCCCGTCTTTATGAGCTACAAAGCCAATGAAAATTCCGCCCAGTAGAAGAAAAATACTCTTCCCGAAAAACGCTTCTTTAACAACATGTTTTAAACTAGCTTCTGGATTGGATGCAACCTCACCCTGCTTTTGAGAGTAAACTTTGTAAAGGATAATGGCTAAGATAATTGCAGGTCCTTCCATGATCACTAGTATTGCTGACATATAAGCTTCATAGTAAACCTCAATTTTTTCTAAAAAGGCGATCCCAGCAATAAATGTAACTGCACTCACCGAACCATAGTGAGCTGATATAGCAAAAGTATCCGTTAACGAGAATTTAAAAATTCCCTTTACGACTAGATAAGAAATGCCAAACATTAAAATACTTAATATAATTGCAGTTAAAATCGTTGGGAGCATATCTGCTAAAGTGACATTTCGGAGTTCAACTCCCCCTTTAATTCCAATCGTTAATAGAATAATCATAGTATATCCAGTATAAAAAGCAGTCGGAACCTTTAGGTCGGAATTCACAACTACTGCTACAATCCCTATTAGAAAAAATAAGATCATTGGAGATAATAAATTAGTATGGGCTATTTCATAGATTAATGTCACAAGCTTCACCTCGGAATCCAACATATTGTATCTGTATATAAAATAACCAATATTAGCAATTCATATTATAAAAAAACCACTTTAGTTCGCAATTCTTAAATTCGCGAACTAAAGTGGGGATTTTACAAAAGTTTTAAATTTTCATATGTGTTACTCTACCTTAACATCTATACTAAATATCGCATTATATCCATATCCTTTACGATTCCAATATTCTTCCTGTGGTTGAACATGCCCTTTCACATCTTTTGCTCGACTCTTAATCTTATAATTTCCTTTCCCTGGCGGATTCCAGACCAACCGCCATTCAGTCCAAGCATATGGGTTTTCAAAGTCCACCCTTAATACCGCTTGTTCCCATGTCTTTCCTTCATCAAAGGAAACTTCTACCTCAGTAATTTTACCAGCACCGCTCCAGGCGAGACCGACAATCTCATGACTAGCCTCCTCAATAATCGAATAGTTTAACGGTTGTTGAATGATTGAATTAACTTGAATTGTTGTGACGGGCGTTTTTCCCTCGTCCGAATGAGGAATTGGATAATAGACATAATCGTCTGTTTGAAAAGGTCCTTCATATGAATGGTCGAGGACGGTTATCATTTGAAGCCATTTTACAGACGCCATCCCGTACCAATTTGGAACAACTAAACGAAGTGGGTACCCATGTTTATACGGAAGCGATTCCCCATTATATTCATAGGCTACAATCGTATCAGGATGGAGCGCTTTATCTATAGGCAAACTTCTCTCAAAGGGAACAACCCCTTCTACATTATGTTTCTTTCCAGCGTCTTTCCCTGTAAATACGACTTCAGTTGAATTTTTGTTTGGTACAACGTAACTCAATAAGTATCTAAGTGAGACTCCTGTCCAAACACCTTGATTTACCGCCCCTTCTTCCCATTGCTCTCCAAACACTTTTGGTTTAAATTTTCCCCGTTGATTTCCCGCACAAATCAATGGCACAGTGATTGTTCTAGATGGTAATTTTTTAAGGTCCTCTAGCTTTATCATACAAGCTTGTATAACATTTCCAGTAATATACAAGTTCCTGCTACCTGCTGTTACGTTAGGGTATTGAAAGTGGTTCCGTAGAAACCAAAACTCTTTGTTAAAAATAGATCCTCGCAAAAAGTGAATCGGTGCCTCTTGATTTTCTGGAACTAGTTTTCTCGTTGTGAAATAGGGTCTTACTTTATCATCACTCATTTAACCCCTCCTCTTTCCATAGCAAATAGTATTAGTCTAAAAGGAAACTTAGAATAACTTGCCTAAAATATGTAAAATAATAAAAAAACTGTATTTAAAATACTGAGTTGGTTAGGCTAACTTTTAGGGAGGTGAGACATATGGCTAATAACAATAACCGCAACAACAACAACAACAACAACAACAACAACAACAACAATGACAATAACAACAACGAAGAGCTAAACGTTGACAATGCAAATACTGAATTTGCAAATGAAAATGATGCTCAAAATTTAAACAACCGTAACAACCGTAATAATAACAATAACAACAATAATAACAACAACTAATATTGTTATTACGGAAGTTCCATAAGTCGTATATGTACTGTTATTAACATTAATAAGCGATGTACATAAAAAAGAACACTAAGCTTTAAATGCTCAGTGTTCTTGCTTATGGTACATATAAAACCTTGTTGAAGGAGCTTAAAATGGAGAAAACAACGTTAGTTATTCAACCTTCCTTTTATACCGAGAGCCCTTATGCAAAATACATCATGAGCGAAGAAAATGATAAGTCTTACGGATTAATTTACTTTGAATTCCTTCATGAAATCGGTATGATCCTTGAAGCCGATATTATTTTTGACCATTCAAGTGAAAAGGATTGGATCATTGCCGACAACAATCATATGCAAATTACATATAATAAAGATGGCCAAAATAATGACCACTTTGATTTCATACCTAAAACGATTGAAGGAAAAGAACTAATTGTAAAAATGCAAGAACAACTTTTGCAAGAAAATCACAAGTTTATAACATTGCATTAACCTTATTAAAACATAGGTTCAATTACAAAATAAAAAAATATCAAACCACAACGATCATTACAACTCAATAAAATTGAATTCCTGGTGGCTTTTGGACAATCGATGCATTTATTCCTTGTTGTATCAGCTCACTTACGATTTGCTGAATAGGTTTTACGGTTTTCATACTTTCTTTTGGATTAGCTTTTGATTTATCATCCACATTCATATAAACCTCACCTTTTCCGTTTGCTATGCTATCCATACAATAACACACGAATATGAACTAAATATGAATAAATTGTTTATTGTTTTTTAATCTAATATAATATTTTATTAAAAAAACCATTCGACACCCATATGTGTGGCAACAGCGGTTACGATCGCCCATAGAAATAGGCTACCCGTCATAAAAATAGACATTTGTTTTTTTGTTCCACCAAAAGTCATACCCATAATAACAGCCAAGTGGCTTCCAATTAAGATTGGACCAATAAAACATAGGCCAAACAAACCATACCGTTGCCAAATACGTTTTGCACGATTTTGTCGCTTACTTGAGACATCTTTCCCCTTAGCTTCTCGACGTTTCTGTAACCAAGCTTTAATTTGAGTCATCATTATTACAACAATCAATACGGTTAATAAGTTTCCTAGAAAAGCAACTACAGTTACACTGACTAGTTCAAGACCACTTATGACACCAAGCGGTATGACAGCAACCATTTCAAAAAACGGTGTCGCTGCTAATAAAAATGCCATCACATATCCTAATGTTTCATTCATTTCTTTGGTCCTCCTCGTTATCTACACTTCTTTAGTATTTATTAAATTTGATTTTCTATTTAGTGATAAATCGGTTCTCGCGATTTTTTCGATAGTCGAATTGCCAAGCTTATAAAATATACGTTGATTATCATTCACAAAGTCATACCATTCTTAACCGTAGCTTGGGTTTCTTCTGTTGCAGGTGATTCATTTCAAAGAACAGCTAATGCTCTAAGTATAGCATCTGACTTTTTTGTTTGTCTCTGACAAGTTTTTTACTACAGGCGGTAACCTGTGTATTCAACTCTTAAGCACTTCTCCTAGGTTAATGTCATATAGTGTAAGAACAACTTCAGTTTTTAAGGTGTGATCCAATGTATTATCATCGACCGTATTACCCTTACTATTACCGTCCTGAAGACTATCCTTATCCCCCAATTGATATAACTTTTTTTGAACAATCTTTGGATGCTTACCGAATTTTAGTTCAACATGGAACAGTAGTAATCAATCGTTTGGCTGCTTCAAAGGAGCTTATGTATCAGTTGATGTACTCAGCTCAAGCAGGTGACGACAAAGAGGTGGATCGAATCATTAGAGCCACTGGGGTACCAACTATTGTCGACACCTCATATACACCTAATTCTGTTACCTTTACCCTATACGCTGATGCTGATGACTTCCCACAATGTTGTACTTTAACGATGAATTTAAAATGGGGATAATATAAAAAAGCAATTCGCCACAAACCATTTAATTAGCGAACTGCTTTTTTTATTAAAGTTTTTTAGTCCTTGTCTAACCGTTACATTCTCTACATTTTATGATAACAGTTTTTCAACCTTTTCAAGGTTTCCACTTTCATGATTCCAAAAGACGACTAGAATATTTATTTGATCTCGAAAGTCAAAACAAAAGTAATTTCCGAAATCATCGTTTGCAAACGCAATTACCCCTTCTGGAAGTGGTAACCTTTTATTTACAGCAATCATATTATCAGGATGTTGTCTCCCGATTGCTAAAAAAGATCTTATATAGCGTTCTTTTCCTGAGCTCATTTGAACGAGATTCGGCTTAGGTCGTGCACCATTATATTGCCGAATAATTTCCTTGTAATCGGAAGGGAAAACGATATTAAAATAACGCTCTAATTCGGAAATCATTGTTTCTGATACGGTTCCTTTACTATAACGCCAATTAATCTCACTCAAAATAAACTCCCCTATCTCATATCAGAACCGCCGCCCCATAAACTTCGTCCGCCAGAATGTCCTGATTGATCGTGAGGTTCGGTTTCTACTAATTGAATTTTACCCATTTCTTCATGATGATGCCATGTATATCCATCAGGTGTCTCTCCATCACGAATTTGTTCAAGTTGAATATCGTTAAATTGTGCTTCTAATATTGGATTAGTATCTAAAGCTGACGCTATTTGTTCATTTGCAATTTTAGCATGAGTATAATCTGTTGATTCATATTGATCACTTGGAATTTCAGCATCAAAAGCTGAATCAAACACAGGGAAAACTCCCTCTACAAAATATCCGTCAGGAAGTTCGACAATGTTTGTTTCGAACGGCACTCCACTGATCGGGTGGACTGTTCCTGCAAGTTCTGAATTAATCGTCTCAATTGGTTGTGGTTCTGCTGCTAGTACTGTATCCGTATTACTCATTCCATCAACTGCATCAAACACGCCAAATGCCACTGTACCAACGACAGCCACTTTACCTAGATTTTTTAGGCCTTCTTTTGTTTGTTTCAAGTCCTTTTTTGCAACACCTGTCGCTACATCTACAGAACTTTTAACCGTGTACTTTATTCCACGTCCGACCGTTTTGGTTGCATTCCACGTCGTGCCTCCAAGTTCACTCCGCCCTTCGTGTACTTCGGACTTATCTTTTTTTACAATTCCCTTAGCCGTATCTACTACTCCTTGACTTAGTCCACCGATGGTATGACAAGTAAAATGACTCGCTTTATACACACTTTCACCAATATCTTGTACATAATCATTTCTAACGGCTTTTCCTGCTAGCTTAATACTTCCACCTAATACCGTTCCAACGACTTTACCTGAAGTATTACCAATCCCCTGTATCCATTTCTTTTTCATCCACATCACCTTAGGATATTTGATCGAGTTCCTATTTGCTATATACTATAAGATTATTATATTTTCCATAATTTTTCAATATTAGTTAAGTGTTCTAATCATTTTGTGAAAACTACGTGAAATGAATCCTAAAGGATCGATTATTTCATTTCATCCATCGGGTAAATAGGACGCCTTACATTCTCATATTGAAATAATTTTAGATTACAAGTACTTAAACCAGGAGAATCTATCGTAATAATTTTCTTAGCGATTAATTCAAAAGTTGCGCGAAAATGTTGACTTGATTTTAGAGCAACTACTTTGTAATCCTTTATATCTACTCCATGCAACAAAAATACTTGTTCATCCATCACTTGTGTATTTACAGAACAAACGATAATATCCACTGCACCAACTTGAAGTCGCGTGGATTTTCCTAGATCAACTTGAATTCCTTTCCACATGGGGGACGTTTGCGTAAATCTTCCATCGGTGACACTTTTTACATACGCTCGAATCGGTAAAGGATTCCCGTGAAGTGAGTCCGATTTTCCACCTAAGTGAACGTTAATTACCGAACCAGCCCCAAAATCATGAGCGATTTCCGCTACATCTGGGTCATAAATAGCGGCAAAACAAGATTTTTCTATATTTGCATGAATGAGCGCTTCCAATAATCGTGTCCCATCCCCAGGGGTCCCCGCTCCAGGATTATCGGATGTTTCATTGAGTACGATTGGGAACATTTGTTCTTTTAATGCTTCTTGTATCCCTGCTTTTGGTGCTGGGTAGTCTCTCGTAAACCTCATTTTCAATCTCCATATTTTCCTACTTACATCTTTTGAAACTTTTTCTGCCAATCTACTATTATTATTGGTCACTGTAAGCACTGAAACCCCTGTATCTATTGTGTCAGAATAGGGAAATCCATGATAAAACGTACAATCTATCACTTGTTCATTCTTTTCCCATTGCCAACAAACTTCGTTGATTTCTTTAGCAGGATAGTGATCAGTCGTAGACGTCGGAATTAATAGTGGTAGTTTTTCAAGATACATGACAGGGTCTAGATCCGATGTTAGTATTTTGGCTGTTAAATCAATTGCTTCTTTCCCCCGATCATAGGAGTCAATATGTGGATATAAATTATCCCCGATTATTAAGTCTGCTTCATCAACCATTTTTTGAGATAGGTTGGCATGTAAATCTAAAACAACGATGATTGGTACTTCATAACCAAATTGTTTGCGTAAAGCTACTAATAACTCCCCTTCTAAATCTTCCGCTTCTTCAGCAACGCCCGCCCCGTGAAGCATAATACAAATTGCATCAAATGAACCTATACTATTAATACTTGAAATCAACTCTTTCTTTAACTGTAAATACGTTTCTTTCGTTATGAGCCCCGATGGGTTGGCATAAGCAGAAAAAGAAGGAGCAATTTCAATCTTCAAGTCTTTTGCACGATCTATCATCCCACCTAAATAATCTTCCACACCTTGATGTCTTTCAATTATTTGATGTCCGTGATCCCACTCCCATAACTGGAAGAATTCTTTGGTCGTTTTTATAGTTGAGAACGTATTCGTTTCATGAGCCACTTGTCCAATTACGATTTTCATCATAGCACCTCTATTAAAAAAAGCTGACTCAAATGGTAGACTCCTCCAACTTCGAACACTTTACTACCCCATTTAAGTAGCAGTTACTTTCAAAGTTCGAGGTGCCTGGCACCATTTTTTGAGCCAGCCTCTTGTTTTATTGAAATTAGTCCTTACTTAAGTAATGTAAGGCTGTAGAAGATAACACTTTTGCGGCAATAAGAAGCGATCTCTCATCGATATCAAACTTAGGATGGTGATATGGATAAATTGCACCAATCTCCTCATTTGCTGACCCAATAAAAACATAAGATCCAGGAACCTTTTGTAGGAAATATGAAAAGTCTTCCCCACCCATATTAGGTGGAATTTCAACGAGATCTTCTTTAGCTACAACCTTTTGTGCTGCTTCTAATAAAAGATTTGTTTCATTTGGATGGTTCCATGTTGCAGGATAACCACGTTTATATACATAGTTATACGAGCCACCAACAGCTTGACACGTACTCGCTGTGATATCTTCTATCATTTGTTCAATTCTATCTCTCACATCTTCGTCAAAAACTCTGACTGTACCTTTGATCGTCGCTCGATCCGCAATTACATTGCTCGCTTCACCAGAGTGTATTGAACCAATAGATAACACTGCTGGTTTTAACGGATCTGTACGTCTACTTACGATTTGTTGTAAATTACATACGAGTTGACTCCCCATCAGCACTGCATCTTTTGTATCATGAGGGAAGGCACCATGTCCCCCTTCACCAATCACTTCGATTTCAAAGCGGTCAGAAGCTGCTAATATATAGCCACTACGATACGCTAATTTTCCAACAGGAATATAGTTTTCCATATGAGGAGCAAAAATCGCATCTACCCCTTCTAAACAACCATCTTCAATCATGGCAATCGCGCCACCAGGTTCCATCTCTTCAGCATGCTGATGAATGAATACAATATTCCCCTCAATTTCATCTTTCACTTCACTGAGCGCTTTAGCCATTCCAAGTGCAATTGACGTATGCGCATCATGACCACACGCATGCATGACACCAGGTACCTTGGACTTATACGGTGCATCGGTTTGTTCATTGATTGGTAACGCATCAAAATCAGCACGAATCGCCACCGTTTTTCCTGGTTTACCACCAACTAGTTTCCCAACCACACCACGTTCACCTACACCCGTTCTAACTTCTAATCCAAGATTCTGTAAGTAATCCGCAATAAACTTAGGTGTCCGAACTTCTTCGAATGAAAGCTCTGGATGCATGTGTAAATCTCTTCTGATTTCTACCATTTCAGGGTAGATTGCTTCTAATCTTGCGAAAATTTTATTTAACATTTATTTCACCCTAATTTCTAAGCTGTTTTACTCTTAAGCCTTCTTTCTATTCTTCCTAATGTTACGTCTGCCAAAATCGCTAAGCCAGCAGCTGGAATTGCACCTGCATAAATTCGAAGGTCATTTCGAGTATTGATTCCAGAAATAATTTCTCTACCTAGTCCATCTCCACCAATGAATGGCGCGATGGAAGCAACACCAATTGCAATAACAGCTGCAACACGAAAGCCTGCCATCATAAAAGGTAAAGCTAACGGTATTTGCACTTTTGTTAATAACTGAAGAGCTGTCATTCCGATTCCTTTGCCTGCTTCAGAAATATGAGCATCAACTTCCTTTAATCCAACATACGTATTTCGGATAATTGGTAATAAGGAATAGAAGAATAAACCAGCTACTACCGTTGTAAAACCGAGTCCAAAGTAAAGCATTAAGATTGCTAGCAATGCTAAACTAGGAATAATTTGAATAATATTCGCTAATGAAAGAATAATAGGGGCAATTCTTTCAAACTTCGCACAAATAATACCTAATGGCACCCCTACAACTACTGCGAGTAATAGGCCGTAAATAACCATTAATAGATGGTCAAATGTTAATTCCAATAAATAGGACCAATCACTTATCATATAGCTAAATAGTTCTACTATAAAATTAAAGAACTCCATATTTTCACACCTTATTGGTTAAAAATTTACCTTTCAAGAACAGGCAGCATCTATAATCATTTTGTATTAAAGAATAGACTGCCTGTACAACAAGGTAGATTCCTTCTTCTATCAATAATATATCTCTGATAGAATGGTCATTAATTTTAGTTTATTCTAATAAACCAGCTTCTTTTAAAAACTCTACTGCAACTGTTTCTTCACGTTGTCCCTCAATATCTACTTTCGCAATAAGTTCTGTCATCGTTTGTGTATCGATTAAACCAACAATTAAATCAAATACTTCATTAAGTTCAGGATTTTCCTCTACTAAAGAATTATTTACAACTAAAGACGCATCATAAGGTGGGAAGAATGTTCTGTCATCCTCTAAAACTCTCATTTCTAACTCAAGAATTTGCGGGTCAACCGTATGTGCAGTTATAATATCAAGTCGGTCATTTTCGATTGCTTCATACATTAAGCGAACTTCCATACCTCGCTCATCACCAAATGAAAAATCATAGTGGTCTTGAAATGCTCTATACCCATCGTTCGGACGCTCTAACCATGAAGTATCCGTACCAAATCGCAATTCATCTGCGTAAGGTGCTAAGTCCGAAATCGTTGTAGGGTTGTATTTATCGACAATATCCTTACTTACTGCCATTGCATAAGCATTTTCAAACCCAATTGAGTCATACCATTTAAAATCAAAATGCTCATCAAAACCTTCTTGCGCCATTTGCATTGTTACTTGCGGATCATAATTAAACTCCACATCAAAATGGTTATTATATACTTCACCAGAGAATAATGTAGCAGCTACATCTAATTCACCTTGAGTCATCGCTGAAATAATTTGTGGACTTGCTGCGATATCTTTCGTAATATCGACTTCAAAATCAGTTCGATCTTCAACTAAAGCTTCAATCACATGAGCCATAATTTTAGGGTCTGTGTAGGACTGTGTACCCACCTTAATCGTACCTTCATCGTTACCGCCACACGCGGAAAGGACTAACAATAATGATGCAACACCTGTCATTAATAACTTTTTCATAATCAATTCTCCTCAGTTCTTTGTTTTTTTTGTTCTTTTTTATATAAGGGTTAAGGTATATGTTGGTCTTGATTGGACTTGCTTTTAGCAAAGAAAAGCATTGAATGAAACATCATTCATGTACCATCAGACTAACAACAAGAACCAACACCAAGCTTATACCAACCTATTTAAAAGCAACTTTCTTTTCAACTTTTCCTAAAACTAAATCAACAACTAGAGCTAACAATACCGCTAATAGTGTACCAGTGAAAATATAAAACTTATCATTAAATCCTAGACCTGCAAGGATTAAACCACCTAATCCACCAGCACCAATAATCGCAGATAACGTTGCCCAACTCACGATATAAACGGTCGTAATTCGAACTCCTGACATGATGTATGGGAAAGCTAATCTTAACTCAATTTGATATAAACGTTGAAACGTGTTATACCCCATACCTTTCGCTGCTTCAATAATCTCTGGGTCAATTGAATTAATTCCAGCATACGTATTTCTTAGTAAAGGTAGTAAAGAATACAGAAATAGTGCAACGATCGCTGGAGTCATTCCAATCCCAAAAAGGGGAATGAGCAAGGCAAGAAGCGCCACCGTTGGAATGGTTTGGAATATATTCGAAACATTAAATACGATAGATTGAAGAGCTCTCACCTTTGTTTTCGATAAAAAGATACCCAAAGGTATAGCTAATAATGATCCTAGAAAAACCGACACTAATGAAATAAAAATATGTTCCCCAAAGTAACCAAGGATTGTATCATAGCGCTCTTGCCAAAATTCGATATAATCAAATAGCAGTGTCATTCGCTATTCCCTCATTTCCATTGTCTGAATAGACATCAGCTAGCAGGCGGACGACACTTCCTCTTGTAATCACACCTAAAAATGTCTTGCCATTTACAACAGGAACATATCTGAGGTCATATTCATTCATTAAATCTAAAGCGATTTTCAATGATGTTCCGCTTGAAACAATATGTTTAATCGGTACCATTACATCAGCTAAAGTTTTGCCTTCTTCCCTATACTTCGCTAAAACATTAAAGATTGGTGCATGGCCTAAAAATTCACCATGTTCATCCACAACAATTAACGAGTCGACTCGTTTTTGCTCCATTAATCTCAAGCCTTGAGCCAAACCTCTTGTTGGGTAACTCGTTACTGGGTTTTCTACCATGACTTCGTCAACAGTCGGCACATTCCCGTTTTGTTGTTCTAATCTTTTTTTCCCAATAAATTCTACGACAAAATCATTCGCAGGATGACGTAATATCTCTTCTGGAGACCCACATTGTACAACCTCTCCGTCTTTCATGAGAATGATTTGGTCCGCAATCTTTAATGCTTCATCAATATCGTGTGTTACAAAGATAAATGTTTTTTTAATTTCTTTTTGTAGACGAATTAATTCATCTTGAAGCTGTTCACGACTAATCGGATCTAACGCACTAAACGGCTCGTCCATCAACACGACTGGTGGCTCAGCAGCTAATGCACGAATAACACCAATCCGCTGTTGCTGTCCGCCACTTAATTCAGAAGGGTAACGATCTCTATACGTTTCTGGAGCTAGATTTACTAAGTTTAATAGTTCATCTACACGTTGATCGATTCGTTCTTTATTCCATTTAAGTAGTTTAGGAACAGCTGCAACGTTCTCTGCGATTGTCATATGTGGAAACAATCCAATATGTTGAATAACATAACCTGTTTTTCTTCTTAGTTCTACAGGATCAATTTTAGAAATATCCTCACCATTTACATAGACAGTCCCTGAAGTGACTTCATTTAAACGGTTCAATAGTTTCATAGTTGTCGTTTTCCCACAACCACTAGGACCGATCAAAACATTAATTTCACCTTCTCTAAAATGAAGGTTAATGTTCTTTAATGCTTGAAACCCGTCATCATAAATTTTTTCTACATTTTCTAATTGAATCATATTTTCTTTGTTCCACTCCTTTATTTGAGCGTTCTAAATCTCTTTAACCGCTACAAATTTAATCGTTTGCGTCTCAATCACAAGATTAATTATATAGAACAAAGTATATTTTTGACAAAGTTCGTATAAACTTAATACACCTAATAAACTTCGTAAACTTTAAAGTTTACAAAGTTTATATTGTTTATGCATAAAAATGCTCTATATTCCTCTATATTTAATAGACAATCCTCTCTTTCCGTATTTTTTGTTACATGATAAAGTTGGGATAATTGAAAAGTAGAGCGATTGGGGGAGTGATAAGATTGGATAATAAAGAAAGATTAGAAAACATACACTACCGAATTATTGAACAAATCACAACTAACATGAAATTATATGGAGTCCCATCTACTGTTGGGCGGTTATTGGGAACAATTTACTATAATCGGAAGCCGATGACATTAGATGAAATGACCGAAGAAATCGGCATGAGTAAAACGCGGATGAGTCAAGCCATTCGAGAATTAACCGAACTTAACTTAGCTGAAAAAGTCTTTGAGAAAGGTGTTCGTAAAGATATCTACACCGTTGAACAAGACTATTACCAAACCTTTATTAGTCTTTTCAGTTCAAACTGGCGTAAAGGTATTAGTATGAATCAGACGTTCCAAAAGAAAATAATTGCCGAGCTAAAACAAATAATAGAAGACGAAAATTCTGATAAAGAAACGGTTGAAAAAGCGAAGGAATATTTAACAGAAACGAATGAAGTACTAGGTTTTTATAACTGGCTTACTCGTTTAGTAGAGTTCTTTGATTCCCAAGAAATCTTTGAACATGTCCCTAGAACGGAACAAAAAGAGGATAAGTAACCGAAGGAACCGCAGATCATTACCTCTGCGGTTCTTTTCTAATGGGATTTTTGAGTTTTTTTCAACTTTGGACTTTTTATTTTCAATTTCGGAAGTCTTATTTTCATTTTTCCGTTATTTTTTTTCATCTTCACTTTATTTATCGATTTCTCGACATAAATAAACAAAGTTCTACCTGTTAAGTAACAAAGTCAAAATCATAAAGGCTAAAAGTTCGACTTGAGCTGTTAGCTAAAGACTACAAAATTTCTAATCAAGCTCTTTTTTATTTTTCCCGCGAACAAACCGATAGGCTAAATATGCAATATACAATGGGGTTGCGATATAGATTAAGTAAGGAAACTGTCCATAAAACCCTTGATATATAACAAATATAGCACAGCCTAAAAAGATGGTTACGATTGTCCCGTATTTAGGAAGTGGTACTTCTTTTAAACTTGGGATTTTTAATTTACTTACCATTAAAAAGCAAAGTGCAGTGAATACAACCGTGGTGATAATATTTGGAATAAGCTCTCCAAATAAAGTTAAAATCGCTAAAATTCCACCAGCAGCTGTTATCGGTACACCAACAAAATAGTTCATTGAAGATTTTGTGCTTACGTTGAACCGCGCTAATCGATACGCGCCAAACAACGGAAACAGACCCGCAATTATAATACCTAACAATTCAAATTGATAAAAATATGTATAGTACACTAAAAATGAAGGCGCTACCCCAAACGTTACGATGTCTGCTAATGAATCTAATTCTTTTCCTAGAGCACTATCCGCTTTTAACATTCTTGCGAGTCTTCCATCCATACTGTCTAACATCATTCCAATAAGAATTAAAATTGCTGCGTTTTTGTACTCTCCACTCGCGGCATACCCGATTGATAAGAAACCACAATACAAATTCCCCAATGTAACAAGATTCGGGATGCTTTTCGTAAATCGCATTCATTGTCACCACTCTACGTCAACTAAATTTTCTAATACGTATATTAATAAAAACAAAAATAACCGTTTCTGTCAAAACTTATTTATGTTTTGTACAATAATAAGGAAGAGACTGCACTATTTCGTGTCAGCCTCTTCCTTATTATTACAATTTAGTTCTTAAAATACTCTTTAATAAATTCAGGTTCCTCTCCCTCAGGAAAAGTATAGAAATCAGGGTAAGAATGTTGATGATAGAAATAAGCAATAATATATTTTCCGCGATTATCCCACCCTGAAGTTTGCAACACTTCCTCAAGTTGCATTGGATCTTGAATTCTCATCCCATCTTGTTTCAATTCAAAATTCCGATCTAATTCATATCTATGAATATATTCGTAGATATCACTGTTTGATTCGTTTTTAAATACAATGGCATGTGAAATATCCTCTGATGTTACCCTTGCTTGATCCTTTAACCCTTTTTGTTCTAACCAACGCTCTACCTCAACATAAGACTTTTTCCATTGCGTACTTATACGCTTATCATTCGCCCACAAATATTCAACTTGAGCCCAAGGTTCACGAATATCTGTCATATCTGCATACGTTTCCTTTTCAATGTCTGACGTTAAAACTTGATGGAATTCCAACATATCCTTTGGATCGGTTAAAACAACTCTTTTTCCTAGATTAGCATGTATGGTGACTCGATCTAACTCAGATAAATCATCCACCAACATAACAGGATTTTGATTGTATTTATGTTCTTCCGACTCAATAATTGGTCTGTAAAAATCATCATACACTTCAACTGGAATACGATATTGGCGAACTAACGTCTCTCCACTTTCTAAATCGTAACCCAAAACGACAAACCCTGTATCCCCACTATAATTTTCTATAGCATTCTGATCTCGAACAATTTGTTCATGGAAAAGACGAATATTTTTAATATTTTCTTCTTGTTGATAGGAATAGCTTGGTCTTATTTCTTTTTCAGTCTCCCTCTCAACCACTCGATTTTCTTCCATTAAATAATAAAGACCATCAGCCATATATACTTTTTTAACTTCTTCGAAATCTGGTACTTTTTTCTCATAACCCAAAACATCGAATTGCATGACAAACCCAACAAAGATAATTGCCATTGTATACGCAACATAGCCTTTCCACTTATCAAATACACGCCATGACTTCTCTAAAATCATTTCGGCAATGAAGTATCCAATTAGAGACACTGCAATATACCCAAATAAGATCCAACCTAACTGACCATTTTGAGTTCCACCGAAATATAATCCACCAACTAGCATGGAACATATAGTGATTCCGTACTTAAAGACGGGACGAAGTGATCGAAAAGCAATTGCCTGAGTCGCACTTTCTACATCCCTATTTTTATAAATCAATAACGCTCCAACATAAAAAACGATAATAAACACGAAATAAACTACAATCTCACTCATTGTAAGTGGCGTATGAGATAATTCTGTCACTCTAACAAATGGAAGTATTCTTTCTATGTTTTTCGTTAAATAATATTCACCTGCAAAACCAAACCAAAAAAATTGTAAATTCATAACAGTGAGTACAGATATTCCTGTTGGGAATATAAACATGATATATATAAGTGCCCCTTGTAAAACAGACATCCCTGTTAACATCGCTACAAATACACCTGCAAAAAAAACAAATAAATTGAACAACAATGTAGTGCCTACCCAACTCATAACAGATTGAATGGACAAGTATTCTACATGAGGTAACATCGTTGCTAATACGAGTAAGATAACCCCTGTTAAGAAAATAGGGATAAATAATATGACGATACCAAGCAACGCATGTTGATTAAAAAGACTTTCTCTATTCAACGGTAAGCTATGTATAAAATCACTAGAGAGCTTTACTTGCATATAGCGAAAGATGAAAATCGAAAGTAATACGGGTAATAAAAACATTAAGAATACTTGAAATTCTATAGAAATGGAAAACAAACTCGTTGTTGTGTTTCCAAAATAGTGATGGTCGCTACCATCTCTTGTATATGCCATAAGAAGCTGTAACGGCAAAGCAAACAGTAAGCACAAAAAATAAGCAATTCCGACCCAGCCGACACTTCTTAAATCTTGGATGAAAATCCCTCGATTAAACGATAATGTTTTCGATAGCATAGCCGACATCCCTCATTTCGTAAATAAATATTTCTTCAAGCGTTAATGGTAATACGTCAAATATAGCAGGATGAAATGATTGAATATGTGAAGTCACTTTCTCTTCGTTACCTCTTACAATGTATAACCTTACACTCCCCCGCTCTTCTTTATACAGCACATCTAAACCATGTAAAAAGATAGGTGGAACATCATGTTTGAAGGCGACTTGGATTTTATGAATGTCCGATTTTAAATCATCTAAGTCTTTTTCGATGATAAGTTGTCCTTGATGCAATATTCCAATTTGATCACAAAGGTCTTCCACTTCCCTTAAGTTATGAGAGGAAATCATAATCGTCATTTCCCGCTCCGCTACATCTTGGATCAGTAAGTTTTTTACATTTTTACGCATGACAGCATCTAGTCCATCGAGTGGTTCATCCAATATCAACACTTCTGGCATAGTTGATAAAACTAACCAAAAGGCTACTTGTCTTTGCATCCCTTTAGACAGACGATGAATTTTCTTATTGATATCAATTGGAAAAACGTCTTGTAATCTTTGAAACCGTTCCTCATTCCAATTTTCATAGATACTTTTATAAAAATCTGCAGCTTGTTTGATCGTCGTATTAGGAAAGAAAAATAAGGCATCAGCTAAAAAAATAATCGATTGCTTACGTTGTACATTTTCAAAAACAGATTCGTCACCAATTAAGACTTCGCCCGAATCTTGTTTATAAATGCCCGCAATCATTTTTAATAGTGTCGTTTTACCTGCACCATTAGAACCGAGCAGCCCATAAATAGAGCCTTTTGGAATTTGAACAGTTAAATTTTTTACCGCTTCAATTCCTTCAAATTCTTTACGAAGGTTATTTACTTTAATCACGTTCTTCTCCCCCTTTCACGGATTGTTCAGCGATCGCAATGAGCGATAAGATGTCTTCTTTTTTCATACCGTGATACATAGCTTCAGATAAAAGCTTAATTAATTCTTGTTTCATTTTTTTCACCTTTTCATCATTTATCGTTTCTGATTGAGGGGCCACAAATTTCCCCTTGCCTGGAACCGAGTATATGTATCCTTGATGTTCTAACTCGCGGTATGCTTTTTGGATTGTGTTTGGGTTTATAGTCAACTCTTGCGCTAAAGCTCTAACGGACGGAAGTTGTTGGTCTGGTAGAAAAACCTCATGGATAATCAACTCTTTTAGCTTCTCAACTAACTGTTCATAGATTGGCTTTCGACTACGGATGTCTAATTGAAACATGACTTCCTCCTTTCTAGAAATTTTTCTTTCGAGCTCATTTCGTATTATGTTCACTAACTGTACTATTTACCGTATTACAGTTTTATTATATATGACTTTTAGGAGATTGCAACCGTTTTTTTCTTAATCGAAACTTAGTCATATTAAAATAAAAAAAGCTGACTTCTCAGTAAAAGTCAAACACTTCTATAATGAAGAATTACTACCTATTTCATCAGTAATCTTCAAAAATAAAGAGTGTAGACTTACTGGAAGTCAACTATATTGTTTCGTTTAAACTTCGGAATAAATGGAAACCAAAGTAGATTCTGTTCTTTTTCAAATCTTGAAGTGGAAGTCTTAACGCCAGCTTAATTGGATAAAAACTGTTTAACAAAGTAACTAGGATTAAGAGATTCGCCTGTTGCTTTTTTTATCTTATCGTTCCAATGTAATGAGGCACCTGGTTCAATAAACTCCTTGATCAAATATGAACCGACTTCATTTGTGAATAAATCCTTCGATACATGAGTTTCAATATAGCTTTGTAACTGGGATGCTGTTAATTCGCCTAATAAGTAATTTTGATAAGAAACAGGCGCTAAGGAGAAATGCATTTTAGAAGCCCAGTCTGGATAATTTGTATGTTCAGGAGAATGAATATACTGTATCTCCTCGACTAATTTCCACCATAACCCATTTAAATCTTGATCAGGATTTTCATACAGTTGTCTTTCAAAATAAGTAAATGTCATGATCCAACGTGCAGATACGAGCATTTGACGTTGTAGCATTTTTTTAATCGAAGGTCGCATTTCATCTAATTGATTACGTTCAATCCCAAGAAAACGTTCTTTCCAACTATACATCTTCGTCATACGTCCAAACAATAAAGCAATAGCTTCCGTCGTCAACGTATGGGAGTGAAACCTCAACATAAAAGGGAGATTTCGGTCAATGTATTTAAAATAGGTTGCATGCCCTAATTCATGTAATAATGCAGTGCACCAAAATAAACTTGGATCAAGATTTACGAGAATCCGAACATCGCCTTCTCGGTTAATATCTGTACAAAATCCAAACGGGTTTTTATTCTCCCGTGGATACAAGTCGCTTTTTTTTAGAACATCTTCTACCTCTAGCCCCATGGCCCGAAATGTTTCATTAGCAACTACTACTAAATCTCTTCGCTCAAAACATTGGTCAAGATCAATTCCAGCAACGGGTGGTGCTTCTTGAAAAAATGGATCGGTATAATGCCAAGGGCGAAGTTCATGTTTTGGAATTCCCCACTTACCTACCATTTCTTCATCAATTTCCGCCTTTATTCTTTGGAATGGTTCATCCGATTCTTTCTTCAAATTTTCAAAAATACTAAACACATGATCGATCTCTAATTCTTGAGTTTCAAAACTCATTTGATAGAAATTATCATACCCCAATGCACGTGCATCATCATTTCGCTTATGTATTAGTTCTAGAATTTGTTTTTCTAACTTTTTCCCAATCCGCTTACTGGCTAACCAAGCTTCTTTTCTAGTTTGAGAATCCTGACAAGTTTTGAGAATATCATGAATCTCATTGTTTGTTGTTTCTTTCCCTTGGATGACAGGGCGAAAAGAATTGAAAGTTTGTGAAAGTTCTTTTTCTTTTTTTAACGTTTGGGCTAAGGTTTCTTTGCTTAACTGATTTTTAACCATCTTTCGATAAAGATCTTCTAGCTGACGGTGTTGAATGTTAGGATGATTATTCTCTTTTCTTAAAGTAAGGACCTTTTGGATTAGCTCTGGATTAGCAAAATGACTAAAGTAATCGTTTAATGCAGTTTCATGTTTTTCATTCCATTCTCTTTGACCTGTCGTAGCAGCCATCCAATGGTTAAACAGGACAGATTGATAGAGAGGCTTGATCGTTTCATTTTGTTGATTTAAAAAAGTTTCAATGTTCACTGCACACATATTATCACTCCTCGTAGAACACTATATTGCCATACTAACAGAAGAGCAGTAACAATATCTCAAAACATTAATAATTTCACAATAATTACAAATTTTTTCAAAACCTATATTACAAGCATTTGGTTTATTAGTCCTACCTTGTCACTTTTAGCTGACACGCTGCATACGATGGATTTAAGAAGTAGGTATCAACCCTTATTTTTCTGAGCAATACTCTGTCATCTTTAGAAAACAAATAGAAAAGTAGGGCTTTCATTACAAGCTTGTTATCGGAAATAAGTTTCATAAATTACACTTTTGGAAGGAGTGATTTCATGCCAAAGTATAGAAAAATACCTGTTACCGTAGAAGCGGTAAAAATCACACGAACCATTACAATCGAAACATCTGAAGGTGCTGTAAAAGGACTTCCTGGAGATTATTTAATTACTGAAGCAAATGGCGATCAATATCCTATTAGAGCAGATATTTTTGAAGCGACGTATGAACGTGTAAAAACGCATAAGGACGTCAAAATGTTTATGAAAAAAGTGTTCCGAAAAATGAAGCGAAAATCAAAAGACATTTTTATGAATGAACAATAAAACGAGCGCAATTTATCTAAAATATCATTTAATATGATTTATGGGCACCTAGGATTTCAAACCCATTTAATAGAAGGAAAAGAAAAAGTGAAAGCCATCCTTTCATTATCTCCTGAAAGCACGGCTATTTTTTCAAATGCGAAAGACCCTTGTATCCATTCATTGTGGAAAAAAAATACATTTACTATTATTAAAATAATGTTAAGTTTTTTTCACAATATCCAAAAACCTTGATGTACATGATATGATATTCCATATCATGGAGGTGATCATATGGAAGAAACACTAAAACAAATTTTAAGTACATTAAGGCAAGTGGATAGTCGTTTAGGTGGATTAGAACATGGACAAAACCAATTAAATCTAGGGCAGAAAAAAATAGAAAAAGGACAGAGAAATTTAGAGCAAGGCATTTTACGTTTAGAGAACCGTCAAGAAAAATTAGAGGGCCGTCAAGAACGTTTAGAACACCACCAAGAAAGATTAGAACATCGTCAAGAACAACATGAGTTCAGACAAAAACAATTAGAATTCGGACAAGAAACAATGCAAAAAAATATCGTCAGTAGTCTTGGTGAGTTTACAGATCATATTATTGAACATGTTGACGCCAAAACATCTGCTCTAAATAAACACCTTTATTCTGTAGAATCAACTATTCACCGTCTCTCACGACAATAGGTTCGTTTTTCCTTCTATTCCCCTTTGCAGAATGAGTCTTACGTCTATTCGTTTCCTATTTTCATCATTATTTATCGTTTAAAAACACTAAGAAAATTCCTCAAGTAAAAAATTATATTATCCCAGCACTTCATCTTATTTATGTTTTTTCATTGACTTTAATAAAAAACGATACTAGTAATCCTATAAAAAGAATCGTTCCCAGTACAATGAAACTTAGTTTAAAACTTACTTTCTCAATTAAAAACACTGCTAATATAGGGCCTACACTTGCTCCGATAAATAAAATAAAAGCATTGAATGTCACGGCTGTTCCTCTTACCTTCTCTCCTAATACACTAACCATCGATATCGTAACGGGACAAACTAACGCTATACCCGCGACAAATATTATACTCATCAATACGATATTGAACATACTTGAGACGGCACCCAACATCGTTACCCCTACTGTCGCTAGTACTAATCCCGTACGCAAAATAAACGTAATACCATATTTAGCCGAAAGCCGACCTGCAAATGGAGCAAGACAAATTCCAACAATCCCAATCGCTCGAATCGATAATATTTCATGACTTGAAAATCCATAAACACTAGAACTTAAATAACTTCCTAGAATGGTATACATTGCAACTAGCGAAAACAACGTTATAAAGGTAATCATAAGGGTGAGTACTAACTGTTTATTTTTAAGTAAAATGGCCATCCTTCTAAAGTTATTCCAAACGGTTTCATCACTCATCTTTCGCTCATCTTTTGGAAGAACCCATATTACTAAAATACATGAAAGGAAATAAAGTGATGCAAGAATAAAGAAGACAAATTCCCAGCCCAAATATTCATGAATAGCACTACTCATCACTTGCCCGAAAATAGCCGCCATTAAAAAACCTGATGTAATAAATCCGATCGTCGTCAATCGTTTATGAACAGGATATACTTCTCCAACATAGACAAGAGAAATTGGAGCATACACAGAAGCAACAGCGCCTTGAATAGCTCTAAAAATTAACAGCAAATAAAAATTTTCAACAAAACCTATAAATACCGTTACAATGGTAATGGAACACATACCGATTATCAAAAAAACTTTCCGCCCATACTTGTCAGACAGTGCTCCAAACATTAAGCAACCTAATGCATAAAAAAGTGAAAATATACTTCCAACCCATGCCGCTTGTTGTAATGAAACTTGAAAGATTGTGCTAAAAGCAGAAATAAGTGGTATTGTTATATACATACTAGACAAAACAACAAGACCACACCAAAATAGGACAAGCGTCATTACAGAATAGGATCGGTCAAGCGTTTTCGTTTTCATTTGACCCATCTAATCCCTCCCTTGACCAAACTTCTCCCTTCATTTAAGTCAACGTTATTTTCAACGAATATAAATTAATATGCAGAAATGAACTCCTATAGAATAAATGGATTAGAAAAACACAAAAAACTAAACCGTTTCTAATAATGATTCCACTCCTCTAAAGAAGATAAATATCTGTAAATATAAAAAAACTCGATCGCAAACATACGACCAAGTTTCTATATCACCAAAATGATTAACGCTAAAAGAATGAACAACAAACCAGAAATCCAACCCGCATAGTCTTTAAATACCTTTAATGCAACCAAATGACCAAAACGCGAGCCTCCCCATATAAATATCAAACTAGTTATAAATGCTAACGCACTCGTGGCTACGATTGGATAACCAACTAACCCTCCTGAAAAACCTACGGCTAAAGAATCAATACCTAATGCAATTCCTAATACTATCGCAGCTTTCCAACCTAAATCGAAGCTCTTTTCTTCTGATTTCTCATTTTTTGATTTTTTTGCATCCCACAAAAACCAAAGTCCGATCAAAAAGAACACAAGAGAAGAAGCATAAATCAAGACATAATCTGGGAAGAACCCAGAGGTTAAACCTCCAAAAAATAAGCCTATTGCCATCGTTAATCCTGAAAAAACTGCAATAGTCGCAATGACTTTCCAAGGAATAAGCCCTTTCATCCCTAAGGAAAAACCAACCGCCAGATCATCAAGATTAGAAGCAACAACGAGTAGAACGATCTGCCAAAACAATAAAACTTCCTCCATTTATAAAAAATTTAGCCTTATCTATTTTAATTGCACACTATTCTAGACTTCAATCGAATAAATAAGGGTTGGTCGATCTTTTATTAGCGTTTCCTTATCTAAAGACATTCCTATTCTTTCCGCAACTTTAATAGATGGGATATTCCTCTCATAAATCATTGAGATCAATCGGGACAACTGTAACTTCTTCCAGCCAAAATCACGCACTGCTAATGCGGCTTCCGTTGCTAATCCTCGGTGCCAATAATTTCGAACAAATAGATAACCAATTTCCATTTCATTTTTGCCATCAACCATTTGTGGCACAATCCCACATTGCCCTACGAATGTACCTGTTTCTTTCAACTCACAAATCCAAAGGCCCACTCCATAATTTTCATAGTTCTTAATATTCCAGTTTATCCATTTTTGGGCCTCTTCCTTCGTCTTCGTAGACGTATAGTATTGCATAGCTATCGGATCTGAAAAAATCTCCATGAGTCTTTTTTCATCTTGTAAGTTCATTTCTCTTAACGTCATTCGTTCGGTTTCAATTCTTATCATGTCTTTACCCCTTATTGGTCGATCTCCATCTATCAGCAGTCTTTTATATTTGATAAGTCCATAAATCAATTTAGTTCTCTAATTTCGATATGCTTGTTTAATTTAATATTTAGCTTATCAAAATCTTTAATCTTTAATAGATCGAGATTAATTTCGACTTCTTTTCCATTCGTTAATATTAAGACCAATTTGTTGTCACTAATTCTACTTTCTTCAATATCCTGATAGTTTATTGTTCTCTTCATGCAAATGAGCCCTTTATGTATTAAAAGCATATCGTTTTCTAGCTGAATATATGTGATATCGCTTAACCGTAAATAATATGTTCCTATTGTAATACTAAGGGTTACGTTACATCCCATAATAAGAAAGACTATAAGCGTAAACACGTTAAATCCCATATTAAAGATGAAAAATAAACAGATAAAATGCAAGACCGCTACGACCAACCATAAAATTCCCATGGACTTCCATAAACTATTTTCTTTATATTTCAAATCCAACTAGCCCAACTCCCTATCACTTCTGTACCAATTTACTATACTATTTCTTTTTTTATTTGTAAAAATTAGTTCTTACTTGCTGATAACAAGTAGGAAAGCATAAGGAGACAGGCATATTCATTTACATGTTGGATACCGTTAAATCTACTATACTATTAACGAATTAACTCACAAAAAAATGACCCCCACTAAAATTTATTTTAGTGGGGAGTCTAATCTAAATAAAAACTAATCCCAACAAGACTTGCGTTTTCTTCTAACAACCCATTTCTCATCAAACTTTTTGTGCCTGAAATCGTGTTTGTGTCTGTGATGATGGTCTTTCTTTTTCTTCTCAGCTTCCTTACAGACAAGAACAACCTCATCGTGATGTTTTTTTCTTTTTTCTTCGACTTCTTTGCAAACTAAAATGATCTTATCATCGTCTTTCTTTTCCTTTTTCTTTTCTTCTACTTCCCTGCATACTAAGAAAATTTTATCATCGTCATCGTCTTTCTTCTTTCGATCATCATCTCTCTTCTTTTCATGATCAAAAATTAACTCTGCGAGAGATTCGAGTAAGTCTCTATACTTGTCACTCATTTCTTGCCCCTCCTTTCTAATAGTGATGTTATATACTATTAAGAATGGACAACGATTGGAAAGGCATATGGAGGACGGTAAATGACTTAATTTCTATGTAGCTTCTAATGAAAGGATTTCTTACAAAAAAAAGAAGGCAGCAATGCTACCTTAATCCCTGAACATTTATGATTATAAAGTGAAACTTCCTTCAGTGAGGGGTTTTCCTCTTCCCCCACTGATGGTTAGTTGAGGCCCACACGATGTGGGTCACACAGACTAAATGAGACAGGACCTGGCGCATTTAGTTTGTGTTCATAAGCTTTTACTGGCAGTTTATCCCCCATTTATCCTCTTTAATTCCTCGAAGTCTCGAAGTGGGGGTATTTTTGCCAGTTGTTGCGGGATAAAAACTCTTTTTATTATCGTCGGACTAATAGTAACATGCTAATACTAGTTCACGCTTCGTTCTACAGTTCCCCAATATTTTGCCCGAAGTGCTTTTTTATCTAGTTTTCCATAAGGTGTTAATGGAAAGCTCTTCACAAATTCAATGTCTTTTGGTCGTTTATATTTAGATAAGAGTTGTGAACAATGGAATAAGATCTCATCCTTGTTCGCATGATCATCAGCTGGGATAACGAGTGCTAACACCGCTTCTCCCCAATCTTCATGAGGAACGCCGATCACAGCTACTTGACTTACAGCTGGATGTTGTTGAAGCACATTTTCAACCTCAGTTGTATATACGTTCATACCACCACTAATAACCATATCTTTTTTGCGATCGAGTAAATAGACATAGCCATCTTCGTCAATCTTTCCTACATCTCCCGTGTATAACCAACCATTCTGAACAGTTTCTTTTGTCTTTTCTGGCAATTTATAATACTCATTCATAACATATGGAGACTGAACGACAATTTCTCCCTCTTCTCCTAAAGAAACCAATTCGCCGTTTGGACCAACTACTTTTACATTACACATTAACACTGGACGACCACAGCTTTTTAAACGGTGTACCGTTTCAGAATTTAAGGAATGATCTCGTTTAGATAACTTGGTTACAAAATTCGGACATTCCGTTTGTCCAAAAAATTGCAGGAATACAGGTCCAAATCGATCCAATCCTTCTTTTAGTCGCTGCTCAGTTATTGGTGCTGCACCGTAAATAATTGTGTTAATGGAAGAAACATCATAAGTATTTTCTTTCAATTCGTCGAGGATCCGATAGATCATCGTTGGAACCATAAAGGTAAATGTAATTTTTTCTTTTTCAATAATATTAAGGATTTCCGTTGGATTGAATTTTTGTTCTAGAACAATGGTTGCACCTCGGAGTAACCCTGTTTGAGTAAACAAACCTGCAGAATGAGAAAGTGGTGTTGATAATAACATCTTTTCTCCATCGACGATTTCTGTTTCAATGATGTGTGAGCAAATATTTATATATCCATTTCTTTGCGTGTGATAAACACCTTTTGGTAAACCAGTCGTTCCGCCCGTGTAAGCAAGTAAATATAAATCATCTGGTTGTGTATTTCTTTGTGGGTTTTCACTAGGTTGTTGAGAAATAAATTGTGACCAAGGTATAAATTGTGGTGGGCAAATTTCTGTTTCACAAATAGCTACAATATATTTTAGATGAGGTAAGTTTGCTTTAATTTTAAGGATTACATCGAAAAAGTTAGGTCCAACAAATAATATTTTTGCTTCAGAATCTTGTAAAATATATTGAATCTCTTTTTCAACTAACATATCATTTAACGGCACCTTCCCAGTACCCGTTTTCATAATTGCTAAATCCGCCATAATAAATTCTGGACAGTTTGACATAAGCAGCGCGGAACGTTCACCTGGTTCAATTCCTAATTCAATCATTGCCCAACTGCATTGGTTGGCTATTTGTTCGATTTGTGCATACGTATATTCTCTCTCTTTAAACTTAATGGCTGTCCGATCTTTATAGTTCGCAAAAGCCTGTTCAAACAGTGATTGCATTGTCTCCCTATACATACATACCCTCCCATAATATGAAATCCACTATTATTTTATATCTGTTTTCTAAAAATTTCAAATATTCTATCATGTGATTTAAAACAAGGATAATGGATATTCTTTCAAACCCCAATATTTTTAACTCACTATACCTAAACACCACCCGAACTTTATTCAATTATCCGTAGCTTTCAACTTTCGAATCGCTTCTTTACAAACTCCATAGGAAAGCCATTTACACCCCTTACAAAGAATATCTAGATCATCTGGCTCTACTTTTTCTCGTATTTTTCGGAATATCACTTTCTTCGAGTAAAAAAAGCCTGATCGAACTTGTAATTTCTCATTGATTCTGCGATCTAGCTCACGGATTTCATGGTCGACCTTACTAAAAGTAGTACAGTTATTTTGGACCATTGCTGGACAATGCTCACAAATTTCATCGGTATGTTCATTTATATATATATCAAAATCCAAATCTAGTTTTCGGTATAATGGTGCAAGGTGCTCCATTTTATTGATAAAGGATGGAGAATATCCATGGCCACTATAGCCTAATAAACATAATAAGTGGTGTCCACGTAAATCCAACCGCCCCACTCCTCTCATCTCGGTTTCTAAATGTATGTACTGTTTATGGTTCATAATATTCCAATGGTACAGGAGTAATGCATAGCTACAAGGTTATCTACTAAAATACCCTTTCGTTCAAAGATAATAGAATAAGTTTACATTTAACGAAAGTAGTTTATATATCTTCGACAACAAACCTTTTAATACCTTCATTTACTTTATACTATTAATCTTCAACTCAATTATGTAAACGTTTAATTTATTTTAGTTGACATTATAAATGAATAGAAAAGGATATTAATCAATTACGATTAATACCCTTTTTTAACAGTATTATTATTAAAACGTCGGTAAATTGTCTAAATTATTCGTTGGATCGCCATCAGCATCACTTCTTAAATGCATATCGCCATCACGGCCTTTAAAAACATTTACATGCTCTATCTCACCGTTTTGGGCCATCATCTGTGCTTGCTTATAATCAACAACTTGTCCGCTCGTTAATTTTAATTCCACGATATCACCATCATTATTTTTTCGAACTGCTACAACTTGTTGGCTCATATTAACTCCTCCTCAATTTATGGTGAAATATTTTACACCTTTGTCACTGAGTAGTGTTACATATTTTTTACTCACTATCCATCTTTCTACATAAAAGCTTAAAAACCCATCATTATAGAAATATCTTACATAAACTTACCGATATTTTCGAACAATACAATCATGGTTAAGGAGTGGTGATGTCACATGAAATCAAATTCCGCTGAACAAAAAGAAAAACCGTTACAGTGGTGGCAACTATCGCTTTTAGGTGTTGCTTGTACGATTGGAACAGGCTTTTTCCTTGGGTCGAGTATCGCCATCAATATGGCGGGTCCATCGGTTATTTTTTCTTATCTTTTAGCTGCGATTGGAACGTACTTCGTATACGAAGCACTAGCTAAATTAATGATAAATGATCCTCAGAAAGGCTCGTTTCGAACGTATGCCAAACACGCATACGGACGGTGGGCTGGTTTTACAAGTGGCTGGGTGTACTTTCTTTCTGAAATGTTAATTATCGGTAGTCAGATGACTGCCTTGTCTATCTTTTCGAGGTTTTGGTTTCCTAACATCCCTTTATGGGTGTTTGCTTCGATATATGCGGTTCTCGGACTTCTCGTTATCTTAATGGGGCCAGCAGGCTTTGACCGTGTGGAAAACCTATTAGCCGTTTTAAAAATCGCAGCGATCTTAATGTTTATTATTTTAGCAATCCTTGCGTTGTTTGGGTTATTAGGCGCAGGAGATGCAGAAGCGGTAAGAATTCCAAGAACATATGATACGGTGTTTCCGAATGGTATCAGTGGCTTGTTACCATCTCTTATTTATGGGTTTTATGGATATGCGGGTATCGAAATTATGGGGTTATTGGCCGTTCGCTTGAAGGACATGAATGAAGCACCGAAATCAGGGAAAATTATGTTGTTGTTATTAGCTATTATTTATATCTCTTCGATTGGACTAGCTCTAATGATGGTGTCATGGGATACATTTACAACTGAAAAAAGTCCATTTGTGACCGCGCTGAATCAATATAATTTACAGTTTGTTCCTCACGTATTTAATGGGGTTTTTATCATTGCAGGCTTTTCAACAATGGTCGCTTCTTTGTTTGCCATTATTCGTATTCTTGTCACGCTTGCTGAAGATCGTGATGCTCCAGCTGTTCTATCAAAACGTGTAAAAAAAGATATCGCCCTCCCTGCAATTGCATTAACAACAGGAGGGATAATCATTTCCATTGTTTTAGCTCTCATTATGCCTGGGCGGATCTATGAATATGTTACGACCGCAGCAGGACTCATGTTGCTTTATAACTGGTTTTTCATTCTTGGATCATACGGTCGTATATTGGAAATGACCTTAATGTCTAAAATAAAACGGCTACTAGGGTTTTCACTCGTTTTTCTTGGTGTGTTTGGAACGATATTCCACCAAACGAGTCGACCTGGTTTCTTTGTTAGTTTAGGTTTTATCGTCATTATCGGGGTCATCACATTAATAATGAAACATTTTTGGAACAAGAAATCGAATGATGATGATAATAACCCAAGCACACTTTTTACGAAAATAAAACAATAGCTGCTTGAATGCCAAAATATATCCCAAATCCAATTAACGATAACCCTGAAATAATTGAAATAATTGTAAGCAAACGATTTGTTAAAAACTTGCGCATCGTACTAGCAAGACCTGCCATTGTTAAGTCCCACACTGTAATACCAATAAATATGGCGGCACTATACAGAATAACTTTTCCGGTCCCATAAGTCGTAACCGTTTTCGCTAAAATGGAGCCAAAAATACCAAGCCAAAATAAGATCGTCAATGGATTAAATAAAGACATAAAAAATCCTGACATAAATGATTTTAAATGTGATTCCTTTTGGCTCCGCATATGACTTACATCCAATTGACTAGCACCAGAAAGACTTTCAATCCCTGTATACACGAGTACGAAGAAACCAAAGATCCATAAAAATGTTTGCATAAAGGGAATTTCTAAAAAATGGACAACACCAACAAATACTAACAACATGTAAAATGCATCCGCTACCGTTGCTCCTAATCCAACAAGCCACGCATGAAAGAAACCATTTTTAATGCCTCTATCGATTTGAGCTGCATTGACAGGACCAATCGGTGCTGCTAAGGACAATCCTAAAATAATATAACTAATAAATACACTCAACGTCTCACCCTCCAGACCAACCCATGTTTCATACAAAGGACAAACTATATGACTTGTACATTGTATTCAGCTGAGTTGGGACTTACGACTGGAGAATTTACTTTTTATGGACAAAAAAGAGATCGTTAATGAACGAGCTCCATTATATGATCTCCTATTCATATACTTACATAAAAACAGCTTTAATTAGCAGTGTGAAAATAAATACCACAGGAATAAAAGTAAGTATAATCCCTATATTTCTAGCACGCATATTGAACTGCATGATAAATCCGACTAACCATAAAACAAAAAACAACATATAGTACCATCTGTACGTCTCTGAATCCGTTTCGGCAATTCCAGGTCCACTCATCCATAGCGAAAACAACAAAACTACTACACCTGAAAACAGATTATAAATATGCCTTATTTTTTTTACATACATGTTCTCCCCCCTTTAGATTTGAAAGTAACTAAAGTTAACAATCACAAACCTTGAAAATATATCGCATATTTTTCCAACATTTTCTGTCATAATAGACGAAATGGATCCTATAAAAGTTTCATTAACTTCAAAAAAATGAGGTGTGATTGTAACGATGAAATCTATACAAACTCTTGATACTCCAACATTATTGCTGGACTTAAACAAATTAGACCAAAATTTAAATGATATTCGGGATATTGCTAATAAGAATGGAATAAAGTGGCGTCCACATATAAAAACACATAAAAGTATTAACATAGCCAGAATGCAAATCGAAAAAGGGGCATGCGGAATAACTGTTGCTAAACTTGAAGAGGCAGAAATAATGGCAGCAGCTAATATTACGAATATTTTAGTTGCCTACCCTATTGCTAAACCGCAAAAACTTGAACGTCTTAAAACATTAACTTCGACATCTCAAATCACACTAGCAATTGACTCAATCGAACAAGCTGAAATAGTAAACGACATCTTTAAAGGAACTATAAATCCGTTAGAAGTCTGGATTAAAGTGAACTCTGGGCTTAACAGGTGTGGTGTTGAAATCGAGGAAATTACAGAATTAGCAACAACGATACAAACGATGCAACATTTATCCTTAACTGGAATTTTTACACACGCTGGGCATTCATATGCTGCGACTTCCCTAGAGCAAATCGAAAACATTGCACACGAAGAAGCCTACTCAGTCATTCGTAGTGCTGAACTTTGTGAACAATTAGGCATCCCGATTAAACATCGAAGTGTGGGTTCAACACCAACTTTTAAGTATGCCGCAAGCATAAAAGGAATTACCGAAATTCGTCCTGGAAATGCTGCTTTCTATGATATGTGTCAAGTTGGGCTTGGTGTCACTAATCCTTCTCAATGTGCACTTACCGTCCTTGCAAGTGTCGTTAGTAAAAAGAAAGATCGTATCATATTAGATGCAGGAAGCAAAGCTTTATCATTAGACCAAGGGGCTCATGGTAACAAAAGTGTTGTGGGGTATGGAAAAGTGAAAAATCATCCAGAAATTATAATTGAACGACTTTCTGAGGAACATGGTGTGGGTGTATTTAAGGAGACGACACTAAAGATGAATGATACCGTTGAAATCATTCCAAATCACGCTTGTGTTGTTGCTAACCTCTTTTATGAATATGTGGTACACCGTCATGAAAAAATAGTGGCTAAATGGAAGGTGGATGCTCGTGGAATGATGAAGTAGGTTTACAAAAAGAGAGGCTGACTCTAAAATGCTGGCACTCCTCATATTAAAACTAAATAAACCTTTGGCAAGGTCTATTTAATAAATTGCTTTTCATTTAAGAGTTACCTATTGTCAAGGTCAGGGATAAAATTACCATAATTAATTATTGTACAAATGATCCAGAGTACCCGCATTGTTCGGCATTTATTAATGCACCTCTACTATTAGGACCAAATCTAGTTGATTTGGACTCCATTAAAAGTAGTAAAACCCTGGCTTTGTCCTTGGCCATTTAGTTTATCTTGTTCCTGACCACTTTGACTTTCTTGGCTCTGTGATTGACCATTTTGGGACTGTTGGTCATTTTTTTGACTATTATTGAACTGAGGAAGACTCTTCTGTTGCTGCATTTGTTGTAATTGCTCCTGAGACTGATTTATTTGTTGAGTCATTTGATTAAGAATTTTAAACGATTGGAGGGCTTGGCTTACATTACCTAACATCTGAGTTGCTTCCTGTATAGATTGTTCTAATTGGTGAAATATTTTTTGCTGTTCTTGTTGTGCTTGTCTACTAAATTGTTGCATTTGCTGTAACAATTGGCTAACATGTTGATCTGAGGACGACGAATTTACTGATTGGTTTTGTTGTTGCGTTGATTGCAGTTCACTTAAAGTCGATTGCATTTTTTTTAAATTACCGTGAAGTGGTATTAAATCTTCAACAGATGCCTCATCCGCCTTACCAGAAGTACTTTGCTCTTCACTTTTTTTTGTTTCTTGTTCCACCCCAAATTCCTCCTTATCTGATCTCTCTCAACGGAATCCCTTTTACTATTATAAACAAGATTCTTGACTTCTATTTGACAATCACTGTGTTAATAATTAACTATTTTTCTTTTAGGATGAGCACAATCAAAAACATTACCTTTGGACATAGTAAAATGAGGAGGTAATAATGAATAAAAAAATCTTGGCAAGTTTACTAATAGTACTCGCAATCGCAACAAGTGCTAATGCACAAACAAATAATAAAATAGAAGTATTTCATATAGAGAACGAACAAGTAATCAAAATTATTCCCTCTAATGAAGAAATTCAACAGGAAGCCAAATCCTTTATCGATGGAGTTACAAATATTCACAAAAAATTCGATCCGATTCCAAATCGAGGTTATATGGTAAAGGTGCCTTTAGAACCCAGCTATAAAGTAGAAAATCAATGGTTTAATGACTTTGTAGACCAAGTTATTATCATTTTCCCAGATAATGAGGATCCTTACTTGCTTTTGTTCAATGAGAAAAATTCACCGATTTTCTTGACCTTTAAAGGCAGTACAGACAAATTTTTAGAGAAAATAAATTTTAATCCATCTCATTCAGAATAAAATGAAACTTCCATCAGTGAGGGGTTCTCCTCTTCCCCCAACGATGTTTGGTTGATGCCTACACGATGTGGGTCATACAGACGTTGCCACAGGACGTGGCGCATTTAGTCTGTGTTCATTAAGCTTTTACTCGCAGTTTATCCCCCACTTATCCTTCTTTTATCCCTCGAAGTCTTGAAGTGGGGGTATTACTGCCAGTTGTTGCGGATAAAAAATAACAAACTCAATACAACCCATTGTGAAAGATCCGTTATCCTACAGATCACGGTCGAATACTTACACGAGTCCCAATAGGAACTGTACGAGCAAGTTCTTCAACATCAGGGTTAAACATGCGAATACATCCTCTAGAAACAGCTCTTCCAATTGATGCGGGATCGTTTGTTCCATGAATTCCGTAATGTTTTTTCGATAATGACATCCACATTGTTCCAAATGGTCCACCAGGATTAGGTGCTTTATTGATTATCACAAATTCACCAACTGGCGTTTGATGAAGGATCGCGCCAACAGCAATCGGATATACTTTTACGATGATTCCATTTTCCAATAATGTTAACGTACGATTAGATATTGAAACAACGATCGAATATGGAAGTAAACTTGGGTCTGGTAAACCTGGAATAATAATCGCCTGCCCTACAAAAATCATGTCTGGACTAACAATTTGATTCACTTGAACTAAAGTAGCGTACGGCACTCGATAATCTTCAGATATCCCCCACAACGTCTCTCCTGGCTTTACAATATGTTGATACATTTAATTTTCCTCCCGTTCATAACGTTGTTTTATTATATGGAGGACCTACAAATTTGTAGCGCAAATATTAAAAGAATATTCGATTAACTCTCGTCAATTCGGTAAGTGTTCAACTCTTGTTATTTTCTTAAAGACATCATCCTCAGATAATTTAAAAGTTGAACACTACGAAAAAATTCATTGGAAATTGATAAACCAACTAACTGAACACGATGAAAAAGAATGGCCCATTCATATTCCTAAAGATCCCCAACAAAATGTCCTTTCGTTAATGCTCATTCGATAATTAAGGGGTCTACACACAAAAAAGGATGACATCTATAGAGTATGCCATCCTTTTTTAGCTAATCTCAGTTTTCATTTTGATTTTCAACTACATGCCTCAACATTTCCATTTTATTATCCCAAAACTGCTCGTAAAAAGATAACCACTGCTTTAATTCCATGAGAGCTTCTGCTTGAAGTTTATAGCGAGTTTCACGTCCAACTTTTTCAACACTAACGAGGCTCGCTTCTGATAAGATCCGTAAATGTTTTGAAACAGCTGTTCGACTCATCGGAAAGTGTTTACTAATCATCGTGACTGGCATTTCTTCATTAGCTAACAGCTTTAACATCTTTCGTCTTGAAGGGTCTGCTATTGCTTGAAACACATCATGTTTTTGTTCTGCAGACATTATCCCTCAACTACTTTACGTAATGCTTCATGAACAATCGACTCCCAACCGTGATTCATGCGGTCGCTAATTTCGGCATTCGTCTGCTTTGGTCCAGGTCCAGGTATAACTTCATCAGGTTCTCTCCAACCAGAATGGATGAGCGTAAATTCGGTCTGATCTCCTAAATCTTTGAGCTCAAAACTTACTTTCCAACCAGCTTCCCCCCAAGAAAAAACAAGTCGTTTTGGCGGATCTAGTTCTAAAACCTTACACGGGGTCGGGCCAAACGGTGATTGGATTGTAAATTCATATCCGAGCTCTTTTTTAAAGTCATTCGGCATAAACCATGAGTCAATCCCTTCTGAAGTTGCAACAGCATTCCAAACCTTGTCAATTTTTGCATTAAATACAGCATGTTTACGAATATCTAAAGTAGATGGCATCATTTTTCCTCCAATATGTATTTATGCAACCAAATGGTTTCGTATTTATTTTACGAAACTTTTTGGTTGCATGTCAACGGTTAATTAATTCTATTGTATTTTGTTTCGTATTGTCTTGGAGTATGCGATGAATGTTTTAAAGCGTTAGAAATAAAAGTTGCGAGCTACAATTCTAGCTTCGCATTCCCATTTATTCTAGTAGTTTAATAGGTTAATTACGTTTCGATGCCCTACTGGAAATGCACCAGTATAAATCGTCGCAAACGTAAATAAAGCTGTATACACTAAAAACATACATCCAAAGAAGAAATATAATCCTCTTGAACCTTTTTTAAAACTTTTCGTTATCATCATACTTACACCTCTCTAAGATCGTCTTCATCCATCAAAAAAACATTCTCCACTATCGTGTCAAACTTGCGGGCAATTTGGATCGCTAGTGGTAAAGAGGGATTATACTTCCCACGCTCAATCGATATAATGGTTTGCCTTGAAACGCCGAGTAATGTTGCCATTTTTTCTTGTGAAATTCCTTTTTCTTGCCGTAGTTCTTTCATCCGATTTTTCATTTGACCAACCCTCTCTACACCCCAATTTAATGTAAAGGTCACTTTACTGTCAAGGTTACTTTACAATAACAATTGAAAATAAATGGACCTACAAAAGCCTGTCACGCTATTTTAGAGCGTAACAGGCAGTAGCGGTTCTAGTATTTATGACCTTATTTGATCTATGAAATAGATAGATTCTCTTTCTTTATCTCGTTGCTACACCTGTGGTCGGTGCGTCTTTTAATAGCAACCAATTTGGTAACATTGCTAAGATCGATAATAGTATGATAGAAATATAGTTTATATCAATATAGGTTCCATTCGTTCCTACAAATATATCTAGGAGAATGTTTCTAGTTGTTGGGATAATTAAAATCAGCGCAAACATGACAATTCCACTAAATCCACCAACTAAACCTAAGCGGTAAAAGAGTGAACTCATCATAAAGCCTACCTGCAATAAAAGAAAACAGATAATGATATTAAACAGCAACTCATTATACCAAGTAGCTGCAATCGTGGTTCCTTCTAATACCATAAAATGATTAAAATTATCTACGTTGGTCAGACTTTTCATAGCGATCGAGAGTTGGTTAACGATTACTGCGAGAGCTGACATAAAAGTTGCTAAGATTAAGTTAAAAACAAGCGCCGAAAAAACGTATTGATTTCTCGTGGAACCGAGCTTGATTAGAAATGGAAACGTTTCCTTCGTCATCAAAAAGCCACTAATAGCACAAAAAAGAAAAACGGCAAAACTCATGGAGAATCCTACATACATATCTGAATTTAATGCAGCTATCACAAAAAATACAACTGATGATAACAGTAATACCGACCAAAAAATCGTCACACTATAACGATGATCATACACGAAAAAAGATAAATTTCCTTTTAGTTCCTTAAGCATGTATCTTTCCTCCTTTTTCTTCTGTCAAATAAACCATCAACTGTTGTACATTGCATCAATGTTGTTTTGCCAGCTCCATTTCGCCCTAACAAACCATATATTTTATCTTCTTCAAACGTAACAGATAATTGATCTAACGCTTTTTTTGCCCCAAATTCTTTCGTTACCTCTTTTACATGAATGTTCAATTCGTTTCCCCTCTTTCTAATAAGTCTTTTAATTCACCTACACTAATGCTTAGTTTTTCAGCTTCATTTTTTAAAGGGACGATATAGTCTTTATAAAAATCTTGCTTTCGTTTTCCTAAAATAATCTCCCTTGCTCCCTCAGCTACAAACATACCGATCCCTCTCTTTTTATAAACAATTTCTTGATCCACAAGCTGATTGATTCCTTTTGCTGCAGTTGCTGGATTAATCTGATAAAACTTTGCAAATTCATTAGTAGATGGCACTCGATCTCCTTCCTTAATTGAACCATCCAAAATACTGGACTCAATCTTTTCTGCAATTTGTTGATATATTGGCTTACCTTCTTGTAAGTTTGATTCCATCTTGTCACCTACTTCATTGGTTAGTTACTCATGTAATTAACCATACAACCAATATGGTTAATTGTCAATAGTTGTAAAAGAAAATAGGCGAAGCATTTCTGCTTCGCCATCATATTCGTTAATAATTTTTAGTCTCCATAATGAGATCTTTTCGTCGGTATACACTTAAAATCAGTCCAACAATGATGGAATTGGAGAGTAAATGTGTCCCTCCATAACTCATAAACGGTAAATGAATGCTAACGACTGGTAAAAAGCCTAAAGACATCAAAGTATTTACAAGTATAGGAAAGGCAAGAAGTATTCCCCCACCAATGACTATGTTTTTTCCGAAAGAATGCTTCGTTTTGCACGAAACTTTGACGATACGAAATACTAATAAACCTAATAAAAAAGTTAATAGAATTCCTCCTCCCCAACCAAAAACATATATGATATAAGGAAAAATCAAGTCGGTGTGAGCTTCTGGTAACCTTCTTACTTGTTCATACACATTCCCTTGACCAAACCAACCAGCCCCCGCAATCATTTCTTTAGTTATGCTCGTCACATACCCCCAAGTATCCCGATATTGTTCTGGATTTAAAAAGGCTACAAATCTTTCTTTTTGATGCGGGGGTGCAATAACCCAATAGATATTAGACAAAATGAACGCCCCAATCATCGACAGCCAGATAAACTTCTTATGTACTAAATTGTTACGGCCATTCACATTCAGCATCACAAGTACAGCGATAAAATACATTATCGAAAAAATGTAATAACCATTTATGATATAAAGTCCGATTGGGGCCAAAAACAAGATCGTTAACATAAACATTCGCTTAAATTGAAGTTGTTGAAGCAGACTTGACCATGCTACATATAAAAGAAATAGAGTGAATGTTATATCTAGACTAAAATTCCCTATTACTAAAAACTTTTTCCCAGCTACCACTGCTCCATAAAAAAAAATATAAATAAGGAGTAAGGTAGTACTTCCGTATAAGAAAACCCCTAATCGTTCTAGCTTTCGGTAATCAAAAAGCATAACACTTAACACAATCACGATTCCAATTACATTAAAAACCATTTTCCTTTCAAACAACCCTTCAATCACTGTTGAAAGTGTATACATTGGAATTAAACTCATCACAATGATTGCCGTAAAAAGAAAGAAAAGAGACCAATCTACTCTCGGTCGATGCAATTGGTTCATCTCTTGCCCAAGCATAATAGGGTTACCCATTTGTTCTATCGCTAGTTTGCAAGCCTCTTCTTCCGTATGCCCCTTCCGTTTCAAAGAATCATTTTGTTCCTCGATGTGACCTAATAATTCTTGTTCAACTAAAGCTTGCGCTTCTTTTGATTTTATTTCTGTTTTTACTTTTTTTATAAAGGATTGAAGTAACTCGCGATTTTCGGGCATCACGCTGAGCCTCCTTCAAGCACTTCTTTCAGTACGAACGACTTGCCCGATTCTTCTTTTGCCTTACTAGCTAAAATTCTTTTTCCTATGGAGGAAAGAGAATAATATTTTCTATTTTTATCATCCTCTATTTTCCACTCAGAACGAAGAATTCTCTTCTGTTCAAGTCGATGGAGCAGTGTATATAACCTTCCCTCTTGATCTTTAAAGGTATGATCGTCTTTTTCACTCATGTTCTCTGCTATTTGGAATCCTGTTAACGATCGGTCGTTAATGGTATTCAACAGAACGAGTACCGTCGTCTCATCCCATTTGAATGGATCTTTTTCCGCTTGAATTGTTTCTTTAACAGCCTGACGACGCTCTTCAGAGAAAGAAACATTATGAAATACGTTATGTTTCAACGCTTTTTTTAATCCTTTTAATCGATCTTCCATGTTCATCCCTCCTTCATCATTTCCTTCAATAATTGTCTCGCTCGTTTTAATCTTGTTTTTACAGTATTTTCATTTATCTTTATGGCTTGGCTAATTTCTTTCATCGAAAACTCTTCGTAATAATGCAGGTAGATGACTTCTCGATACTTTACTTCTAGTCGAAAAATAGCTTCAACTAATTCTTCGTCTTCTGATTTTTTGATGATCTCTTCATCAATATTATTCGATGTTGTAAGTAAATCTGATAGTTTTTCAGCGATGGTTACTTTCCTGTGATGCCAACTTTTTACGTAATCTTTACAGTGATTACTACCAATTCGATAAAGCCAAGTTTTATAGCTCGATTGATGTTTAAAAGTATGTAAACTTTTATAGCATTTTATGAAAATTTCTTGTGCTAAGTCCTCTGCTAGCGTCATGTCCTTCACGTATGTATAAGCTAAACGAACTATATCTGTTCCATATTCCATCATTAAATAATCTAGCACTGCTTCTTTATCTTTATCCGTATCTATAATTAGTACTGCGTTTGTCTCATCCATTCTAGTTTCACCTCATTTCCATACAACATAATAGACGATCCCATCCTTCATTTGGTTTTCCTAATTAAAAAGTTTTTTGCACGAAATAAAAACGACAGCACACACTGTCGTCAACTATTTCACAAATAAGTTAAGTAAAAAATCAAACTCAAATATTACTTGGCTTTTTTTAAGATTTGTTTATTTATTTTCTTGTATAGTTCTTCATCCGTATCAGATTTAATCACTTTTTTCCCGTCAAGTAAACTAAAAGGACAACGTTTACACGTTTTACACTCTCCCACGCAGCCTTTCCGTTTTACGATTAATTCGGGAAACATTTCTTTTAAATTTTTAAGTACCTTTTTGGATACGTCGTTCTCTTTACAAAAGTAGATCTTCTTCATCTGGCATCCACCCTTTAGTAGCAACTAATTGATAATCATAATCATTATCAACATACTCATCATACCAAAGGTGGTAACATACGTCACTCTTTTTTTCTTTCGATGACTAACCGTTTATTTGGACTTTTTTTAAGTTTGTAATAGATAATTTTTCATTAATTTCTAATGGTCATATAACTTTGTTAATTTCTTATTAATAATGTAAATTTACTGTGTTTTATTAGTCACACGGATTGTTTCTTTACTAAAATTTTGTTATTTTTATAATATCGTTTTTCGATATTGACACCTAAACTGAAAGGAGATCACAATTGGAAGATAAAATTTTACGGAAATTATTTTTAGGATTTATCCAAATACATATTTTGCATCATGCAAAGCAACATCCGATTTTTGGCTTATGGATGCTCGAGGAACTGAAAGAACATGGATATAACATAAGTGCAGGAACATTATACCCTATCCTTCACAATATGGAAAAGGACGGTCTATTGTTTAAAGAGGACCGAAATGTTGAGGGGAAAATTAGAAAGTATTACTCAACGACGGAAAAAGGTGAAGCTGTACTCGTTGAAGCAAGAAACAAGGCGTATGAACTTTTCAAAGAAATTAAAGATTAACAAGATAGGTGGGAAATGATGTCTAATCAAAAAGAAAGCAAACTTAATACCCTCTTGGAAGTGTTACTCGTCTCAACTAGGCTAGGGTTCACATCATTTGGAGGACCTATTGCTCATTTAGGATATTTTCACGACGAGTATGTTCGAAGAAGAAAATGGATGGATGAAAAAGGTTATGCAGACCTCGTTGCCTTGTGTCAGTTTTTACCTGGCCCTGCAAGTAGCCAAGTTGGGATCGGCATTGGAGTAATGCGTGCTGGATTATTAGGAGGAATCTTAGCTTTTATTGGATTTACTCTTCCTTCTGTTATCGCGCTCATTATTTTTGCTGTCGTCCTCAATCAATTAGGTTTTGGAGACTATGGCTGGATCCACGGTTTAAAAATCGTTGCAGTCGTAGTCGTAGCACATGCCATTCTCGGGATGGCGAAAAACTTAACTCCAGATCTACATAGACGAACGATTGCTTTATTTGCAATTGTCCTTACTTTACTTTGGCAAACGGCATTTACACAAGTAGCCATTATCATACTAGCTGGCTTTGTCGGGTACTTACTATATAAACAGCAGGCAATGGATGATCCACCATCTAGTGAGAAGTTCCCGATTTCTCGTCGTTTTGCATACGGCTGTTTAACCCTTTTCTTCGGCTTATTGATTCTACTTCCTATTTTGCGGGAGGCTACCGCGATCAATTGGATTTCAATGTTTGATAGTTTTTATCGTTCTGGTGCCCTCGTATTTGGTGGTGGGCATGTTGTTTTACCTTTACTTGAGCGCGAATTTGTTCCGACAGGTTGGTTAACGGAAGAACAGTTTTTAGCTGGTTACGGTGCAGCACAGGCGGTACCAGGACCTTTATTTACCTTCGCCGCTTACATTGGAGCCGTTATTAACGGTTGGCAAGGTGGCTTATTAGCAACAGTGGCGATCTTTTTACCCGCCTTCCTACTCATTTTAGGGACTTTACCATTTTGGGCTTCATTACGCCGCAACCCGAAAATTAAAGGGGCTTTAATGGGTGTCAACGCTGCCGTTGTCGGCATTTTAATTGCAGCCTTATACCACCCGATATGGACTAATTCGATATTAACAGCAATCGATTTCGCGTTTGCAGCAGTCTTGTTCAGCATGCTAGTGTTTTGGAAACTGCCTCCTTGGGTCATTGTGTTAACTGGTGCCATCGGTGGCTTCCTATTGTCATTTCTGTAATCTTCAATAGAAGAAGAGTGGGCCTTTACGGCACTCACTCTTCTTCTATTCCTCTGCATCTTCTATAACTTCTACATTTAACATTTTGGTTAATGGAGCTTTACTTTCTCTTGACGTTAAAATATATAAAATGTCACCTGATTTCAACCTCGTTTTTCCTCGTGGCGTAATCAACTCACCTTCTCGAATAACAGCATTGATTAATACCTTTTTCGGAAATGTTACTTCCATAATTCTCTTTCCATTAATTTGATGTTTTTCATTCACTTCAAATTCAATAATTTCAGCATTGGCCTTTCCAATCGACACAAGTTCTAATGAATGTGGCGAGTTCGCTTTAGGTGGACCCGTTAAACCTAATTTTTTTGCAAAGAAAGAAATGGATGATCCTTGGACAAGAGCCGACGTCAAAACAACGGCAAATACAACATTAAAGAACATCTGACTGTTTTCAAGCCCAGCTATCATCGGGAACGTCGCTAGAACAATCGGTACCGCACCTCTTAGACCTGCCCAAGATAAGAAGATTTTTTCTTTCCAATTATATTTCATACCGATTGTACAAATAAACACAGCTACAGGTCTGGCTACTATAATTAAAATAAATGAAATTAACAGCCCTTTAAGTAAGATTAAATCGGCAAAAAGCTGACCTGGGAAAATGAGTAATCCTAAGATAACAAACATTAAAATTTGCATCATCCACGCAAAACCTTCATTAAATCGGAAAATGGAATGACGATACGTAATTTCCGAGTTCCCGATGACTAGTGCCGCAACATAAACAGCCAATAATCCACTCGCTCCAATAAGAGCAGTAACGCTGTAAGTTAACAAAGCAAATGCTAGCGCAAATACGGGATACAAACCACTCGAGTCTAAGTTTATTCGATTGATTGCATAAGTTGCGAGCCTTCCAAAGGCCAACCCAATCACAAGACCAATTCCCATCTGCCAGAAGAAGCTTCCAACTAATAATAGATAATTGGGTTCATCTGCGAGAATTAATTGAATAAAAGATAGCGTTAAAAAAACGGCCATCGGATCATTCGTACCTGACTCAGCTTCTAAAGTGGCTCCCATTCTCGCTTTAATATTTTGCCCTTTTAAAACGGCAAATACAGCTGCAGCATCGGTTGACCCTACAATCGCACCAAATAATAACGCCTCTAACCAAGACACATCAAGGACAAGTTTAGCCGCTCCAGCTACAACAGCCGTTGTAATAATTACACCGAAAGTAGCTAATGAAAGTGAAGGAACTGCGACTCTCTTAACATTTGACCATTTCGTTTGCAAACCACCTTCAAACAAAATAATGACTAGCGCTAAAATACCGATCAACTGAGCGAGTTTTGCATTATCAAAGTATATGAGTCCGAGACCATCGCTTCCTGCGACCATTCCAACGAGTATGAAAAGCACGAGCGCTGGTACGCCAATTCGTGTAGAAAACTTCGTCGTTAACACACCAATAATGAGTAAAAGTGCGGTTAACAAAATAAAATAGTCTAGATTAAAGGTACCTCCCATTTCGTTATGTTTCTCCTCTCTATACTATCTATAAATTAACGTCAATTTTAATTTTTTTCTCTATTTTGTTTTTATCAATTCCTAAATAATTATACGTTTCTAATGGAGTTGAGTGGTTGAAATGTCTTTGTAAGATTGAAATCGCCACTCCTCTTACATAAGCATGGTAACCAAATGTTTTTCGTAATGTATGTGTCCCAATGTTTTGCTCAATCCCAACAGATCTTGCAACATTATTTATAATTCGATACGCTTGCTGGCGAGTAATCGGTTGATTCCCCTTTTTTGATTTAAAAAGAAAGTCTTCCTTTTTTGTATTGTGATGGTCCATATACAGCTCTATTGCTTCTTTAACTTTAGTATTAAGATAAATGTACCTCTTTTTTTCATCATTAAATTCGTAGTATTCCTTCACAGATTTATCTTCTGTTAAAATATCCTGCACTTTAAGTTGTAATAATTCCGTTACTCTTAAACCAGTATTAATACCGAATACAAAAAAAAGATAATCTCTCTTAGATTGATTTAGTAATATTTTCTTCATTTCATCTATCTTAGTTTTATCTTGAATCGCTTCTACATATTGCATCGGTTCCTCCAAATTACAAATGTAACATAACCCTATTATATTATATAACTATGTAACATTACAAAGATTTAAACCTCGATTTTTTATCAATTGAATAGCAATTAAACAAACATCATTGCTAGCTCAAAACACCCTATTATCAAAGTTGCTTTTTATTATGGAAACACTTATACTATTTTATAAAAAATCGATGGTGTTTATATGAAAAATATCATTAAAATAACTACATTTTTTTGTTTGTTCTATTTGGTCATTTCTTTACACCTCGGTCATGATCACCATGTAATGGATGAAAATGATCAAGTATATTCATATACATCGCCGAGCTCATTTGAATTGAGTACAGGTAGCTCTGGAAATAAACAAGATTTACGAAGAATATCTTTCTTTTTTCCAAATTCGATGGAAAATTTCACTTTTTCCTTACCAACCCATGATCTATTTCTAGGCGATGTACAGAAAAGTAAAATCATCGGTACCCTTTTTCCAATTAAATTTCAAAGTACATTCATCTCCCTATCGTCTTTCCAAAATATTTGAAAAGAAATTGAATATAGGAGATGAATTAATGGAATCTAAAAAGAAAGAAAAATTGCCACCTGAAATAAAGGACCCCATTCGTAGCATTGTTATTTCTATCATTTTAATGACCGTTGTGTTTTTATTCGCTCACTTTGTCTTAGGTTTAGAAGTTTTTCCAGACTAAATCCATGTACACACTCTTCTGGACATTTGTCTAATAAAAAGCGTGTAAAAAAATCCAGTCAGTTGACTCACTGACTGGATTTCTATTTACATTCCCTCTTTTTTATCGACCGAACTTCTCGTTGACCATTTCATTTAATATATGATTAATTCCAACGGTTCGTTCGACATCTAAGACAAACGCAATTCCCTTACCAGGCTCATCTAAATGAGCTTCTTTCATAATCATCGTTAAGACATCATCTGTCTTTTCACGGTCAATTAACGTAAGTACGATTTCCTTTTCAGGTTCAATTAATATATTGAAGAATTTAGCTTGTTCATGGATACCCGTGCCTCGACCTGTTAAGATTGTTCCTCCTTCTGCACCAGCTTTCTTTGAGGCTTCCACAACTTTATCGGAATCACCTTTGTTAATTATAGTAACGATTAGTTCATAATGAATAGTTTGTTCTGGCATAGGTATATTCCTCTCTTCCTCTCGTACTGTATTATTTTCTATTGGTACATTTAATAAGTGACAGATCCCACCAACATGCTTTAAATCAATAACCATACCGAGACCTTTTCCAGGCTCATTTATTTTACAATCAGTAACAATCGTATTTACAACATTGTTCATTATATTAGTCGAAGCAAGTGTCAAAATAATTTCCTTTTCTGGTTCAACTGGAATTCCTAAAAATGTTTTATTTTCATGAATTCCAGTTCCTTTTCCAAGCAGGATTGTACCACCTTCTGCCCCAGCTTTTTTAGTCGCTTTAACAATATTTTTTGCTTGTCCTTTTTTAACTACAGTAATCATTAGCTTATGCTTCAGATTTAACTTCATCTTTACTTCTACCTCCCTTACGCTCATAGAGGACACCTAATGTTAATACCGATAAAATGGGTGATAGCGCAACGAGTGCAATCATACCAAATCCATCAATAAGTGGGTCTCTTCCTTCGATTACAGAAGCTACCCCAACAGCAATTGCTAAAATAAAAGTAACCGTCATCGGTCCCGTAGCAACACCACCAGAGTCAAATGCAATCGATGTGAACGTCTTTGATGAAAAGAACATCATAATAATAACAATTAAATAACCAGGAATAATAAAATACCATAAAGGAATTCCTAATAATATACGAACCATCGAAACAGCAATGGAAACAGCAACACCAATCGATAACGTATAAAGCATCACTTTTTGTGAGATATAACCACCAGACACCTTTTCAACTTCATGATTTAAGATTCGTACAGCTGGCTCGGCGAATGTAGCAACAAAGCCAAGTACAAATCCGATTGGGATAAGGACCCAGTTATATGAGAGACTGCCTAACGTTTCGCCGATCAACTCTCCAGCAGGAAAGAAACCAACATGAACCCCTTGTAGAAAAAGAGCGAGCCCAAAAAATGAAAGAATGAAGCCTTTCCCGATGTTAATAATTTTCTGTTTCTCTAATTTCAAAAAGAAAAATTGAAAAATAAGAAAGAAAATAATTAATGGTAGTAAGGCAAACGTGACTTCAAACAGCACATGGCCAAAACCTTCGAAAACATTAATTTTCACCCGTATATCACCCCTAATAACAAAACAGCCAAAATCGGACCAATTGAGGCAAGTGCAACTAATCCAAAACTATCACTAGAAGACGTCTTCCCCCTTAGTACAGAGGCCACTCCTACTCCAAGAGCTAATATAAATGGTACGGTCATAGGACCAGTTGTAACCCCACCAGCATCGAATGATATTGGTATAAAATGTGCTGGAGTAAACGCTGCTAATAAAAATACCAGACCATAGCCACCTAAGAGTAACCACTTAATTGAAATATTAAAAACGATTCTTAACATTGCTAATGCTACAAATATCCCAACACCCAGTGCTACGGAGTAAACTAAGATATTTCGGGAAATTTCACCGTTCGATACTTGGTCAATTTGTAATGCAAGCACTCGGACATCTGGTTCTGCAACTGTAACGACAAAACCGAGTAGAAAGCCAAAGAAGAGAATTAAACCAATTTTCTTCGTTTTTGGTAATGCTGATCCTACCATTTCCCCTACTGGTAGTAATCCAATATGTACACCTAATAAAAATAATATTAAACCTAAGCTTACCATGACAACGCCTGCCAAAAATTGAAAAAACACTTCCATAGGCAACCATATCAAAGTAAATTGTAAGATAACAATTACAAGTGTAATGGGTAAAATAGCATACACAACTTCTTTTACCGTATCTTTTATATCTTGCATCTAGTTCTCCCCTCGTACAATTTTTTCACTAAGTACTCATTAATTTATTTCTTTTTATCTTTATAAAATACCTCTTTTATTATAATTGAAACTTTCAAACATAAAATAAAGTTAAATAACTTAATTTGACAATCCTTTGAAAACGGATGAGTTAAAAGATATAACTTATTAATATAAATTCCTTATAAGGCACTTTTTTTCATATGGCCATAAAAACTTGTTTACTTTCTGTAATATTAATGCTATATTAGAAAAGCGATGAGCTCATTGTGTAAGTCGATAAACACGCCATAACTGGTAATGCACTATGTGGAGTGCAGTTTATCGCCTCAATACGCGAAGAAGACGTCCTAATGGGCGTCTTCTTTTTTATTATCTATTGATTTTTCTCCATTAAACCCATTAAGTTTTGGTCTTTTTTTATTACATTCCATTTTCTTATAGCTAAAATGATAGGCCCCATTAAATAATCGGATCGAAATGGAACTTTAAACTTTACCATTAATATAACGACAGAGCAAGCCGACAGAATACCAACTAAAACGGGATTTATTAATATTAAATAGCTAAACATGTACATTAATAAATACATCAAGGAAGACCAAGCTAAGTTCCAACCATGTAAAAAATAAATCGCATTGAACTTTTTCAACCCAAACCATTCAACCACAACTGAAGTTAATATCCATTTACTTAAATAAAACACTTGTTTAAACAAGTTATTGGGCATATTAGATAGAAATAACAAAGTTAATAAAGGCATAATGGCAAATAGATGAATTCCCCGAACCCACCTTACATTTAAGTAATTCGACTTGTAATCCCAAAGGATAAAATGCTTACAGATGTAGTAATAAAGTAAATTAAAAAAAGCTACATATAAGACGCTAATATAATGCTTGTTAACGTTCTTCCATGTCTTATTTTTTATATTAAGTAATATCAAAATAGTAGCCAATATAACATGCATATTTCCCCTACTTTCATTTTTCAGAATTTCAAAATTTAGCTTTTAGTTAATTGTAATTATTTGTAAGTTTTTTTATTTTACCATCTCTTCGGGGTATTCATTCATGAAACATCGTTGTTTCGGAAATAAATAATGAGTGTATAGTACTTTTTACAAAATTGCCGAAAAATACACCAACCTAATAAAATACGTTAGGTGGGAATGGTATTATAGCTTTCTTACATTAGGAGTAACATTTTATCTTTCTAGAATGTATTATCAATGGTTTTTTAAAAGTGAGTCATCAGATAAGATAACTGAAAAATTGAACCCTTAACGAGACTGGTAAATTCGGTTTCGTTTTTCTGTGTTATTACCTAATTTCCCACGGCGTTTAGACAAATGTAGTTGGATATACATAACTTATTTATATAATCAAGAAGAGGTGAGATTGTGAAAACGAGAAAACGAGGTTACCTTCAGTGGACAGACGTACCATATGCTGGTGAGAGTCGTCCACCGGACAATCCAGTTGAACGATATGCAGGCTCTTGGAAAACGAATTTTATTAGAAGAAAAAAAGGCGGGGGTTTTGAAACATTAGATGGAAGAAACATAAGGTTTGCTCTTCGAGACCCAAATACTATTAATTGGACAGAGCAATTAAAAGTTGTTCAACATGAATTAGCACATATAACCGACGAACGAATAGCAATTGCAAAATATTGGGGGTCTGGAGCACCTCCAAAACAATGGCTACCCATTGCCGATCGGTTAATTGATACGTATGGTGTTTCAGCCCCTCGAGCAGCTCGAATACTTTCAGCATTATTTACAGGACTTAATGATGCTTTTATTATCACATGGGAAATCAAATACAGATTGAATGTAGCACGGCCAAATCAATTGGACCCACAATTAGCAACTGTTTTTTGTACTCCAAAACATCCCGCATACCCATCTGGACACGCGACTGTTTCAGGGGCAGCCTCAGTCATTTTAAGTTACTTCTTTCCAGCTGAAAGCAAAAAACTAGATGCTCACTAGATGCTCTCGCTGAAAAAGCTGCCTTATCAAGGCTTTATGCAGGAATTCATTTCCCAATCGACAATGAACAAGGTTTACGTTTAGGAAGGCAAATCGGGCAAATCGTTGTCAACGAACTTAGGAAGGATTACAATTCAAGCGGTCAATCGATCGATATACCTTATCTTGAATATAGAAATGCGAAATTAATGCCCCCTCCATACGAGCAGGCGATACCATATGAGTTTGATACATCCTGCGATTCTTTAACAATTGATACTACAGCTCAAAAGAAGGAAATAGAGATGATCGACTTACCTCAACCGAAACTGTTTTTTTAGATGGAAATCCCTCAGGGGTACGATTGTCAACCTTCTGAGGGTTGTTTTTTTAATCATTGACTGTAAATGTTTTTCTGTTCACCTGTCTCTTTTGTTCTAGTAATCATTCAAATATAAGCCTTACGATTTATAATAGGAAACTACCTTATCCCGCACCGCCACAGGCATGCTAAATTGTTGTGGATGAAAAAGGGCTGCGAGTAATTCTATACCATCTACTAATGTTGTACTTGGACGGGTAAACAAATCTCCGTCAACAATATAAATTTGCTTATTTTGTACAGCATATAAGTCATGCCAACCTTCTTGTTTTTCTAGTAATTCAATTTCTTTCATTGCTCGTTCAGGAGTAAAGCCGCAAGGTGCGATGACGAGAACTTCTGGATTGGATGCTAAAACATCGTTCCATTCAATTGGGCGTGAATGTCCACCTGGGTTCCCAAGCGGATCATAACCACCAGCTAGTTCAATTTGATCTGGTATCCAGTGTCCACAGTTAAATATAGGTTCCAGCCATTCCATCACCATCACTTTTTTTAGTGTAAGGTTTTGGTGTTGCAATTTATTTGAGATTTTCGACGTTCGTCTTTTAAGAACTTCAAGTCTTTTTAGTCCTTTCTCCTCTTCGTTTAACTCTCGAGCAATCATAAGTAAGTTGTTGTAAACTTCGTCTAACCGATGAGGGATAAGTGGTATTATTTTCGGTTGTTTTGGCAAATGTTTTACTACTTCTTCTACGTAACTCGTTCCAATTTGACAAACATTACATACATGTTGTGTAAAAATAATATCGGGTTCAATTTTCTGAAGAAGTTCCATATCGACATAATATAAGTTTTTATCATCATTCATATATTGTTTTACGGTTTCATTAATTTCTGAACTTGATAATTTTCTTCCTTCAAGGTGTGAACGAACGACCCTGGGTTTTTCACTTGGACATTCAAAAGTCACTCCATATAAATACTCTTCAAGACCTAATTCAGCAATCATACTCGTCGCTGCTGGTAGAAACGAACATACTCTCATTTAAACGACACCACCATACATTATTATTGTTTGTCTATCTATTCCCATCCTACAAAACTCATGTGTTAGCACACTTTTATTACAATAAATTAAAACCAAAGTATTCGATTATAAGTCATGGCAAGCCTATGGTTTTTACTTTTTCATTATTTCAAGCATAGAAAACATAACAAGAGAGCCCATCGTATGAGCTCCCAATCGTTACTATTCCGTCAACGCTGAAATACTTCCAATTAATGTTTTCGTTTGCACATCTGTATATTTTTCTAGTGTAAAACGATCTTTCAATGCCCAACCTCTAAATGCCCACATATGTCCTTGAACGATAATATTATGTGTCAGTAAATAAATTTCTTCCTCATCTAATGAAATGTTTTCTTCTTCAAGCGACTTTGAAAAAATGTCCATAACATATTGTACAAAATCATTTTCTTTCGTAAGAACATACTCTAAATAAGGTTTCGGTAATGAACGTGACTCACTATACATAATGCTTGTCGCTTGACCGATTTCATTAATAACTTGAAAATATTGTTTTACAAAAGACCTTAATCGTTCGAGACCCTTAAACTGATCACTTACTCTACTTTTTAGTATGTTATTAAGCTGATCATAGAGTGCTTCAAAGAACAAATATAAAATATCTTCTTTACTTTCTACGTATTCGTATATAGCACCAAAACTCATCCCTGCATTTTCTGCAATTTCTCTTGTAGTTGTCCTGTGAAATCCTTTTTCTTTAAACGGTTGAATCGACGCTTCTAATATTTGGTTCCTGCGTTTGCGGATTTTTTGATTATTTTTTACCATTGAAGGGATATGTACTTTTTTCAACTTGATAACCTCCTCTCAAAAATTAAGTCACTATACTTCTACGCTAGTTTAATAAAACCTTTAAGTTTTACCTCTTCGTTTCGATTAAAGACAATAACTTCGCCTGAAGTTTGATCTTCATTTAAAGTACATGTTACTTGAACTTCTTCACCTGGTAGAGTCATCGATGTAAACCGTACATCAAACTGCTTCACTTTATGCAAACCAAACCATTTTGTCAGTTGTGTACCTGCTAACCCCATAATAAACATCCCTTGCGCAATTACATCTGGAAGTCCATTTTCTTTCGCTAATATCATATTCGTATGAATAGGATTAAAATCCCCAGATGCTCCCGCATAACGGACAAGTTGTTCACGGGTAATCATAATGAACTCACTCTTGTTTACGTTATTCATCTGCCCTCACCTCTTTCGATAACAACGGACTTACATTCTAATAGCAAATCTTCTTTATCGTTGTAGAACATCGTTTCAAATGAAAAGATGGAAAGTCCCTTCTTTTGTTTACTTCCGACTAGAAACGTCTTCCCATATATCTGATCGCCAGCAAATATAGGTTGGTGATATGTATACGACTGACTGCCATGCAATACACGAGTTAAAGTTAAATTTAGATCATCAATCATATCTTCAAAATCAAGACCTTTCCACATTTCAGGTACAGTGCCAAATGTTAATGGCACAGGGACATCGGGGTATCCAGCTTTATTGGCAGCCGCTTTACTCATAAATACTTCAATATTCTCTGCTCCTGTCGCTATTGCAAACTCTGCAATTTTCCCTCTCTCTACTTCAAACTCAAATTCCTTTATTAACTTAGGTAAGGTAATCTCACTATTCCCCATAAAAAAACCTCCTTTAAAATTCGAATATCCTTTTTCTATAGCTTCTTTATCTATAAGACTATAATATACTATTTTTAATAATTTTCAAAAAATTAAATGCGGAGTATTTATTTGACTAAAGGTAGGTGAATCATAAAACTTGTTCCTTTCCCTACTTTACTTTTCACTTTTATTTCACCTTGCATTACCTTGATAATACTGAAAACAACCATCGTTCCAAGTCCTGTTCCCTTATTCTTCGTAGTATAGTAAGGTGTTCCTAAACGACTAAGCTGTTCGTCAGTCATCCCAACCCCTATATCTTTAATAGTAATAAGAGCTTGATCTTCGCTTTTCTGTATTTTTATCGAGAGCTCACCACCATCTGGCATCGCTTCTATTCCATTTTTTGCAATATTAATCAAGCATTGGTGAAACTTCTGCCTTTCTCCTGCAATCAAAACTTCATCATTTGATTCAAAAACAATATGTACATTATTCATTGTCGCAAACGGTGTGACAACTTTTATAACATATATAAGTTCCTCCTGAACATCTAGTACTTGGATATTTTCTAGAGAAGGTTTCGCAAATGTTAAATAGTCTGTAATAATTTCTTCAGCCCGATCTAACTCTTCAAGAGATAGATTAATATACAATTCTTTTTTATCAGCAGGAATACTTTTTTCTCTCAATAGCTGAACAAATCCTCTTGTTACCGTTAATGGGTTCCGGACTTCATGAGAAATGCTTGCTGCTATATCGCTGACAATCTTTAGCTTTTCTAACTTTTTGAGTTCTTCAATGATTAAACGTTCCATTCTTGCCCGTTCAATTAGGTTTACGAAAAAAACGATTCCGAATAGCTGAATACTGTATAAAACGACTAAAGATAAAAGTTGAATACTATTTAAAGGTGGTGAAAAGAGCATTACAACACTAGCTAATAACAATATACCAAAGCAAGAAGCAATCGCTGAAAGTTTTACTTTTCCTTTTACCGTTGCTACTCTCTGAAAACGAGGAATTTGATACAGTAAATATATACAGAAAATTGAATAGATAATGACAGAAGCATAAAAACCATCGCCAATACCTATGTAATATCGATACGCTAATAAAATAATTAATAAAGAAATGGCCACCCTCCGGCCACCATATAGTGCTCCGATAATAAAAGGAATTGGGCGCATGTCAAAATTAAAATCAGGAGTAGGAGAAATCGTAAATGACATACATAATATAATCGAGATTCCTGAGATTAACCCTATAAATATTTCATGAGAAACCCGGTGAGTTTCTCTTTCAATAAACTTATGATAGGTATAATAAAGAAAGAAGACAAAAGAAAGGTTTAGAAAAAAAACTTGTAAGTCATTTAAGAGCGTATTCACTATAAACCTCCATTCGACAATCTACTCTTTTATACTTTCGCTTCTACTACTAAATTATCCTCTCCTTACTTATTCATAGAGCGCAAAAAAACATACAATATGAAAAAAAACGTCACTTTTTAATAGAAAGTCACGTTTTAAACACTATTTTCTGATGAATTTAAACTAAAAAAAAAAACGCACGAGATATCCTTTCTCATGCGTAATCCTTTAAACCCCACGTTTGTTCCCCCATAATAACGTATGAAGTTGTGGTAATACTTTTACATCGTTCAATTCTTCAGAGGCAATAACTTTTTCAATTAGTTGTTCGTAACTGTTAATCAGTTTTTTCATTAATTGATTTGGATTTTCATCCCCTAAGTCTTCATTTCCAACTTGCAAAAAGAACGGTACATTTTCATAACGCTCGTGTACTCTCTTTGCATAATCAAAATCTTGATTATTAAAAATAACGACTTTTATACTGACGTTAGATGCAATTCTATTACTCTTTTGTAGCTGTTCAATAATCTCATCTAGGATATCAAAATTCGTTTCCATGCCTGAACTTGGCGGCTTCGGAGATATCGTTAAGTCATCCACTTTTGTAAACCATTCTTGCCACTTACTTCCTTGTGTTTCAAGTCCGATTTGAATATTGTTTTTTTGCAACACATCAATTAATTCACAAATTGAAGAATATAAAGCTGGATTTCCACCAGATATAGTAACATGGTCAAAGCGGTTGCCACCAATCGTAATTAACTGCTCAAAGATTTGTTCTGCACTCATTTGTTTAATTTGGTCTTTAGCAGAACCGTCCCAAGTAAAAGCAGAATCACACCATGAGCAACGGTAATCACAACCTGCTGTTCTTACAAACATCGTTTTACGTCCAACAACCATCCCTTCTCCTTGGATGGTAGGACCAAATATTTCAATTACTGGAATACTATTCGTCATCGAAATCACCTTTTTTAGGACGATATACAACGTAACTCGTTGGTGTTTCTCGAACAACGACTTGGACACACTTTGGCTTATTTGATAATTGGTTGAGATATTTTTGAAGGTTTTCCCAAATTGTACGTGCGACAACTTCTGTTGTTGGAAATTGCTCTGAATTTTGATTATTAAAATCGTCTGTAAAATCGTTCAGTAAACTGTGATCATAACGACCATGTACTAATTTTTTAATGAGTTGAAAATTAACTAGAAACCCACTTTCATTTAACGTATCTCCAGCAATAGTTACATTTACAAAATACGTATGACCGTGAACATTTTTACATTGACCAGCTTCATCATGAGGAATAAAATGAGCGGCTGAAAAATTAAAATCTTTATTTAATTCATAACGAAAATCATGTTGTACTTGCGGATAAAATTGTTGTATCATCTAAGCTCGCTCCTCCTTTTTATCTGCAAAAATTCTTCATAGCCTTTCAAGCGTAATTGACAGGCTGGACATTCACCACAACCATCACCAATGATCCCATTATAACAAGTTAATGTTTTAGTTCGTACAAATTCCAGTGCATCTAAATCATCAGCAAGCTTCCATGTTTCAGCTTTATTTAGCCACATGAGTGGAGTATGAATAACAAATTGTTGATCCATTGACAAATTTATAGAGACATTTAAAGACTTTACAAATGCATCTCGACAATCCGGATACCCACTAAAATCGGTTTCGCAAACACCCGTAATAATATGCTTAGCGTTAACTTGACTTGCTAAAATACCAGCGAACGACAAAAAGATCAAGTTTCGCCCTGGGACAAAAGTCGACGGGAGTTCCCCATTCTCTCCTGCTTTTACTTCTATATCATCTCGAGTTAAAGCACTTGGCGCTAATTGGTTTAACAACGACATGTCTAGAACATGGTGTTTCACACCCAATTCCTTCGAAATCTTTCTTGCACATTCTATTTCATAATCATGACGCTGATTGTAATCAAATGTTACAGTTTCAACTTCATTAAACTGTTTTAATGCCCAAAATAAACAAGTCGTACTGTCTTGCCCACCACTGAATACGACAATTGCTTTTTCATTTTTCATCATGTTAAGGCTCCTTTACATATGAAAAAACAGCACCTCTAAGAAGTCCTGTTTCTTCTTAGTTTTTTATAGAGGGTTGACCTAGAACCTCTACCGATCATAATAATCGGAATTTCTATTGAATTATAACATTATTATATTATCATAGAAATTTCAACATTACTATTATACTCTTTCCTCAAACGATTACAACCTTATTCTTTCATTATTTTTTGTTCAGCAACATCAATAACATATAACTCCCACCATTTCTAATCGTTAAACTACTACTTCGTGCATACCCACATTACTTTTTCTAAATGAACTTCTTTTTTGTTTATCCAATTAAGGTTTTCTTTTTCAATTAATTCATTTATTTTCGTTTTATTTTCTATTGTTGGTTTCGCACGATTTACCCACTCTTCTAAGTTCATCGTAGAAGTCCACTTTTGATAGCATTTGATGTTTGTGAACTTTGCTTTATTAAAAAGTTCTTTCCACTTTGATAAAGTAATACATTCATGATGAGAAGGATCTCGTAACTTTTCAATTGTATTAATCATATTACTATTATCCTCAGGGATATAATTATCAACAATAATAAGTACTCCATCCTTAGATAGCACACGATGCATTTCTTCTACGGCTTTTAATAAATTCGGAAAATGATGTGCGGCAATTCGGCAAGTTACAGCGTCAAAAGTTTCATTTACAAAGGGTAAATTCTCAACATCGCCTAAAGTAAATGATATATTGTTTATTCCCTTCTCTTTTGCTTGACTTTCTGCTAGTTGAAGCATATTTGGTGTAATATCCATTGCGACTACATAATCGACTGATTGACTTAATAAAAGAGCTGTATGACCAGCACCAGTTGCAACATCCAATGCTTTTTTGCGTTTCACATTCTGAACAATTTCCCCAATCCACGCTAAATCTTTTCCTTTTGCATGGACGTTGCTCGTAAGGTAACCATCTGAAGTTTCATTAAACTGACGTATGACACGATCTTTTTCTTCCATACGATCTCCTCCTATAGAAAATAAAAAAGTTTCACTATACCCTATTCCACATCCTTCTAAGAATGTCGCTACTAAAACTTTAATGATGCTCGCTTACACAATTTGAATGAGTAAAAAGAGATCATTATTTATAATCATCCACTCTTATTATACTGTATTTAACTAAAAGCCGATAATATCCATAAATTAAGGCAAATGCGAGTACATAGCTTACATATGTCCAAAAGATATTCCAGCCATTAATGTAAAATACAATACCATATACTTCGAAAAGCCACTCAAAAATCGTCAGGGTTAAACTAAACCCTAAAATCCAAACAAACGGATGTACCTTTCGTTTAGTAAAAAAATAACCAATAAAACTACTCAAAACTGGATATATCCCTAGATTTAATGGTAACGCAGAAAAGGTAATATTCTTGTAAATAGGTTTCATACCCCAAAAATATTGAAAACCTAACTCGTTAAAAAAGAAAGCTAAGCTAGCTCCAATCGGTGCAAAAAGAATGATATACTTCGTATGTTTACGAAGAACATATAATAATAAAATCCAAGGGAATAATAAACCCAGTACAAAATTAAATAGCATATTTTATTTTCCAGCCCCCTATTTCGTCATATCATACTTATACTTTATTTACAAAAAATTATATCGGTTCACTGGTCTCTTAATTTCATTCTACATATAGAGGGACTTTTTCCTCTATAAAGTACAGTTTATTCTATATTTTTATTAACACAGGTATCACCTATAGGTATAATGTAGTATAATTTAGTGGTAATTATTTCACAAGGAGGAATAAATATGGAAAAATATGAATTATTTATGCCCGTACATAAAGGACTTAGGTTCGCACTAGGGAACCTTTTAAATCATGCAAATCAATTAAACTTTGAAAATGAACAAAAGTTAACAGAATTCACAATCGAGTTTCACACTCTATGTGCTGTATTACACTCTCACGCGGAACATGAAGATGAACACGTACATCCAGTTATCGAAAAGTACGCTCCTGAAATAGCTGAAAAAATGGAAATAGAACACCAATCTACAGATTACCTTTTAATTGAACTAGAAAAATTAATGAATGAAATTAATAATAGTGATATCGCCAATTGTAGACAACTCGGTATTCAATTTGTATATGGATATAATAAATTTTTGGCTGCCTATTTAAATCATTTACAAACAGAAGAAGTGGACGTAATGGGCGTACTCTGGGAAAAATTATCAGTAGAAGAACTAATGGAATTGACGGTTGCTATTCGTTCCTCAATACCTCAAGACATATTAATGGATTATTTTAAATATATGATTCCTGGCCAAAATATTTTTGAACGTGTGGAAATGCTAGTAGGAATGAAAAAGTTTGCACCTCTAGAAGCTTATCAAGCTGCCTGTGAACTGGCTGCATCAATTTTACCAGCTGAAGATTGGGACGAACTAAAAAAAGAGTTAGATGCTGCGTAAAGCCTCCAACTTTTCTTCTCTAAATTCAATAAAACTGAAACTCCTATCGATATTAATGCAATATAGGTGGTTTAGATTCCATTGACAAATCTCTATTTTCTATTAGTAACACATGTAACTGAAGTGTATCTGTTAGAGAGGCAAAAAAATGGAGTACGAATTAAATTTAATTCGTACTCCATATTTATTTAGCATTATGGATGAGTTTTTTGTTTTACTTACTATCGATTTCAATCTATATTTTCTAACTTCCTACCTTTTGGCAATGACAATTTATACCATAAAATATACGAAGTTGGTTATCGGTAGTTTCCAGCTTTATTTTTTTTAATTTGTCCTTTTTCAACTAGCATTTCTAATATCTTTCTTGTTACAAGCGTATTGTTATTCGTGTCTTTGAGTTGCGGGTTACTTGCTTTTAACTTCTTAGCAGCTCCTTCATAAGAAATGGCTCTTTTAGAATCCTTCACCATTTGAAGCAATTGAATTGTATACTTTTTCATTTAATCACCCTTTCAAAGTATATTAAGTATAACATAGTATTGGAAAAATAGGAAATATCTAAAATTTTTAAGGGAAAAGAGACCAACAATTTTGTCAGCAGAGTAGTTTTAATGAAACAAGAAAAGTTTATACACAAAGTGAAACACGCTCGGAAAAATCCGAGCGTTTTCTTTTGCAAATTAGTTAATTAATGACCCATTACTATGTTATATAGCCATGTAATTAACAGTATTCCTCTTAAACCTGAACCCTTTTATATTTTGTCAGGCTATTTCACTAATTTATTTATCTTGCTTTTATAAACATCTGTACCCAAGCACCGTGATAGAAGCCTACTCCAATTGTATCGAAATCTGGGTTTAATATATTTTGGCGGTGACCAGGCGAATTCATCCAAGCATTCATTACTTCTTGTGGTGTCCTTTGTCCTTTCGCAATGTTTTCACCTGCCGATTGATAACTTACGCCAAACGTTCTCAACATATCAAATGGGGAACCGTAGTTTGGACTGTTATGCGAAAAATAATTAGAGTTAATTAAATCTTCCGCTTTCTTATGTGCAACATTTTTTACATCTGCTCGATGCTGCAATGGTCTCAATCCATTTTTTTGACGTTCTTGGTTAACTAGTGCTGCTACTTGATCTTCAAACGCGCTATGGTGAGCCGCATCTGGTTTTAAACGAATGACTTCACCAACATGCATGTTTCTTGGTTCAACATCTGGATTAAGTCTCATTAATTCTCGATAATCAAGGCCATATCTCTGGGCGATAAACCAGAATGTGTCTCCACGTGAAACTTTGTAATGAGAAAATGGCGGTTCTTTAAACATTTTAATTTGAGCGTCTGCAGCTGGTTGTACAGAAAATAGTGATGCCATAAGTACAACTGCAACAATAACAGCTTGAATTCGTTTCATTATGGTATAACCCTCCATATCTGTTTTGTTTTCAAGGTTTAGTTTCTCTTCGTTTAATAAAAAGCATGCACAAAATCAAGTTCTTCCTGTTTTTTTATGAAAAGGAATTCCTTATGCTATAATGGAGAAACTACATATAACACCATGGAGGAATTATGTTAACATTTGAAGAAAAATTAGCCATCATTGAGTCCTATAACCTACTAACAAGAAAAGATGTATCTCTTAACAGAGTCAACTTTCAATATGAGGAAAGTCAATCTGAGAAGAAAAATGTCGTCTATCATTTACACCCAAATGGAAATGGTTTTGTTTTTGCTGGTCACCTAAAAGGCTATAAGACTGACCAAAAAGGCATGGTAAATATTCGTGATTACACAGAAGAAGAACTCCGTACTATTATTGAGAAATCCATCCATTCACTTGATGCTGAGATCCAACCCGCCCAAGAAGAAGTCAATGAAATAACAGAAGAGACATGGATAAACCGTGATAAACAATCACTGGTCCTAATCTTTGAAGACGATATGTGGAATGTTTATGCAGGCTTGAACTTAGACGGTACGTTTAATTCTTACGGCGAAGCCGTAGCATACTTAGATGAAGAAGGCTTTAAACGAAGCTAATCGAAAAAGCAACAACGCTTATCAACGTTGTTGCTTTTTAGTAATAAAATTATGATTTCACAACATATTTACTATGGTTTACGATTGTACGTGCTAGGTTTCCATTCTTTTCTTTCCTGTTTAGCTCTACGGCAACAGAATTTGTATAAACAGCAATAACTTTTGCTTGTTCTCCCTTTTCTGTCCCCTTATTAATTAAAATAATATCTCCGACATTTACATGCGATTCCTGTTCCTCTGTCATTTTTCTTCCCCCTTTACTAAAAGTATTTCCCCTTTACTTCTAAACATTCTACACACTTTACGAATAATAAGCTCTACCAACAGGCGTTAACGCATATTATATTACATGTAAATAAGTAACAATTTCCTTTCATTAGAGCTTGTACATACTATGTGTTGTATATAAGTAGTGGTTCAATTATGTACGCTTCGAACAAAGCCCTTAGATATGATATCATTAGTAAAAAAGAAAGAAAAGGGTGTTTTTTAACATGGAAAAACAATTAGTAATTGGTCAAACCGTTACAGGGATCTATAAAACAGGGAAGTACATTGGTGAAATTACAAACGTCCGACCAGAACAATATGTTGTCAGAGTCCTTGCCGTATTAAAGCACCCTGATCAAGGTGACTTACATAACCCTAAAGAAACAGATGTTGAACTGTTTCACGAACGACGTGCACTTGCCTATCGAGAGCAAACGAACATTCCAAAAGTCTATGTAAAACCTTATAGTGATGATGTCCCCTCCTACGAAGAATCACTTAAGGAAGCCTTAAAACAACAGTACACAAAACTTGAGTCAGATCAAAGTGCCTGGGCAAATAAATCAATTGAAATGCTCCAATCACTTGAAAAGGAATATTTTAAAGGATAAAAATGAAAAAACAGGCTGACTCAACTCACGGTTCAACACGATGAAATTACCATCGTATAAAGAGCCAATGATTAAGTTAGCCTTTTACTTTTAACATCTTGATATCCATCCAATGATCGGTTTGCTCCAATTCACCAGCTAATTGATATAATAGATCTTCTCTACCTCTTGCTGCCATAATTTGTACTCCGCAAGGTAACCCGTCCTTTGTTATATGCATTGGGACTGTCATCGCAGGTTGTCCTGTTAAATTAGCTAGCTGAGTGAATGGTGTACGCATTAAGCTTTGTTCCGCAATTTGATCGACCATTCCTGTTTTCTTTAGTAAACCTCCTAAACCAATACTTCCAATCGTATTTATTAATAATTTTTCCATCGGCTTAGGCTCGAGTTCACCTATTCTTGCAGGTGGATAAGCTGTTGTAGGCGTAATATATAGATCGTACGTATCATGAAATGTTTCCATCGCAAATGCTGCATTATCCCACTCTCTTAGGCTAAAAACAAACTCTTCTGCAGTCGTCGCTCTTCCGAGTAATCCTAATAACCATGTTTGTGGTTCAACATCACTACTCTTTGCTTTTCGTCCAAGTAATTCTTCTAAGGAAGAAAGGGTGGCAGCTACTTCACCAAAATACATCGTTAAATAACTTGTCGCAATTTTTCTACCGTCTACAGGGGCATCTTTTTTTTCAACGTGATGACCCATTTCTTCTAAGAGCTTAACTGTTTTTAAGACAGAATCTATACACTCTTGATGAACATCGGTACCTATTGGAGAATCGGTTGAATAAGCCACTGTTAACTTTCTGTCGATCGGTTGATTTACACATTGAAGATAACTTCCATTAAAAGGTGGAGCATAGAAAGCTGCGCCTTTTTCAATTCCACTGATATCATCAAGCATTGCCGCACTATCTCGGACCGACCTCGTTAAGACATGATCAGAAGATGCACCTTGCCAATGCCTTCCTAACAGTGGCCCAGCTGGAGTACGGCCTCTCGTCGGTTTTAAACCAAAGAGTCCACAGTAAGCACCAGGAATTCGGATCGACCCACCACCATCATTTGCTCCTGCTATAGGAACCATACCAGATGCAACAGCTGTTCCAGATCCACCGCTTGAACCTCCTGGTGTATAATTAGGATTCCACGGATTTCTAGTCGGACCGTAATACGAAGGTTCAGTAATTCCCATTAAAGCAAATTCTGGTGTATTCGTTTGACCTAAAAAAACAGCGCCCGTGTTCCGGACTCTTCGTACAAATTCACTATCTTTTTTCGCTCGATAAGATTGAAATGCTTTAGACCCAGAAGTAATCGGTTCCCCTTCAACTTCTTGTGTAATATCTTTTAATAAAATTGGTACACCAGCGAATCGTCCTTCAAGCGTTATGTTTTCAATTGTAACTTCTGCTTGTTCATACATTTTATGGATAACTGCATTCAATGATGGATTCAAGGTTTCGATCTTATGTATCGCTTCTTCTAAAAGCTCTTTAGGATGTACTTGCTTAGTTCTAACAAGCTCAGCCATCCCGAGCGCATCTTGCTTATCATAAATTTCAGACATTCCACCACCCCTTGCTTACCATGTACTTCTCACGGGTTATCACTAAAATTTGGCGTAATCGGTGTCTACTTAGTTAAAACCACTAAAGAAGGTAATCCTTCTTTATGTATAATTAAGTGATTTCGACGACTTTTTCTAAATTCCTTTATGTATTAAACAAGTTTCATTAAATGAATACTCGTTACAGCTTGCTTTTACAAAAAAAAAGTCTTTCCCTTCTATATAATTAAAGTAGGAAAGACTTTTTGTTGTTATTTTGTTGTAATCCTAGCTTCTTTCTCATCATTTGTCTATTAAACACTATGAGTTGTGTAGATTCTTTAATCAATCCTCATTTCAACTTAGTAGGTATTTAATCTGATTGTTGTCATTATTACAGTCTAAAACGTTTATCCATCCACCTCTAGCTTCTTTAACGGTTGATCAGCTGGTCCTTCGATAACATCACCTTCGATGGAGAACCTTGATCCATGACACGGACAATCCCACGTTCGTTCTCCTGCATTCCACTCTACTTCACAGCCCATATGAGTACACGTTGTGTCAACACAGTATAGCTTTCCTTCTTCATCTCGATATGCGCCAACCTTTTTGCCATCTACTTTTACATGTGAGCCTTCACCAACTTTAACATCCTCTGGAAATTTATGAACGTTCTTCAACTTCCCTTTCACTAACTCTACGGCTACGTCAGTATTTTGGACAACCATTTCTTTGATACTCGGATCTGCTTTAAAGCGTGATGGTGTAAAGACATTTTCATTTTGATGTTTCCCATCTATCACAAGCTCTTTTAACATCATTGCAGCTGCTGTACTATTAGTCATTCCCCATTTACGATAACCCGTCGCGACAAGGATATTTTCTTTACTTGAAGTAATCGGCCCAACATAAGGGACTTTATCTAATGTATAGAGATCTTGAGCAGACCAACGATAACGAATATCCGTTAATCCAAGAACGTCTTTTCCAAATTGGGCGAGCGCCTCATAATGTTTAATCGTATTCACGCCTTGACCCGTTTTATGTCCATCCCCACCTAAAAGAAGTAAGCTTTCGTTTCCAAATGGTGTGGAACGGACTGACCGCGTTGGTGACTCAGAACTTAAATACATTCCACCAGGATAAGGTTGATTAGACTTAACAGCAACAACATATGAACGTTCTGCATGCATTCTTGCAAAGTAAAAGCCCATCCCATCATAAAATGGAAAGTGAGAGCATGAAACGACGTATTTACATGTAATATGATGGCCATTTCTCGTAATAATTTTAGGATGATCTTCTTCTTCAACATTCACTGCAGTCGTATTTTCAAATATAAGCCCACCTGCATTTTTAATTTCTTCAACAAGAGGAACTAGATATTTTAATGGATGAAACTGAGCTTGTTTGGACATTACTACCGCATTCTTCATCGGAATTTGTAGTGGCATTGACTTCACTAACGAACCTGGAATTCCAAGTTTCTCGTATGCCCTTGCTTCTTTTTCTAACTTATTTAACTCTTGTTCGGAATTTGTGTAAATATATGCGTCCTGCTCTTCAAATTCACAATTAATATTTAATGAAGTTACCGTATCTATAATAAATTCTTTTGCTTTGTCATTTGCTTCAAAATATTGTTTTGCCTTCTCTTCTCCAAAATGTTCGATGAGTTCATCATAAATCAAACCATGTTGGGCGGTTACTTTCGCTGTCGTATGGCCTGTCGTTCCATTTAGTATTACTCCTGCGTCCAAAAGAGCAACTTTAACTCCAGCTTGACTAAGTAAATAAGCTGTTGTAATACCTGTTATACCTGCTCCAACGATTCCAACATCTACAGCAATATTTTCTTCTAACGTAGGAAATGAAGGGAACTGTAAATCGTCACGCCAATAAGGTTCAGGAAATTTCGGAAATTTGTTATTTTTGTCTTCATTAATCACTGTCATAATCTTCCTCCATATTTCATTTTCCTTAATTTCCCCTAAATAAATGGAAAATATGTGAAGAAGCTCACTAGAATAGGATATATCCGCAAAAAAAAAACGAACAGTCCCTAACTGTTCGTTCTCCGTTTTTAATTTTCTTCTGGTGTAAATGTTCGTTTTGAAAATTCATCATCTAGCATAAACAGCGCGTTGTTATCGTTTTGAATTCGTTTAAGCTTTTCAATAATACTGTCAAACATCGCTTCTTCTTCTACTTGTTCGTCTAGGAAGAATTTTAAGAATTGGATAGTAGCATGTTCACGCTCATCCATCGCGATGTCTGAGAGTTTATATATGTTTTTTGTTACTAACTGTTCATGGGCATAGCCATCCTTAAAAACATCCAATATCGTATCAAATTCATTTTTAGGTGTCTCATAACCCGTAATAATCGCTCGTTTCCCACGGTCATTTATGTACGTATAAAACTTCATCGCATGATATCGTTCCTCTTCAGCTTGTACTAAAAAGAAATTTGCAAAGCCATCAAGACTTTGTGCTGAACACCAAGCAGCCATGGCCATATATGTATGTGCTGATTCAAATTCGAAATTCATTTGTTCATTCAATGCATTTAACATTTTTTCACTTAACATTTGTATCGCCTCCTATTTTAAATATGTTACCTGATGCCTACCTTAATTACAAGCAAACTCATTTCTTTCAAGTAAAAAAGAAAATCAGCAGGAATATGAGCCCAACCGATTTTTTTCACTTCATGTAAATGAATAAGTACTAGACTATTACTGTTATTAATAGTGCATTTTCTATCATAATAATGATTTTCTTATTTGCTAATAAGAAATGCAGTTAGTTTCATAGAAACTAATAAGGAAGAAATAACCAAAAGTAATAATAGTAATAAAGATAGTAAGTTGGTCAACCCGTTGAAAGGAATATAGTAGTTATAAGCAGAACGATACAACTGAAATGATAAAAAGAAAGTCATTAAAAAAACTAAATAAAAAATGATTGAGCTTCTCCTCACATGTACACCTTCCTTAATTTTTTTTTCATATACCCTGACCTATTTAAATAGACCACCTGTTGACACTTTACTTATTCTAGTATTACTATTGTTAATTTATTTGAAAATTACGAAAACTTTTATTACTATAATCATATTACCATTTTTTCAAAATATTTGTATAAACTTTTGAACTTACTACAATTAACTACGCCAGGCACCACTAGTGCTTTACTGCGCTAATGGTGCTTGGCACCTTTATTAATCAAGTTCAATGACTACATCTAAAACAGCTTCTTCATTTAACTTCTGAATTTGCACTATATCGTTGTTGTCTCCATCATCCGTATTCATAAATTTATTAAATTGCAAATGAATTCCTTTATCTTGCTCGTCTGTTAAAACTCTATAAATCTTGTTCTGGTCAAAACCACCGATATAAAGTCCTTCATAAGGCTCTCCTTCTAAATCACGTAGCGTCATTTCATAGTAGTCATGTTCCTGAGTGAAAGAGTCGTATTCATAGTCAAAAGAATAATAAACTTCAATAGTAACTGGGGTTTGGACCACTTTTTCTACATAAAATTCATACTTCTCGTCAATTAGATACGTTTCGTCAACAATAGACGTGCTTACATCTTCGATCACTGGTATTTCATCGATCAAAAATTCCCATTCATCTGAGTAGTCCCCTCCTCGATAAACCGTTATATTTATATCCTCTAGCTGATCAATATCACCCACATATGGCGACCCAAATACTCCTGCAAGTTTCGTTCCAGAAAGCTGTCTTGTTGGTTTGCCTCCAAGCATATTATAATAGTCGCCACGATCACCTATAAAAAAACGCGACTCTTTCAACATTAGATCTTCTTCAGGAACAGCAACGAGTTCAATAGGTTGTGGATGTGTTTCGATGAAGCCGAAATAAAGCCTCGTACCGTCGAACATCGCTTCTGTAATTTCTAACGTGATGCCGTTACTCGTCGCTGATAAATTCATAGGAAACGTTAACCCTTTTTCACTCAGCTGCTCGAGCCCTCCCTCACCTACTAACTGAAAAATACTTTCCTTTAACGAATTTTCCTGAACTCCTTGTGGAACAACAGACTGCAACATCGGCATTGAAATAATTATCACTAAAAAGGTAGCAGCAGCGATACCGAAAATCACCTTGTAATTCTTTGAGGCCACTGAAAAAGTACCTGAAATAATAAAAGATATAGCACCTCAATTATTTGAGAGTGCTATATCTTTTTTGCTGTATAATTAAAATATCAAATTTGAGTGGGTGGATACGATGATTCAACATCAACAAGTAAACTTAAGTCCTTATATGGCGATTTATGACATAGTAGTACCGAAGGATAATGTTTTAAGAAAAATCAATGACTTAGTCGATTTTTCTTTTGTATATGAAGAATTAGTAGATAAATATTGCCTAGATAATGGACGTAATGCGATCCATCCTATTCGCATGTTCAAATACTTATTATTAAAATGTATCCACAACGTATCAGATATTGATATTGTCGAACGCTCAAAATATGATATGTCATTCAAATATTTTTTAGATATGGCGCCAGAAGATCCAGTGATTGATCCAAGTTCCTTAACGAAGTTTCGAAAACTGCGATTAAAGGATGTAAATTTATTAGACATGCTAATCAATAAAACTGTTGAGATCGCAATCGAAAAAGAAATTATAAAAAGTAAATCTATCATTGTAGATGCTACCCATACTAAGTCTCGTTACAACCAAAAATCAGCTAAAGAAGTGCTGATTGATCGCTCTAAAAATCTAAGAAAGACCATTTATCAAATAGATGAAACAATGAAAAGTAAATTCCCAACCAAAACAACATCAGATGTATTAGAAGATCAAATTGAGTATTGTGAAAAGCTAATTAAAGTCATTGAAAAAGAAGAGACTATCTGTGAATTCCCCAAGGTGAAAGAAACATTAAACCTACTTAAAGAAACGATAGCTGATGATATTGAACATCTACAATTATCCAAAGATGAAGATGCTAAAACAGGACATAAAACATCGGACTCAGCATTTTTTGGTTATAAAACACACATTTCCTTAAGTGAAGAAAGAATTATTACTGCAGCAGTTATCACAACAGGAGAAAAGAATGACGGAAAGCAACTAGAAACCTTAATTGAAAAAAGTATGGAAGCAGGTATGGAAGTTGATACTGTGATTGGTGATGCAGCTTATTCGGAAAAAGGAAATATTGAATATACAAAAACAAACGAAATGAAGTTAGTAGCTAAACTCAACCCTGTTGTCACTCAAGGTAATCGAAAAAAAGAAGATGAATTTGAGTTTAATAAAGATGCTGGTATGTATGTTTGTAAGGCTGGACACATGGCTATCAGGAAAGCACGAACTGGAAAAAAAGGTGTAGCGAAAAACCAAAAACACACATATTACTTTGATATAGAAAAATGTAAGGTGTGTCCATTAAAAGATGGCTGTTATAAGGAAGGAGCAAAAGCCAAAACATATTCTGTTACAATTAAATCGGATGTACACACAGAACAAATAGCTTTTCAAGAAAGTGATTACTTTAAAGAAAAATCCTCAGAGCGTTATAAAATAGAAGCAAAAAATAGTGAATTAAAACACCGGCACGGGTATGATGTAGCGTCATCTTCGGGTCTCGTTGGCATGGAGATTCAGGGAGCCATGGCTATGTTTACGGTGAATTTGAAAAGAATTCTGAAGTTAATTGGATAACTATAGTATGGGATTGACTTAAATTATAAGCAAAAAGAGACACCCTTATCCATTTAATGGATATAGGAACGTCTCTTTTTTGTGTGTTTATTCTTTCATCTTGAAAAACGGAAGTTTTTCAGTGGCCTCTAATTCTTTGGTGGTCGTTTTTTTCGTTCTGGCAATGAATTAAGGGTTTTATTTATACGATTAACGACTGAAGCTGGTGGCTCTTTCATATTTTGTCGTAATCGTTCTGAAAGTTGTTTGTCCAAATCATTCATTTGTAGAACACCTCTTTTCGTTTGTTTCTAATAATGGCATTAATTTTTTTCGTGCTCGGTGCAACCTGCTTTTCACTGTTCCTTCAGCTACATTTAATACTTCACTCATTTCGTTAATCGTCCATTGCTCTATATAAAATAGAACGATCACTACTCTTAAATCTTCTGGAAGTTGTTGAATGACTTCTTCTAATTCAAAGTTAGTGGTCATCGTTTCAATAACCACTTCTCGGTTCCACTCCGTTAACTTAACGACACGTTTACGCTCCCGAACAATAGAGTAACTTTCATTCATGACAATTCTCATCAACCATGTTTTAAATTATTTCGGTTCTCTTAACGTTGTTATTTTTTCGTATGCTTTCATAATGGCTTCTGATAGGGCGTCCTCGCATGCTTCTTTCGAATGGACAATCGTAATTGCCATACGATACATGCTGTTACGATTTTGTTCAATTAATTGTACAAATGCTTCTTTATCTCCTTGTTGAGCTTTTTTGACGACTTTTACCTCATTCATTACGTTCCTCCTTTCTTTCTATACGTTAGATTGAGAACCTGGCGATCTGGTTCACAACAAGAATTAAAAAAATTATGTAATAAAAAAAGAGCTAGCCCAATAAAAAATGCATTCCACTCATCACCGCGGTAGCCCCTTGGTCAGGTTACTACCTATCCTAAGATGTGATGATAGGACACTTTTATGGGTCAGCCCAACTTTTATTTTTATAAAACGAATTAAATAGCTATTAAGAAGCTTTTTTCGGTTCTAGTACTTTCTTTTCTCGCATAACAAAACTAATGGCAAATGCCATGATAATTAAAGTAACCGTTATTAAGGCGCCGTGCATGAGCCAAACCATTTGGGGCATCGTCATGTGCGAAAGGAAAAAACGGTGCAACGAGGAAACCCCCAGCGAAACCGAGTGATTTTAACAACATTCCAACTCCAAAGATCCGCCCACGAATATGATTTTCTACCCGTTGTAAGATCGTTGCATGCAATGTATTAAATGCAGCATCAAAAATTCCAGTAAAAAAGGCAAAGATCATGATGACCCAAAGATTTAAACCTGATAAAAATATAATAAAACCGGTAGACATTAAAATAGCCGATATAAAGCAAGTAAAATAGACTTTTTGGTCTTTGAGCCACAGCAATTTAGGTAATGTAAAAGTCGCTAAAATAGAACCTACACCCCAAACGGCCCAAATCATACCGTAATAAAAGCTTTGCCTCAATGGGTCTAGTGTTTCAGCCAACAATGGAATTCCCATATTATGAGAACTTCCTGCAAAAGCACTAACAAGAAATACGATATTTACAAACATTAACATCGGCGCGACTTGTAAATATGAATACACTTCTTTTAGATCGATCCAAACCGATTTTAATTTTTCCTTAACCCCGCTGGCCACCTCTAGCGTTCGAGTCATAGGAGACTCCCATTTAATTCGTAGGAGAACCAGTCCCGCAATTAAGTATAATGTCGCATCAATAAATAATGTTAATTTATAGCCAAGAAAATCTGTAATGAGTGCGGCAGCTAAGAAACCTGCTACTAGAGCAAATGACGTTAATCTTGCAACTAACGCATTGGTGGGAAGAGTATTCTTCTCACCAAAAATTTGTGGTATCTCCGCACTAAAACTAACCATATAACTACTATTCACAAATCCTATTAAAAACGATGCAATAATGATCATAGTAGGATCAGGAAAAGGAATGAGCGCTAAAATAATACCTGCTCGTAAAAAGTTACTTATAATCATAATCTTTCTACATTTACACTAGACACAGTTACAAAATGACAATTCACCACAAATAATTACTTTTTTCAACAAGAATTCTTATTCTTTTAAAATGTGGAGTTACTTATTTATCACCCAAAGCTTCATCAGTAACCGAAATTGAAAATGGTGACACATTATGGTGAATATCTCAAGAACACGGGATTTTCCTAAACAAACTCAAGGAAGCAGACCCTAATGTAGATCCTTACATATTACAGATTGGATCTCAACTTAAAATTCCATCTAAGTAAATATAAAACAAGTCCTACAACGATAATGTAGGACTTGTGACTTGTTACGCTTTATGCTTTTATTGCCTTTTAATCAAACCGAGTCGTCTGATAGCCATCTAAGATCCGTTCAAGTTCCATCGTAAAGTTCAGATGCAGCGGTCCAGGTAGTAGCTCTTCAATCTGTTTGACTTCCACTAAATTTTCCGCGTCCTCCAACTCTTCTGGCTGTGGATCGAGCGTACGAAACCACTTTTCAAACTCATCAATAAAATTATAGAAATGGCGTTCAAACCGCTCGGCATGTTCTGCTCCTTCATCACCAGACGTTTGTTGCATCATACCCCAATCATCAAGAGCAACATTTAAAGAATTTAACACGTTTTGAAACATAATTATCCAAGCCGCCTTTTACCATTTATATTGTTGGTCAATGCATTCTTCGTCATAGCAACTTCTTGTTTTGTTAATTCATGACAGCCTTCATGCAAACGACGAAAAAAGTGTGCATTCCATTTTCTAGTACATTCCCTCATACTCCTAAAACAGGAGTAATACTGACTTAAGTACTTGTTTATTAGTTTCTTCAATAATAACATGGTGCATTATCTATCTAGTTTCTTTCTTTACTCTTTCGTATCTAACGGCTTTAATTTCGCTTCGATTTCTGCACGTTGATGCTCGAAGTACGGCGGTAAAGAAAGTCTTTCTCCTAGACTTTCAAACGGTTCATCTCCTTCAAATCCTGGGCCATCCGTAGCTAGTTCATACAAAATTCCATTCGCTTCACGGAAATAAAGTGATTTAAAATAGTACCTTTCTACAAAACCAGAATTTGGGATACGTATTTGTTTTAAATGATTAGCCCAACTACGTAGTTCTTCTTCACTTTCGACGCGAAATGCAACGTGATGGACACTCCCCCGCCCTTGCGTTTCAACAGGAAGGTCCGAACGTTCCTCAAGATGAACTTCTGCTCCTGTTCCTCCTTCTCCTGTTTCAAATATCCTAACATCTGGCTGCCCTGGAAATATAGATCGGTAAGAGCCTTTTTCTCGGTAACCTAAAAGTTGAGTTAACACTTGCGCTGAAGTTTCTGCTTTTGCAACAGTTAACATGACAGGCCCTAATCCATATATGGCATGTTCTGAAGGTACAGCGCTCTTATCCCAAGGTTTACCCCCAGCAACCCCAACATTATTCTCGTCTGAAACAAGCATTAAACGCTGCCCTTCAAAATCACGAAATGCTAAGGTTTTTCTGCCAGTATGCTCGGAAATGTCATCATGATCTACTTGGTTTTGTTCAAAGCGCTTTTTCCAAAAGTCCAATGATGCATCGCTTGGAACTCGAAGCGAGGTCGTACTAATACTATTTGTACCGTATCGTGTTTGTCCTGCATAAGGTAGCTCAAAAAAAGTTAAATCTGTACCTGGATTGCCTCTTTCATCCGCATAAAAGAGGTGATACACAGATGAATCATCTTGATTAATCGATTTTTTGACCAATCGCATTCCTAATGTTTTCGTAAAAAATTCATAATTTCTTTTCGCATCTGCAGTAATGGCTGAAACGTGATGTTGCCCTTTCAATGGTTTTAATTGCATAGCATGTCACGCCCTTCAATAAATTTCCTTACGTTTAGTTTAGTCTTTTGCCCATATCTCTGTAAAGGATACTGCTTATGACCTACCACTCAACTTTTGCTCCATATGATCGTAAAAATGCAACCGCTTGACTTATATCCATACGGGCGCCATTTACATCTAATGATTTAAAATCAATTCCATCTAAATTGGCTCCTCGTAGGTCGGTCCCTTTTAATTGTGCTTTACTTAACCTGCACCTCCTTCTAAAAATTGAACCATAATATATTCTCCTCATGAAAGCATTAGTTTACCTGAAATTGTACAAACAGCAACTCGAATGACTGGTTGGTTATCTTAAATATAGTTTATTATGTAATTTTTCAAGTCGACACCAATCAATTGAGCAATCGTCTGGCTATCTTCATTTCTTTCTCCTTGGTGTCATTTGTGTAGGATGACTGAGGGGAGTTCCTATATTTGAATTTTGCTCATTCCATACAAATCTGCCATATATAAAAACAGCTCCAGTAAGTCAGAACTAGAGCTGCTTCTAAAGCTTATTGATTTTGTTTTAAGAAAAAACTTTTATAAACTCTCTCATATAATCTGGTAAATCTGGTGGTCGACGACTCGATACAAGATTTCCATCAACGACGACAGGTTCATTTACCCATATAGCCCCTGCATTTTCCATATCATCTTTTATCCCTGGTGTACTTGTAACGGTTTTACCTTGTAAGATTTTGGCTGAAATTAATACCCAACCCGCATGACAGATTTGGCCAATCGGCTTATTTTGTTCATTTAGAGCTCGAACCATTTGTAATACATCTTCATACCGTCTTAATTTATCAGGAGACCATCCACCTGGCACAAGAATCGCATCATAGTTTTCTGCGTCTACTTCATCAAAACCAAAATCACTAACAATCGGTACTCCATACTTTCCGATATATTCTTCATTCGCCTTTTCCCCGACAATATGAACAGTCGCACCCTCTTCTCGGCATCGTAAAACTGGGTACCATAATTCTAAATCTTCGAAGTCATCACTTACGAGTTGAATAATTTTCTTTCCTTCAAGTTTCAAAATAGCTCCTCCTTTGACATTCCGTAGACTACGTTAATTTTCTAACAACATGAAGTAGAATGCAAATAAGAGGTTTAGAGCTCATTTTTTTGGTTCAAAAATGAATAGGAAAAAACAAGGCCGACCACATACAACATCAGGGCAAAATAAGCAGGCAATAGGTGAATAAAATTCGTATAACCAATCGCAAAATGTATTGCTATTCCAGCTGTAAATGCGGGAATGCCACCGAGAAATAACGTCCACCAAACCCAGCTATTTCCTTGTTGAAATCCCCATAATGCGATCACAAGAATAAGCAATCCAACACTTAATAGCGCCCCGCCAAAACCTGCACGATCATGAGCAATTACTGGGATGAGACGGTCATTAAACGCTTGAATCATCTCAGGAGGCATACAGATATATTGAAGATCAGTAGCAACAAAAACACTTGTGACCCCCATGTAGGAAATAATGAGACCACCTAACACAAAAGAAAAACCAAGTATGACAAATGCTAATTGACCAAACAAGCTACGCTTCCAAAGGTTATGATTTCTTCGATTAGTTGACGTGGGTGTCCCATTGATCCCTCTTGTTTTTACAAAACCCGTTACATAAAATGGTAATAACACGAGCCAAAAGATTAAATGAAGCCAATCAAAATATCCGTACCCTATAAACAAAAATATACCAAGAAATCCAGTAATAGCTCCTATATCAATGGCTTGTTTAGCCCATTTTAATCCTTGACGAACACCAAACGTGGCTAACGCCAAATAAAGGATACCACCTGATATCATCGTTCCCGCAAGGGTCATTCGGTCATGTGCCATAAAGTACAAAATTCGTTCATTAAATACATAAATAGCTTGCCGTTCCATTTCTAAAAAGTACTCATCGTACGGAAGAATTATTGCTGTCATGCTAATCAATAACGTGATTAAACCACCTATGAATATGGATAATGCAAATAAAAAATACCAACCCCATCCCTGATGTGGATTTTTATCTATCTCTATTAGGTCCAATTGTGCTTCTTTAATTCTCTTTGGAAGACCAGGTCCAGAATAAATATATCCTCCAGAGAGCATGATGCATTCGGCTTGTTCATTAAATAATTGCAAGGCATCTGCAGGTTCTTGTACTCCTCCTACAGTAATAATCGTTTTAGTAAAATTGCACTCTCTTAAATATCGGATCAATTTTAGATGATTCAAGAGATTAGTTTGGTCATCTTTATTGGGTTGTTCCTCTAAAATAATCCCAGAAAAACAGTCTTTAATTTCTTTTAATGGTTCGTCTATGATTTCGGTTGCAGGAATTGAAAAATAAATCGGTTGAAGTAACTCAATGTCTTCCTCTTTTTGTATTACGTTAGGAATTGAAAGATGAGTTGTGATAAAAGCATCTGCGAATGGAGTTAGGGATTTTATCATTTCTAGCTGATCACTTACACTTCCTGCTAAATGAACAAAGATTGGTTGCTTCCATTTCCCGTTTTTTAATTTCTGAATCGTGTTTACTAGACCAGTTGATTCACCTTTTTCAGGAAATTCTATGAACCTTTCGTTACGATGAAAAATAGGCCTATTACCATCGGCTCTCGACTGCAAGGTCACTGGCCCTATTTCAATAAATCCAAACCCTAAATTAGCAAAGGCTTTTGTTCCTGAGAGTAATGGGTCAATTTTACCTGACAACCCTACTGAATTGGAAAAATGTAACTGATCTATTTCTTTTTCTAATAAATTTGATGACTCTTCTCTACCTAGAAAATGAATAATATGATGTCCACCAGGAAATGACGCAATCCGATTCATTCCTCTATGTATAAATTCCCTTGAGTGAAAAGGTGATAGCCGTGAAAGTAGTGGTTTAAAAATAACATGATAAGACCAATCTGGCATTGTACTTCCTCCACTTATACCAATTAATACTTGTATTGTATCATCAGCGCCTTAAAACTTTATATTAATTCGAAGTAATAAATAAATGCCAAGCACAATACACAGCGTATTTTACTTGGCATTATAGATGTTCATTTAAAATGGAGCGCGTTCGGCTTTGGAGCCATCTAAATTCATTTGAAACCATCCAAGCTCTAATCCACTAATATGTTTAGAGTAATAAAGACGGTCATTGATTATGTGAATGTGTGAGCCTCTTTCGTCAAGTTTTGCACTTTCTAGTGTATTTAAATCTAGTTGATAAAGGCTGTGACCTTCTGAAACATTAGTAAAATATAATGTTTCATCCACTACATTAAATCCTTGACTCTCATCTCTGGTCAACTGTTCGACTTGCGTTCCATCCAAACGTACACGATATATTTTGCCATCATCTACAGCACTTTCAAAATAAATCCAACCTGCCTCAACGATAAACCTTCTAACTGAGTAATCAAGCATCTGTGGATAAGTTTGTCTCATTTCATCAATTTCTAAGAGGTAAAGGTTACCTTGTGGCTCTTTTTGGTAAAGAACTTGATCTTCATAAACGGTATAACGGAATAGGTTGTCAACGATTTGTAATTTCACACCATCTTTAGAATGAACCATATACAATGGCTGGTTATTATTTAAAGGGTTATTTGTTTTATAAAATAGCCATTCATCGACTACACGTAAATCGATCGCATAATCGCTAGATATCTTTTCTACATCGGAACCGTCTTTGCTCATCCGGTAAACATTAAACCCGTCTTTTTCATCAGAATAGTAAATCCAATCTTCAGTTACATTTAAATCAACGGCCAATACGTCAGAAATAAGTTCCTTCTCTATACCGTCATCAGCTAACTTGTATATTCCACTTTCTTGCATCCAATTAGAATAATAGATATTTACTCCATCGGTGGCAAAGTAAGAACCATTCATATGATTACCGTCCGAGTTCCCCTTTTTTTCATGCGTAAATAGCTTTTGTTCTTCTTCTGCTTCGTGATTGCCAAAGAGGATTTCACCATACGTTCTTGCATTTTCAATAACAGTCTTCGGTACTATAACTTCATCAACTTCATTCATCGAATGGTAAGTCATATAGAGGGTTTCAGTTAGTTTATTTTCAGAACCATCATCTGTAAGGTTCATATCATAAGCATATTCCATCATCGCTGATGTTCGATAAAAACTTTCCTTATCAATCACCATCTCGTAGTTTAAATACGACGGACCACTTTCTAGACGAATGACTTGCATCATTGTGTGAAACAAGGGGTCATCGAATACATAGAAAAAAGGAAAAAGTCCTGTCCATAAAGTATTCATCTCTTCTTCGTCCGTAGAAATTGAAAAACGGTAGCCATTTTTATCTTCCGTAAAATGAAATAAATCAATATATTCTAAAATAAGTTCCATTTCTTCTACAAGGTCAACTGTACCTACTTCAGGTGACACGTTGATCCACAGATCCTTATCATCATCCATTAAAAAGTAGGTCTCGTCTTCAATGATATATGCTTCTGTTTTCATTGTCGAAGCAGCGACTCTTGAAGTTCGTTTGATATGGGCATGCAATGGACTCACTGTTGAAGATCCACTGATATGAGCGGTCATCGTACCCATATCCGATTCACTGGAGATTGAATCTAACTCAAATGCATACGTATGAACTTCTCTCATAACCTCAATTGAATGTTTCAACACTTCCTCTGGTGCTAACTGCTCACTTTCTAATTGGCACGCCGTTAAGGTACCTATTACACCCAACAGTACATAAAAAATAATAACTTGTATAAAACGCATAGATACTCCCTTCAAAATAGTATCGGTTCAGTTTTATTTATTCTAAAAATAAAATACGTGTTCTTCACTTAATTAACATTCTTAAATATTCATAATACCACAATTTTTATGTATAAATTTTCTTTTTTTACACAAATTATTAAGAATAATTTAGAGGAGGTAATCAACTTGAATAAGTTTTTAGAACAAATTACTACTTTTTTCATCGCGCTATTTGAGTTAGAGTATGAACACCTTCTTTACGATGATGCAATTTATAATCAACAAAATGATTCAACCGCTAAGCTGTAAGAACATTTTTTCCAATTCTTACTTCCCCCTCCTATTTAACGAGTACAGGTGGAGTTCATTTCATTCCCCCTCTATAAATGATGAACTCCCCTCCACATTACTTACCCTATTTTTTAATAACCTCATAAAATGAAACTTCGATCCTGAGGGTTTTCCTCTTTGCTAATGAAGGTTAGTTGACGCCTACAAGATGCGGGTGAGACAGACTTTGCAACAGGACGTGGCGCATTTGTGTTCATTTAGTTGTTACGGGATAAACCATCACTTCTACCACTTTCTCTGTAGCAACTCACTCATCTAACCTTTTATTCTATTACCTCTATTTAGCTAGGCAGGCGCTTTCATATTTCTTTATTTAAGTTTTCGTAAGAAGTTACACTTCATACGAAAATTGGTAAATTTTACTCGCAGAACTGCATAAAATTGGGAGAAATGTTAAAAATATATGATACTCAGGAAATGATATCCATACTTCTCAGGAGGTGGGTTTGAAATGAAGTCTCTACAGTTTGATTATAGTATTCCACGCTATGTCTTTAGTAAGGTCGTTGGAAAGTGGAAACCTTCTCTCTATTGGCATCCGCGTTTATCTTGCCTACGACTCCGTGAGGTCGAAGAACCGAAACTTCCTACAAGCGACTGGGTGAAAGTTGACGTTACTTATGGGGGGATATGTGGAAGTGATATAAATTTAATTTTTTTAAATGATAGTCCAGCAACATCACCTTATGCATCATTTCCCTTTACGATTGGCCATGAAATTGTCGGGAAAGTCTCAGAAATTGGCAGTAACGTTAGTCACCTTAAGAAGGGTGACCGTGTCGTTATCGATCCTATTTTATCATGTATGAGCCGTGGCTTTTCCACTCCATGTAAAGCTTGCGAGCGCGGTGAATATAGTTTGTGTAGTCATATGACTGAAGGAGACGTATCACCAGGATTACTTATAGGGGCTTGTAAAGATACAGGTGGAAGCTGGGGACCTTCACTAGTTGCTCACAAAACTCAAATTTTACCTTTACCTGATGAAGTTGATGACTTAAACGGAGTGCTGATTGAGCCATTTAGCTGTGCACTGCATGCCGTTCTAAAAAACAGACCTAAACCACAAGATCGCATCCTTGTCATTGGAGCAGGGGTGATAGGTATTTCCGTAATCGCGGCCATACGTGCTCTTAATATTAGCTGTCATATTACAGCGCTTGTTAAACACCCCTTTCAAGGTGAACTTGCTCATACCTTCGGAGCTGACGAAGTCATCTATCTTACGCGAAACGGAACATATATTGATGAAACGGCTAATACTTTAAATGCCAAAGTATTAAAGCCCATTTACGGTGCACCTGTTATTGAAGGTGGCGCTGATATTGTCTATGAATGTGTCGGAAAAAAGCAAAGTATAAACGATGCCCTCCGCTTCACCCAAAGTGGCGGGAAGGTTGTTCTACTCGGTTTAGCGAGTATCATTGACGGAATCGATTGGACAGCCGTTTGGTTAAACGAACTTGAGGTGAAAGGAAGCTTCGCCTACAGCACTGGTGAATTTGAAGGGAAAACAATGCGTACACTCGAGATCGCAATTGAATTAATTCGTCAGAAAAAGGTTGATTTATCACCCATGATTTCACACCGCTTTCCTTTAGAAAAATATGAGGAAGCTATTAATACAGCAACAAATAAGAGTAGAGGTTCCGTCATGAAAGTCGTATTTGAACACTAAAACAGTAGCAACTAAGGAGGACTTCACCATGAGTACATTTTTAATGAATGGAGCTTGTGAAACTTCGTTTATGCAATGGCTAGAAAAAGGAATGAAAGATACTTTCATTCACAATGGATTTTCACTTTGTGAGGAGGTCGATGAGAACATTCAGCTCGTCCTCAACTTTACGAACCATGACAAATGCCGACCATTTAGAAGAAAAGCCCAAGCTACATTCGTCGTTTCCGTTTTAGAAAAAGGAGGGCCTGTTGAAAATGTATTTAAAGAAGCATACCCTTATTTAATTCGATCACTTTCAAACCATTTGATGTTTATCAACCATCACGAAGAAACCACTACCTTCTTTTTCTTAACACCTGAACAAGGGTGTTACCAAATTGCCTATAAACAAGGTGACAATGAAGCAACATTATTTCAAAAAATATACGATCGACTAGAGCCACTCGCTTCTTCACAACTTGTTATCGACAATGAGTTTCACTTTGATTTACCTGAACCATTATGGAATGGGGACGACGTAAGTCAGCAGTTAAAACATTCAGGTAAGAAGCTCGATGAAATGAATCTTCTTCCTGCTCCTTTTCCTATTGACGAATATTTAACACCTAGAGATATGAGACACTTACATAAATTGTATGGAATTGGCGGATTAAGTTATGGAAATTTAAGTGCACGCCAAGATGAAAACCATTTTTGGATGAGTGCAAGTGGAATTGATAAGTCAAATATGAACAAGATAGGTCAAGATATTCTTTTTATTAAAGGATATAACTCTGATGACAATAAAATTGAAGTAAGTGTTCCACCAGAAGTAACACCAAAACGGGCTTCAGTTGACGCAATAGAGCATTGGATGATTTATAAGGAACACCCTGAAGTCGGTGCGATCGTTCATATTCACGCATGGATGGACGGAATCCAAGCAACAGAAATTAACTACCCATGCGGCACTGTCGAACTAGCGAAAACTGTAGCACAGCTTGTCCGAGAATCGGACAACCCTACTCAAGCTGTAATCGGTCTCAAAAATCACGGCTTAACTATTACGGGCAAAAGCTTAGAAGACATTTTTGAGCGTATCGATGGGAAAATTAATCGACAAGTACCAATGCATTAATATCGTTGGGTAATGTCTCATAAACAATTAGTCCCTTTGAAAGAAATCATGCTGTTAAATCATATGCAAACAAACGAATGATAAAAAGGCAGACTTGTGTAAAAGTCCGCCTTTTTATCTCTTATTTTACTTCTTCAAGCTCATCTTCATTCTTCTTTCCAACTTCCTTTACTAACGCCTTATAGCCATTTCGTGTTAACTTAAAGTCACTGTCAACATAACTTGATTTCTCAAGAGCTTGTATCACATCTTCAGGCAATGATGAGCGAATCTCTTCAAGTGCCCAATTCAAATCATATATCGTTCCATTTAATACGGACTCTTTATCTAATGAAGCTGCAATTTCCTTGATTGGATCAACTTTAATAAAGTACTTTTTTGTCTCCAATACTGCTTGCTGTATTTTGTTTTTTGCATTCATCATTTCTTGCATAATCGTTGAAATCTCGTTATCTTTTTGTTTGATTTTTTGACGGTATTGCTGTTTTTCCATATCACTTAAGGCTGCTTTTGAAAAGAGTTCTTCAAGTAATAAGGTCCGGTCAAGATCTACCTTTTTTAAATCACTTTGTTTCTTTTCTACTTCAAGATCTGTAATTACAACAGGTTCTTTTTCCATTTGTTCCTCAGGGACGGTGACAGTATCTACTTGTGTTGTAGTAACATTATTCAACTTACGATTGATTGAAACGCCCATAGCCACTAGGAATAAAATAACAAATAAACGGAAAATGATTTCATTCCATAGTGCTCCAATTAAGAATGCTGCGCCTAAAGCAACTATGCCAATGAGAAGCGCCCAATCCTTTATTGATTGTGGTTTAATTAATGCAGTAAGTAACGAAGACTGCTGCTTTGATCTATATTCCATTATCTTTCTCCTTTGTTTACTTTTTTGCACCTTTTATTCGAAACCTTTATTGCTTTTACACTTTTATATTAAGATTTTAAATGCATCTACTTATTATAGAAAACAGTTTGCTTCATGTAATGAGGAGTCCTTACTAATTATTTACTATATATTAACCTAGATTAAAAACGATAAAACGATGATAATAATCGATATATGGTATAAAAGATCTAGTATGTTAATATTACTTCGTGTCATAAATAAATTCAAGGCAACATAACCTGAGCGAATGACGATAATGATCAACGCAATCTTAATTAAAGTGGCTGAAATCATTTCTATCACCTCCAAGTTATTAGGTCATTCATATATATGATACTTCCCCAAAGATTAGGAGTCTTTTTTACATTCTTTAAATAGCATCTTATTAATTATCAGAAAGCGTCACCCACTTGGCTTCAGGTCCAAAAGCAAATAGCAACAATGTCTGAGAAAAGTGCCTTGTAAAAAGAGCCAGGCACCTTAACTAAGACGCAAAGGTGCCTGAACTTAAAATTTATTTTTCGATATATGTGTGTGCAGGAATGTTTTGAAGAAAGAGTGTTTTTTTCCCCATATAGAAGAGGTCAAGAGAATGCATCGCTCTCGTACAGGCCGTGTAAAATAAATTCCGTTCACTTTCACGACTATACTTATCACTAGAAGCATCGTAAATAATAACCGCATCAAACTCAACCCCTTTGGCGAGGTAAGAAGGAATTACGAGTACTCCCGCCTCATACCCTGTTGAATGCTTTGTGATCATTCTTATCGATTCAACCTTGCTTAAATTCTCATGAACACTTTCCGTTTCTTCAGCTGTTTTACAAATAATAGCGATCGTTTCCAATCCCTTTACCTGTAAGGATTTAATCCTCTGAATAATATTTAAATGTAGTTCCTCTTTGTTTTGTGCTCTTTGAATCGTTGGTTGCCCCCCTTGTCGATTAAACGGATCGATATTAGCATTCATAATATGTTTAGTAAATTCAACAATTTGATAGGTGGAACGGTAACTGCGAGTCAATTGATACTGCTCAATCTCGTCAGAATTAAATAAATATTGTAGCGCTTCAAAACTATTGACGGATGAATGCGCATAGATCGATTGATTTAAATCACCTAATACCGTCATTTTTCCACGAGGAAACAAACTTTTAATAAATGCAAATTGAAATGGCGAATAATCTTGGGCTTCATCAATAAAAACATGGCGAATAGACGTATTCACTTGTAATCCTTCGAGCCTACCTTTTAAATAAAGAAATGGAGTCGCATCCTCATAACGAAGATGAAACTGATCAATATTTTCAATTGTTGAAACACAGATATCTGACCATTGTTGTGGCAATAACTCCTGAAAGCTTTTAACAAACTCGATCTTTTTAAATAATTGCAAATACGTTGCACGAACGTCAATAAACTTAAGTTCTTCGATATACTTTCTTATTTTTTTTAATCGTTTTTTTACAATAATCGCTGAAAGTATTTCTTTTTCTCGGTCAAAATCGTAAAACTCACTGTTATTTTGGCTTGCTTTTTGAAGCTTGTGATATGCTTTTAAATACGCCTCTTTATCCAAAAGTTCCATTTCACATTCAACCCATTCTTCTTTCCGTTCATTTAGTTCAAATATACGCAACTCTTTTAATAGCCACTCTGCAGTTAAACTCATCCTGTTAGGTATCGATAATTTTTGATCTATAGAGTAAAAATAGTCCTTGATCATCGCCTTTGTAAATAAAACTTGGCCTCTGAACTTTAAACCTTTGAAAATAATTCCGTCATCTTTAAGTATTTGAAGATACTGATCAATCATTTGCATGAATAATACGGATGATTTTAGTTGTATTCCAGCAATACCAACCTCGTATGATTTATCTTTCGATCGTATAAGAACAAACTCCATTTGTGAAAACGGATCTTCAATCGTAAACGTACTGCCTAGTCGATGCTGCAAATACTCTTGAAACGTCGTCTGTTGCATATTTTCTTCCCCAAGTTCAGGTAGGACACTAGACACATAACTATTAAACATTGAGTTTGGTGAAAATAATACGATATTTTCAGCTAATAATGTGTCCCGATGTCGATAGAGAAGATAGGCGACTCGCTGTAATGCTGCTGATGTTTTCCCACTGCCAGCTACACCTTGAACAATTAATAGCTTTCCTTTTTCATTACGAATAATTTGGTTTTGTTCTTTCTGGATGGTCGCAACAATGCTTTTCATTTGAGCATCTGCTTGGGCCCCGAGGACTGTTTGTAACATCTCATCACCAATCGTAATTCCAGTATCGAACATATGTAAGAGCGTACCATTACGAATGATATATTGCTTTTTTCCTTCCATCTTTCCACTAATGAGACCTGTTGGTGTTTCATACTGTGCAGTACCTGGACCATAGTCATAATATAAACTCGAAATCGGCGCACGCCAGTCATAAACATAAAAATCTACTCCGTTTTTATCGACAAAAGAAGAAGTTCCAATATACACTCGCTCCGCCTGATTTTCACCGGTTTCCAAAAAATCAACGCGACCAAAATATGGTGAGTGCTTCAATTTATTTAAGTTACGTAATTGGTTTATCGAATGACGATGACTTCGTTCACGTTCGGAAAGCAATTCAGCTTTTTGTTTAATACTTGCATACGTTTCAGCTGCTTCCTCAGCATTATCTAAATTCACTGTCACATCATCCCAAAACTTCTTGCGAATGTCGACGACATCTACTTTAATATCACCGAGTTGATCGTTTAGTTCTTGAATGCGTTCATTAATTTTATCAATCACATTGCTAACTCGTGCTTGTTCTATTTTCCATTCATGAATTTGTTCCGTCATAACCCCACTCCTAGTAATCACTCGTTTCAAACGAAAAGTACTACTTCTTATCTTTCGTTATAGGTTCAATATTTATCCCATTTAGAGCTTTTTCTATTATTGAATATTACCATTTTTTATACATTACTATCGAATATACGTTTTCATTCACAATAAAGCGCTGATTTTTATTCTTTTTATCATTAATGGTTGTTGGGGCGGTTACTTTATGTCATATGAATGTATCTTTAAACAAGTAATTGGTTAAATAAAATGATAAAAAGAAAGACGTACCCCCTACTAAGTTGGATACAGCCTTCCTTCTAGTTGATATTTTCTATGCTTGATTACCCGAATTATGTAATGTCTCTAACACTTCTTGGACGAGTAGCCCTTCTTCAAAATCGATTAAAAACGCTTCTTCACCAGTTGTCGCTTTTACAAATTCATCAATCAAATTAACATTAGACGGAATTAGATCCGCGGGTTCAACAACTGTTAACTCTTCCCCGCGATGAGCTTTTTTCACAACTCGCCAATCTTCTAGTGAGATCGTTTGTTCTGTCCCGTGGATGGTGAACGCTATTTTTTCTTTCTCAGCTTGTCCAACAAGACCATCGACTAACACTTGAAGACCATTTGCTAATGTTAAAGTTGCGATTAGGCCCGTTTCACTTTTTTCTACGTCATCTGGAAAGTCAACATGCGCTTTGGTGTCTACTACTTTTCCAAAGAAGTGAACGATCATTTGTAGATAGTGTGGCATAATTTCACGAATGAAACCACCTTGTTCTCTAGTACCGATCCAAGGGGTTTGTTGCCATACTCGTGGCCAAACATCAAAATGCATTTTTATAGAAATTCTCAGAATTTCACCTAACTCCTGATTTTCGATTAGCTTTTTCATCGTTGTAAAGGGAGCATTATAAGGTAATGGAAAATGAATCGCGTGAACAATGTTTCCTTGCTTCGCTTTTTTTAGCATTTCCTGCGCCTCAAGTCGCGAGTTGGCTAACGGTTTTTCGCATAAAACATGCTTTCCATGCTCGATTGAAGAAAGAACAACAGTGTGATGATGAGCTGGTGGAACTGCGACATAGACAATGTCCACTGATTTACGTGAAACTAATTCCTGATAATCTGTGAGAGCTATAACACCAACGCATTCACTAGCCGTTTGTTGCGCCAATTGTTCATTTACATCGCAAACTGCATCTATTTCAATCTGAGAGTTAGACTTAAACTCTTTAATGAGTCGTTGCCCTACCACTCCTAAACCAACGATTCCTACTCTTTTTGTACTCAAATTTTTTCACCTTCTCAATATTATTTCAATTTTAGTTAAACTAAAAAGCTAATTTTCTCTATTAGAATATACAAACTTTAGTTTACCTTCAACTAATGCTAACTTTGCATCAAACGTCTTGTCACCTTTTTTAAAGCCTTTAATTACGTTTGACTCTTCACCTTTAAGTAATTTTTTCACATTTGTTTGCGATACCGTTTTCCCTAATACTTTTTTCGAAATCGTAAAACTACATTTTGTCGCCGTGTAATTCGAGCAACCGTAAAACGTTCCTTTATCGACGACATCTTCATTACATTTTTTACATGGCCCGATTTTTGTACCTGTCGATAGGGACTTTCTTGATTTCATACCTTTTCTTCTTTGCCTCTTAAATTCTTCAAGATTATAACCTGTAAAATTCCACGACTCACTTTGCAATTTAGCATCATCAATTAATTTGGTTGATAGCTTTTTTACTTGGTTCATAAAATCGCTCGGAGATGCTGTTCCTTCACCGATTTCGTGAAGTCTTTGTTCCCACTTGGCAGTCATTTCTGGCGAGGATAAGAGACTATTCCCTATCGAATCGATAAGCAAAATCCCCTTATTTGTTGCCGATACTTGATTTTTTTTCACATCAATATATTTTCGATCTTTTAAGCTTTTAATAATTCCTGCGCGAGTCGCTTCTGTTCCGAGGCCCTCTGTTTGTTTTAACACCTTAACTAACTCACTGTCATCTAAATGTTTCCCCGCGGTTTTCATTAATGTAATCAGCTGCCCCTCCGTATATCGTTTGGGTGGCTCGGTTTTGCCCTCTTTAACTTTTACATCTTTCACCTTTCCTTGTTCCTGCTCGTGAACAAGAGGTAGGTCTTGCTCATCTTCGTCTTGTTTTTGCTTTTTTTGCTCACTATAAATAACTTTGCGCCATCCTTCTTGGATTTGCTGCTTTCCTTTTGAGATAAATGTCGCTCGGTTATCCACAACCGTATGAATGGTCGTATAATCAAATATCGCTTGATCGTAATGCGCTGCAATTAAACGTTTCGCAATCAGAGTATAAATTTTCTGTTCATCCGGATTCAACTTTGCTATTAAAGGAACTTGCTCAGTTGGTATGATCGCATAATGATCACTTACCTTTTTTTCATTAACATATCGTTTGTTATTCATAATGGACGGCATCGGCACTGGGAAAAATGGCTTTAAATCCTCAAAATTTTTCAGCTTCTCTAATATTTCAGGAAATGTTTTCGCTTCTTCTTTCGTCACATGACTGGAGTCAGACCTTGGATACGAAATAATTCCCTTTACATATAGTTTTTGTGCAACCTCGAGCGTCTTTTGTGGTGAAAATTTATATAAGCTGTTCGCTGTCGCTTGTAACGCAGATAAATTAAAAAGAAATGGTGGGTGATATTCCTTTCGCTCTTTTTCAGCCGATTGAACAAGCGCTTCTTTACCATCACAAAATTGACGGATCTTCTCTGCCATCGCTTCCTCATCTAAGCGAGTTTCTCCATTTTTATGCCACTTACCTCGATACGTTTTTCCATTGAAACTGAATGTTGCCATAACTTCCCAAAACGGCTTAGATTTAAAGTTATGAATCTCTTTTTCTCGTTTTACAATTAATGCTAGTGTTGGCGTTTGAACACGGCCTAATGAGAAAACATCAGAAATACCTTTTTGCTGTAATAACAACGTATACACTCGTGAGGCATTCATTCCGACTAACCAATCCGCACATGCCCTTGAATAAGCTTCAAAGTACGTTGTTCTTGTATCCGACTCATCTAACAGATTAGTAAACCCATCCATAATGGCTTTATTTGTAAGCGATGAAATCCATAACCGTTTCATCGGTTTTTTCACACCACTTAACTGGATAATATTGCGGACGATCAACTCACCTTCTCTACCAGCATCACCAGCATGAATAATACGTGTCACTTCATTATTTTTTAATAATTGTTTAACAATATTAAATTGTTTATATTTTGATTTTGTTACCTTATATTGAAACTTTTCTGGAATGATCGGTAAAGTTTGAATCGCCCACGCTTTCCAATCTTGCTTATAAAATTCAGGTGGGCATAATTCCGTTAAATGACCAACAGCCCACGTACAATAAGCCCCTTGTTTAAAAATTGGATTAGGCGCTATTTCAATATACCCATCCCGTCGTTTATATTGAAAAGGTGATGCTAGTTTTAAACCTTGATCAGGTTTTTCGGCAATAATAAGTTCCATCTTTTAACCTCACACATTTATTGTTCATGATCGTTAGTACTGACATGTATCAGTTTACGGTTTTTCCACCATTAAGTATATACGAAAGTTACAGCACCTAGCATCCTCCTAGGTACCTTGTCTGATTTAAGAAAAGTAGATAATAAACTTTACCATTTAACAATATGATTAGTGGTAGGAGGAATTCAAGATGGACGCACTCGCTTTTATATTTTCATTGTTTTTACTTAGTATTGACGGCTTTATTATTGGATTTATTTTCGGCTTAAAAAAAATTCGGATTGCTATTTCTACGTTAACTATCATTTCTATTTTTACTGCATTTGTTATGCTCATTGCTCTTTTTTTCGGTAATATTGTCGGAGAACTTATTCCAACGTATGCAATAAAAGTCTTTTCAGGGATATTGCTCATTACGATAGGAACCTATCAATTAATTAGTGACCCTCCCCTTTATCAACCGTCGTTTTTAATTCGTTTAGCCATTATTATTAATATTGACGGACTAGCTTACGGAGTACAAGCTGGGTTGGCTGGACGTTCTTATAGTTTTGCTTTTTTTGTCGGGATCTTTCTCTTTTTTGCAATTGTGTTCGGTGTTGTTCAAGGAAGTACAATTAAAAACAGGTTTATCACCCGTTATCTTGCTGTTTTACCAGGTTTCATTTTTATTGTATTAGGAATAAGCAAGTTTATTTTTTGATGTTTAACGGTTATTTCCATTTCATTTATCACTCATATTATTTAGAGCAATCATCCTTTCTTTCCTTCGAGTAACTAAAAGTCTTGCTTTTTCCCAGTAGCCGCCATAAAATAATCTTACAAATTACTAAAATTGGAATCGAGGAAATAATGTTGGAAAAAGAAAATTCAAAAGAACATCTTTTTGGCGTGTTATTCGGAGTTGGCGCTTATTTACTTTGGGGAATTTTACCCCTTTATTGGAAGTTACTTGACGCCGTACCAGCTCAAGAAGTACTTGCCCATCGGATTGTATGGTGTTTAGTTTTCATGTTTATCATTTTATTTGCTCTTGGAAAGTTTAAAAGTTTCATAGAAGAAGTTCGGGGGATCCTTTCGCAACGAAAACAATTGATTAATATCCTATTCGCATCCTTCCTCATTAGTATCAATTGGTTTCTTTTCATTTGGGCAGTTAATAATGATCACGTAATTGAAGTTAGCCTTGGATACTATATTAATCCAATTGTTAATGTAATACTTGGCGTGCTCGTTCTCAAAGAAAAACTATCATTCTGGCAAGCAGTTGCTGTACTATTAGCGTTCGTCGGTGTATTACATATGACGTTTCAATTTGGTAGCATTCCGTGGACGGCATTGACACTAGCTGTAAGTTTTGCCCTTTATGGACTATGTAAAAAAGTCGTTAAAGTGGGGGCGATGACAGGATTGACACTTGAAACCTTATTTATTACACCATTTGCACTAATCTTTTTAGTGTATATAAGTCGAGCAAATACTAGTTCATTCACACTTGATTCTCCCATTCTCATGTTACTTTTTATTGGAGCTGGAATTGCAACCGCAATCCCACTGTTGTTATTTGCAAGTGCTGCTAGAAGAATATCCTTATCACTCATTGGATTTCTTCAATATATTGGACCGACTATCATGCTATTCCTTGGGATTATGTTATTCCAAGAACCATTTACAGTAGCTCACTTTGGATCATTCTTATTTATTTGGATTGCTTTAATCATTTTTTCACTCGCGAAATCCAAATTATTTCTGCGGCTTGAACCGAAGTTTCTACAAAAACGAAAATCATTCCAAGGTTGAATTGGAAACACCGCTGACTTGCATAGCGGTGTTTGTTTTTTTATTACTTTAGATAGATAAAGTGAAAAAGGACAGCCTTTTCTCCACTTTATATTAGCAACTTGAAACAACTTATGCTTTTGAATAAACCATATCTACGTGAGCTATGTCATCTTCCATATACACTTCAGAAATTGTCTTAAACCCAAATGTACCATAAAAGTGTTCAAGATATTGTTGGGCCTGAATTTTGATTTTCGTTTCTTTGAGCTCGTTTTCGATTATTTCGATGGCACGTGTAAGCATCTCTTTCGCTAGTCCTGTTCCTCTATATTCTTTTTTTACAATGACTCGACCAATGGAACATTCCTCATATTTGGAATTACTTGGTAGAATTCTTAAATAGGCGATAACATCACCAGCATTTTCTTTAAATAAATGGTGAGAAAGAAGATCGTAACCATCGACTTCATGATACGCACAGCTTTGCTCCACGACAAATACGTTCGTTCGTTCTTTTAAAATATTATGTACTTCTAAATTTGTAAGTTCTTCAAACGATTTCATTTTCCAATCCATCTTGACACCTCTTATGTATAAACAATTTTTATGTTTAGCCTATCGTAACAATGAAAAGTGCAGGAATGATAAGTCCCCATGTTTTAATTCCTCATCCATTATATCAATTCCTATACTAGAATTTCGAATGAAACACTTAATTGTAATTTACTCAACGACATAAAAATTGTTGATATACCTTTCTGATCTCTCTAAAAAAATAGATAAATTTCCTTTATTTATGATCAAATTCATGATTTGGGGCAAATTATAAAATATATCTTTCATATTAGGAGCGATCATGTTGTCTGCTATTCCTATTGAATTATTACTATTTCTTATTTTTCTTTTATTTTTATCCGCGTTTTTTTCTTCAGCCGAAACAGCATATTCGAGCGCCAATAAAATTCGGTTAAAAGGTTATGCTGAAGAAAATCGTTCTGGAGGAAAGAAAGCCTATTTTATTACACAGCACTTTGACCATGCACTATCAACTATTTTGATTGGAAATAATTTAGTCAACATAGCGGCAGCTACCATTTCATCTCAAATTGCGACAACTTTATTTGGAGCTAACACTGGACTCTTAGTCAGTACAATTGTTATGACGATCCTTGTCCTCATATTTGGTGAAGTTCTACCAAAATCACTCGCAAAAGAAAATGCGGAACCATTTGCTTTAAAGATTGCTGGTATTTTAACATTTCTTATGAAATTATTTAAACCACTTACTTGGATTTTAGTCCGATTAAAGGAAAGAATTTCAGTATTAGTTACGAAGCAGGATTTGACCCCTTCGATAACAGAGCAAGAATTAAAAGAAATGGTTACGATTAGTGAAGAAGAAGGCGTCATCGAAAATCATGAAAAAGAACTTCTCCATAATTCTTTAGCTTTTAATGACATTAGAGTAGTAGAAATTTTAACACCTCGAACAGATGTTGTTGCGATCGATGTTGAAATGGAAGTTGATGAGGTAACAGCCTTATTATTAGAAGAACGGTTTTCAAGAATTCCAGTATACGAAGGAAATATTGATAATATCATTGGTATCCTATCGGAACGTGACTTCCTCTCTCACCTTATTAAGCATCAAGAAGTAAACATTAGAGAAATCGCCCGAAAACCAATGTTCGTGATAGAAACATTAACGGTTTCAACGCTTTTACCGATTTTACAAAAAAATCGAGTACATATGGCCGTTGTAATTGATGAATTCGGTGGGACATCTGGAATTATTACGTTAGAGGATATTTTAGAAGAACTTGTCGGCGAGATATGGGACGAGCATGACGATAAAGTACGAGGTGTAGACCAATTAGAAGAAAATATTTACGAATTTTACGGTGACTTTGGTCTAGATGACTTCGCAAGACTAACGAAAATTGAACTACCCGATAGCACCAATCACACGTTGGGAGGATGGTTAGTTGAAGCGTTTCAAAAAGTTCCATCTGTTGGTGAGCAACTTCAGTACGAACATTTAAGTATAACCATTAAGGAAGCTGAAGAACGCCGAATTATAAAAGTAAAAGTTGAAATTAATTAAGGTGCTAATTCCCTTTATTTCTTTAATGCAACAAAGGGAATTAGCACCTTTGCCTATTCGTTTACATATAGTATTCCATGAAAATGTTTGACGATTACCTTCCTAGAAAGGAGTCACTATTTCATGGAATTAACCGCAGCTCATTGGATGTATCTGATTGGTACATGTATTATTATCATCACTATGCTTTTTAGGCAGAACGTCGTTGTTCCAGCCTTATTAATGACCTTTTTCGTAGGATGGATCTATAGTGGTTCATTTTTAACGGGGGTCCAATCCATCTTCAACGCAAGTTTAACAGCGGCAGCAGAGCTGTTTAATATTTTTCTCATCATCGCGATTATGACCGCACTTCTTCACGCATTAAAAGCCATAGGCTCCGATGAACAAATGATCGTACCTTTTCAAAAAGTAATGAAAAATGGACATTTGTCCTTCTGGATACTCGTTTTTGTAACTTATGCACTTTCCCTGTTTTTTTGGCCAGCACCAGCAGTTCCACTTATCGGCGCCCTCCTTATTCCAGTAGCCATCCGTGCAGGTCTACCTCCGATCGGTGCTGCTATTGCTATTTCATTAGCAGGACACGGGATGGCGTTGTCTTCTGATTTTGTCATTCGAGTCGCACCAGGGTTGACCGCTTCATCCGCAGGCTTAGACGTTAGTGCAATTACGGATAAAACGTTTATCCTTTCTCTGATAACAGGTGCGGTCGCACTTTCGATTGCCTATTTTATGATCCGTAAGTCAATCATAAAACCTTCAAAAGAAAACTTAATCAAATGGGAACAAACAGATGAAGACGATCAAGAACAAAATCAGGCGATTAGTCCTCCACAACAAAACGCACCAGTAAATAGAAAATATAGTTTCCTATTTGCGCTAATCGTTCCTCTTACTTTTTTAGCGATCATTGCATATGTTATCCTCGCAACATTTTCCAATGCTGTACCTTCTATTGAAAGTGGAGCTGGAGCCTCACTGATTGGTGGTATCGCCGTTATTCTCATTATTGGAGCTGCATTCGCTAAAAATATAAAATCGTCACTAAAAAATGTTGCTGACCATATTACAAAAGGGTTTATGTTTGCCTTTAAAGTGATGGGGGTTGTGATCCCAATTGCAGGGTTTTTCTTTATTGGGAGTGGCGACTTCGCCGCAAAAATCTTCAAGTTAGAAGACCCTGAACAAGCGCCCGCATTTTTATTTGATCTCGTTCAAGCAGGACAGCACGCTATCCCTGAAAATGCCTTTATTACAGGCTTTGGCATTCTTTTACTCGGTATGATTTCAGGCTTAGACGGATCAGGATTTTCAGCCTTACCTCTTATTGGTTCTTTATCAGATGCTTTAAGTCAAAATCTTGCTGTTGAAGGAACTACTCTTGCCTCCATTGGACAAATGGGTGCCATTTGGGTAGGGGGCGGTACGTTAATTGCATGGTCCCCGATAATTGCCATTGCAGGTTTTGCAAAGATTCCTGTTATGGAATTAGTTCGAAAAAGCTTTATTCCTGTCATTATCGGGCTAACCGTTTCAACGATCGTAGCGCTACTTTTTTTATAGCGATGGGTAACAGCTTTTTGCGCATATACACTAAAAAAGTACCAGGACACACACCTTTGCTTTATTTTTATAGTAAGGGGGCCTGGTACTTTTTTTAATACGTAACAGTAATTTTTTCAGCAGCTTCTTTTGCTTTCTCTCTTGAGATATCCACTGAGTCTGATGTATGCAGCACAACTGCCATTCTTCGACCAACTTTTGTTTCAGGTTTTCCAAACACACGAACCTGTGTATCAGGCTCCATTAAAGCGTCTTTAACACCTGCTATTTTATACCCCTTATGCTCTTCCCAAGCTTTAATCGTATGGCTTGCACCAGGTGAAAGTAAGCGAATTTCTGGGATTGGCAATCCTAAAAAAGCACGAACATGTAAAGCAAATTCAGATAACTGCTGCGTCGCTAATGTTACCATTCCTGTATCATGTGGTCTCGGAGAAACTTCACTGAAATAAACTCCATTCGGCGTTAAAAACAACTCTACTCCAAAGAGGCCAAACCCTCCAAGTGCATCAGTTATTTCTTTTGCAATTTTCTCGGATTCGACGATTTGTTCTTTAGTCATCGCATGTGGTTGCCACGATTCAATATAATCACCGTCTTGTTGAACATGTCCAATGGGAGCACAATATGAAGTACCTGACATCGAGCGGACGGTTAATAACGTAATTTCTGATTCGAAGTGGATAAACTCTTCAACAATAACTCGTGAATGCTTCCCTCGTCCCCCTTCAACTGCTTCATTCCATGATTTCTCAATGCTTTCTATTGAGCGACATACACTTTGCCCTTTACCAGATGAACTCATAATCGGTTTAATGACACATGGTAAACCGATCTCCTTTACTGCTTCTTCAAGTTCAGCAAGCGTATTTGCAAATGCATATTTTGCTGTAGGAAGTCCCAGTTCTTCACTCGCTAACCGACGAATACCTTCCCGATCCATAGTTAATTGTGTAGCCCTCGCTTTAGGCACAATGTTAAACCCTTCTTTTTCTAATTCTACTAATGTATGAGTCGCAATTGCTTCAATTTCAGGAACGATATAATTGGGATTTTCTTCTTCAATAATGTGACGAAGTTGCTCACTATTCAACATATCAATGACATAAGAACGATGTGCTACTTGCATCGCTGGTGCTTCTTTATAACGATCCACAGCAACTGTCTCGACACCAAGACGTTGCGCCTCGATCACAACCTCTTTTCCAAGTTCACCAGAACCTAGTAACATTATTTTTTTCTTATTTTCTCCTAATGGTGCACCAAACATCACATAATTCCCCCTAATTTCATTCTATACACGAACATATTAACTTAGAAATTACAATTTATCAAGAATCTATTTGCTTAATTACGAACTTTTACGCATGAAAATTATTTAACATTCGTGAAATGAACAACTATTCTTCTACCCTTTATTAGACTCTAACAGTAAAAGGTAAACATTATTTTGAAATAAGTTCATTAAAATACCTATAAAATCCATTAAGCACAAAAAGTTCTCAGATATGTTTCGATTTTCTTTTAAAAAAGAGGTAAAATAAAGAAGTAATTCCATACATATGAAAGGTGAGTGAATGTGCATGTATAACTTAAAAGAGAGTGAACGAATTTTTGTTTTTACAGGTCCAGATGGTTCAGGGAGAAAGACGATTGCAAAACTTATTGGTGCAACCTTCCATATGAACGGTGTCGTCTCGCATACAACAAGATCAAAAAGAAGATATGAAACAGAAGGTGTCGATTATCATTATTTAAATGAGGACGACTTCTTTAAAGCTTACGAAAATGATGAATTTTTAGAGAAAGTAGAAATTAACGGCAACCTTTATGGAATTAAAGAAAAAGAAATTGAAGAGAAATTCAAGAAAAAAGGCTGTATTTGGGTCGTACTGAATAAAGAAGGCGCCGAAATTTTAAAAGATATGTACGGTGATAAAGTGATCCGTATTTTCGTATATGCGGATGAGGAAACCGTAAAAAGACGGCAATATGGACGTGGTGATTCAGATGAAGTCATTCAAAACCATATAGAGCATTATAACGAAGATATGGCTTATAAAGAAAATAGTGAATATGCAGTTGAAAACTATGAGCTCTCTCATACAACATTTGAAATTGCAAATATCATTGAAAAATACTTAGAAACTAATTAAAATCCTTTTCTTTAAAAAGAAGAGCTTGGATAGTGACCAAGCTCTTCTTTTCAGTTTATCATTCACTAACCGACCATTCATATTCATACCTAACTACATATTTAGATGATTTTGAATCTATTCAAAATAACTTGGTGCTTTTTCAATCTCTTCAATAAATAATTGGTGTGCCTTAGAATAACCCGGATTTTTAGATTGAACGAGGGAAAAGGGTCTAACGAACTTACGATTGTTAATATTTAATTTTCTAATGGTTCCTGCTTGGATTTCTTTACGCACGGTCCATTTTGAAATCATAGCAATCCCTAACCCTTCCGAAACAGCCTCTTTAATCCCTTGGCTGCTACTAAAAATAAACGAGTGCTTTACATTTAAATTTAATTCATTCATAAATCGATCACTATAGGCACGAGTTCCAGAACCCGTTTCACGCCAAATCCAAACTTCATCTTGTAACATTTCAGGCTTAACCACTCTTAACTGAGCTAATGTATGATGAGCAGGGGCAATCATAATCATTTCATCTTCCATGAAAGGTTGCACATTCATATCGATATTTGGAACTTCCCCTTCTACTAATCCAATCTCAAGATCATTTCCGCGAATTCGTTCAATAACTTCTTCTGTATTACCAACGGTAACTTCAAATTTGACTCCTCGATTATCGCTAGCGAATTTAGCTAAAATTCTTGGTAATATGTATTCTCCAATCGTAAAACTAGCTCCAATTTTTATTGTTCCCTGTACAATATGTTTTCGGTCATTTAGCTCCTGTTTTGCTCCATCATAAAGTGAAAGAATTTGTTTCGCTCGAACATAAAGAATTTCACCCTCTTCTGTCACTTTGACTTGTTTTGGAGAGCGATGAAATAACACTGAGCCAAACTCATTTTCTAGATTACGAATGTGTAAACTTACATTGGGTTGGGATAAATTTAAGATTTTAGCCGCTTTTGAAAAATTTCGTTGTTCAACCACAGTTACAAATATACGCAAACCATCAATAGACATACTATATGCTCCTTATAAAACTATTCAATAAACATTCATTTATGAAAAAAGAGACTGTTTCCAGCCTCTATGTTTATTTTGCTTCACTTTGACTTTCATAATAGCGAGCAAGTTCGATAATCATCGCACCCATTCTTTCTAGCTCAGGGGATACATAGTTGTGGATGTCCTCTTCTCTGAATGCTTCGGCTGTCACTTTACCAACAGCAACTGGAACGATTTGAGTATTAAAGCATTGTTTCAGTTTTTCATATTTCTCTTTTTCCTTTGCATACTGAAAAAGTTGGCGAACTTGAATAGCTGTTGTAAAACAAATGGCATCGACGTCACCTGCGAAAATTTCATCGCACAATGTTTTCACTGTTTCTTCTTCAGGGGCAATATGTCGATAAGGAAGAATGTGATTTACCGTCGCTCCTTTTCCTTCTAGAAAACTGGTTAATCGTGGTGCTGTTTCACCATGAAGTTGAATAGTAACGCGTTGATCTGTGAAATCATAATTCGCGAGAGCGCGCGAAAGACCTTCTGTAGTTCCATCATCATCTTGAGCAACAGGTTCAATTGCAATTTTTCTTAAAGCATTTAATGTTTTATATCCTCTTGCAGCCACCTTCGCTTGACGAATTATATGTAAAAATTGGTCTTCTAAATCATTTTGTTTTGCAATATTTAATAACGTTTCTGTCCCAATTCCTGTTGTGAAAATCACCCAATCGGTACCATCTTCAATTAACTGTTTAAGTTCGGGCTCGACTTGTTCTTCAGCTAAAAAAACGGTTCCTTGTAGAGGACGCACGATCGCGGTTCCCCCTTGTTTCTGAATCAAAGTTGACATTTCTTCTGTTTTACGCGAAGCAGCTAGAACTACTGTTTTTCCTGTTAATGCCTTTGCCATGTTATGTTCTCCTTTCAGTCTCATACTATGAATCTAGTTTACCCTAAAATCGTTAACAGAATGGAAATTGTTACTACACTTACTAATGTCGTCACAAGTGCAATTGATGAAACGAGCTTAGGTGTTGTATTAAATTGCAAAGCATACATTGTCGTTGTGACTGCCGTAGGCATTGCCGTTAATACAATAAGTACTTTTGCTAATAGCGGATCTACAGGAAACAATAATATAAAGATAAATGCAATTAATGGTGAGATAAACATTCTTACCGTCGTACCATAAATAAGTCTTTCTTTATTAACGACTTTATCCACTTTTAATTCAGCTAATTGCATCCCTAGTATAAGCATAACGACTGGAATCGTTGCCTGGCCGACAAGATCAATTGCAGAATACAAATTGGCAGAAAGCGGAATATTAAAAAGGTTAAAAGCAATCGCTATAATCATGGCATACGTTAGCGGCATAGCAGATATTGTTCTGAGCGCGGCTCGAAACCCTAATTTCCCACTCGCTGCATAGTATACCCCAAAAAAATTCATAATAACGGACTGTAAAACCATAAATGAAACAGCATACGCAAATCCCGTTTCACCGTAAGCAAACAAAATGATAGGTGCGCCATAATTACCTGAGTTCATAAACGCAGTTGACAAGATAAGTCCACTCTCAACATCCCGCGGATACTTCCGAAATTTTGAATAAACTTTATTAATAATAATAATCACAAATAGTAGAATAAGAGAAAATACGGTTATTAATAAATATTGTTGATCTAATTGAACATCATAAAATGTATTAAACACTAAAGCTGGCGTTAAAATATAGACAGCAAGTGTTGAGATCGATCTTAAATCCATCCTTTTCCATCTTTGAACAAGAAAACCTACCATAAATATTAATAGTGCAGGCAATACTACATTTACAAAAATGATCAATCAGTACCACTAGTCAAACTAATCCACCCCTATATTTTATTTATTAGTTTATTTTACATAATAATACAAGTCCACCTCATAAGTCGACATAAATCATGAATCAATTAGTCATCTGTACCTTTCACACATACAGAGCTGGTTAAAGGCAATACTATAAGAAATGATACAACTGGGAGGATTTATATGTCTACAGAAGCTAAAGCCAAACAAAATACATTTTGTATGAGTGAATATGACACATTACGAAAAGTGATATTGTGTGAACCACAACATATGACCATTCGTGAAGTGATTAATGATACCCAAAAACATTTCAAAGATGAAGGAATTCATATTGAACGTTCTTTACAACAACACAAGCAATTCGTTGAAACATTGTTGAAGCACGGTATTGACGTAGTTTTACTCTCACCTCATGCTAAATTCCCAGAGCAAGTGTTCACAAGAGATATTGGCTTTACTCTAGGACAAACGATATTTGTTGCTGAAATGGCCCATGACGTGAGAAAGGGAGAAGAAGAAATTTTAAAAACGTGGTTAAAAAATGAAAAGATTTCCTATTATAACCTGGTTGGTGATCAAATTGAAGGTGGAGATGTCCTGATTGATCGATCTACAATATATATAGGATTAAGTAATCGAACAAATGAAGCATCAATTGAACATTTACGAAACTTACTACCGCAATTTGAGGTTATTACTGTTCCATTTGTTGAAAAATTTCTTCATCTTGACTGTGTTTTTAACGTCATTTCTCCAAATGAAGCGTTAATCTTTCCTGAAGCACTCGAACAAAAAGAAATTGATATTCTGGCTTCTCGATATGAATTAATAGAAGTATCAAAGGAAGAGCAGTTTACTTTGGGAACAAATGTCTTATCGATTGGAAATAAAAAAATCCTAAGCTTACCTGTTAATAAGCAAATTAATGGAAAGCTTCGTGAACGTGGCTTTGACATCATTGAAGTGGATATATCTGAAATTATTAAATCTGGAGGGTCTTTCCGCTGCTGTACACTCCCAGTTTTACGTCAATAAAAATCCCATTTTATGAAACCCTCGATTACGATATAACAGTAATTGAGGGCTTTCTTATTGCTCTATCGTTTTAGCGTAATTAAACTAAATTCCTCATTAAAAAATGTCTATCCCCTATTTTTGCCAAACCAAGATACGATTGCTATACTTTTGGTAATAGACTAATTCGAGGTGAGAAAAACGTGAAGTATGCTTTCCTTTCTGATATCCATGGCAATGCAGTAGCACTTGAATCTGTTTTACACGATATTCAAATGCAAGATGTTGATGAAATCTTTGTCTTAGGAGATCTTTGTTATCGTGGTCCAGAGCCAAAACGCGCACTTCAACTTGTTCAAGCTTTAAATGCAAAAGTAATTAAAGGAAATGCCGATGAGTGGGTTGTTCGCGGAATTAATGAAGGCGAAGTCCCTGATCACTTACTTGAAATGATGAACAAAGAGAGAGATTGGTGTATTTCTCAATTGGATGATCAAGACATATCTTATTTAGAGCAGCTACCAACCGACTTAGAAATTACCTTACCGAATGGAACAAATATATACGCGTTTCACGCGACACCGACAAGTTTGTTTGATGTTGTTTTACCTGATACTGACACGTCTATTCTATCTGAAAAATTAATAACATCTACAAATGCTAACTTATACATTTATGCTCATATCCACCTTCCATACGTTCGTTATTTTAATAGTAAATGCATTGCAAACTTAGGCAGTGTTGGTTTACCCTTTGATGGCCAACCACTCTCCTCCTATGTAATTGTGGAAGAAAAAGGAGATCAATTTAGTGTTGCCATTCAGCGAGTCCCTTATGATACTAAAACCGTTATTGCTCAATATGAAAAGATCGACTATCCTAACTTGGACGTTATGAAAACAGTCATTCAAGACGGCACGAGTCCTTTCGGAAAGTAATACAAATTATTCCTTTTTTCGCTAAACTTCTATATTTTTTAGAGGACTTTTTCAATTTATAGAGAATAGTTCTAATTATTAGATATTATTAGATATAGAAGTGAAAAGGAGTGCTCGTCAAGTGAATATTAAACCTGTAGAAGAAACAATACTAGGTGCACTAGGAATAGAAGTAACTGAGGTTTCAGAAGAAAAAGTTGTTGCGACAATGCCTGTGCATTCTCCAACTCACCAACCTTTTGGATTGCTTCATGGAGGAGCATCAGTTGTCTTAGCTGAAACAGTCGCTAGTATGGGAACTTGGAACCTTGTTGACCAAGAAAATGAAATTGCTGTTGGTTTAGAGATTAACGCCAATCACCTTCGCTCGAAAACAGATGGTATTGTGACAGCCATAGCTACTCCATTACATAAAGGACGAACGACAATGGTTTGGGATATTAAAATAATGGACGAAACCGAGAATTTGGTATGTATTTCTCGCTGTACCGTCGCTATCCGAAAAAAGCCAAAAGCTGAGTAATACTTAGCTTTTGGCTTTTTCTAACTATATTTTTAAAAATCAAAGTTATCTGGATCTGGACCGACTCTCTCGTCTTTGTTCAAAGCATTGATTTTATCCATATCTTCAATAGTTAACTCAAAGTCGAAAATATCTCCATTCGTAGCAATTCGCTCAGCGTTTACCGACTTCGGAATGGTCACTACACCACATTGTAGATCCCAGCGTAAAATAACTTGTGCTGTTGATTTACCGTACTTTTGACCAATTGCCTTTAATGTTGGATCATCTAACAATTTTCCTTGCGCTAATGGCGACCAAGCTTCTAATTGTATTTGATGCTTTTTACAAAATGCGCGTAATTCTTGTTGAGCTAATTGTGGGTGGAACTCAACTTGATTGACCATCGGCTTAATTTCCGCCGTTTCTAGCAAGTCTTCTAAATGGTGTACATGAAAGTTACTTACCCCAATAGCACGAACTTTCTTATCTGCATATAATTTTTCTAAAGCACGCCAAGTGTCTTTATATTTCCCTGCTACTGGCCAGTGAATTAAATATAAGTCTAAATAATCCAACCCTAACTTTTTCATACTTTCATCGAAAACTTGGAGTGTTGTTTCATAGCCTTGGTTCGAGTTCCAGACTTTTGTTGTAATGAATAACTCTTCTCGTGGAACACCGCATTCCTTAATGCCTTGCCCTACGCCTTCTTCATTTTTATAAACAGCCGCCGTATCAATGCTATGATAGCCTGATTGAACCGCTGATTTTACTGAGTCAATCACTTGTGAGCCGTCTTCTACTTTCCAAACACCTAGACCTAACCAAGGCATTTTAACTCCGTTATGTAATGTCGTAGTGTCTTGAATATGTTTCGCCATATTGTAACCCTCCCCAATTTTTTAATAATTGTATAAGTTAAAAGCACTTTTTAAAGCTAGTTCTATTATGAATGATTTTCTCAAATTTTGCTAAATTGACTCTCGTTTAATTCATAATAAAACCCTTGTTTTTTTATTAGAGTTTCGTGATTCCCTTTTTCAATTACTTCACCGTCTTGTAACACGATAATTTGGTCAGCTCTTTGAATCGTATTTAATCGATGGGCAATAACAAAGCTCGTTCGCCCCTTCATTAATCTCTGCAGAGCTTCTTGAATCTTCACTTCAGTAATCGTATCGATATTACTCGTTGCTTCATCCAAAATTAAGATTTTTGGATCAGCTAGTATGGCTCTAGCAATGGATAATAACTGCCGTTGTCCTTGACTGATTCCACTACCATCTTGTTTTAATACCGTATCATATTGATCTGGCAACTTCATGATGAAAGAATGCGCATTTGCAAGTATGGCCGCTTCTTCTACTTCACCGTCACTCGCATTTAACCTTCCGTAACGTAAGTTCTCTCGGATTGTATCTTCAAATAAGAAAGAGTCTTGGAATACAAACCCCATGTGTTGGCGTAAACTTTCCCTTTTGATGTTTGTCATTTCATATCCATCAATCAGGATCTTACCTTGATTGGCATCATAAAAGCGAGAAAGTAAATTTATAATCGTTGTTTTTCCAGCTCCTGTAGGACCTACTAATGCTACAATTGCTCCTGCAGATACAGAAAAACTAACATCTTTTAACGTAATGTCATCACTTTCATAAGCAAAAGAAACCGTTTGAAATTCGACTTCACCTTTGACATCGGTCAACTCTATAGCATGAGTTTCATCTGCACTTTCTGCTTTTTCATCAATCACTTCAAACACACGTTCAGCACCAGCAATTGCTGAGAGTATTGTATTAAATTGATTGGCTAAATCATTTAGGGGGCGTGTAAACTGTCTTGCATATTCAGCGAAAATGACGATTACCCCAATTGATACCATCCCGTTAATTACAAATATTCCCCCAACAAGTGCTATAATCGCAAAGCTCAAATTGTTTAGAACGTTCATCAGCTTTGGAATAAACCCTGAAATCGTTTGAGCCCAAAAGCCAGCTTCACGAAGACGCTGATTTTTCGTCATGAATTCAGCCATCACTTTTTCTTCTTGCGAAAATGTTTTAATAATGGACTGTCCTGAAAGCGTCTCTTCGATAAAGCCATTCACTTCTCCTAAATTTCGTTGTTGTTCTTTGAATAACTTCCCAGTTCGTTTGGTAATCCACTTCATTCCGAAAACCATTAATGGCACAATAATAAGAGTGATTAATGTTAATAAAGGACTTAGGTAAAGCATAACAACGAGTATACCGATGAGGGTCAGAACACTTGATATTAGTTGAATAACTGAACTGTTTAGCGTGGAACTGACATTCTCAATATCATTTGTCACACGGCTCATTAACTCACCATGCTGCCTTTTTTGAAAAAATGAGATAGGCAGCTGATGAAGCCGCTTAAATAAGTCGGTACGCATTGAAAAAACAGTTTTTTGAGCAATTTTAATCATGACAAAATTTTGACCCCAAACCGATGCGGAATGGATAACATAGATTGCAACTAAACCAAAGATCACATAGATTAATTGATCAAAATTCAATTTGACAATATATTTATCGATTGTCATACCAACTATAAATGGTCCTAATAAAGCAAAAATAGAACTAATGGTAACCAACAATAAGACAATCCGTAATGAATTTTTATTTTGAGCTAAATATCCCCATATTCTTTTTAACGTTCCCGACCAATTTTTTGCTTTCTTTTTTGTTCCTTGATAGTCTTCTTCTAAGGATTGAATGACTATTTTTTTATGTTGGAAAGGCTTACTGATTTCCCTTAGCAACGTATAACGCCTCCTCTCCAAACTGAGACACATATATTTTTTGATACAGGGGACTACTCGCTAACAACGATTCGTGTGTCCCTTCAGCTATTAGTTCACCATCATCGAAAATCAGGATTTTATTCGCTTGAGCAGCAGTACTAATTTTTTGAGTAATAATCAACGTCGTACAATAAAATTCTTGTAGACTCTCTAAAATGTTCGCTTCCGTTTTTAAATCTAAAGCACTTGTACTATCATCAAGCAATAAAATTTTTGGTTTCCGAACGAGCGCTCGCGCAATGGCGAGTCGTTGTTTTTGCCCTCCAGATAAATTTACACCTTTCTGACCGAGTACTGTTTGATACCCGTTTGTAAACTTAGAAATCGTTTCATGGATTTGTGCTTTTTTAGCCGCTTCGATTATTTCTTCGATCGAAGAATCTTCTTTACCCCAAGCAATATTCTCTTTAATTGTCCCAGTAAATAACAATGTCTCTTGAGGAACATAACCGATTTGTCTACGCAAATGTTCTAGTTTTATTTCACGAATATCCTTGTAATCGACCTGAACTTCACCTTTGGTCACGTCATACAAACGCGGAATAAGATGAAATAGAGACGATTTACCCGAACCTGTTGACCCGATAATAGCAACTGTACTTCCAGCTTTCACCTCGAATGAAATACCTTTTAAAACTTCGGTTTCTGTTTCTGGGTATCGAAACGAAACACCTCTAAATCTAATGTGGCCTTTAAATGTTCTTGATTCGGTCGCCGATTGTTCTGTATCAACTAAATCCACTTCAGTATCTAGAACTTCGACAATTCGCTCAGACGACGCCTTTGCACGAGAAAAAAAGATGATAATCATGGAAAACACAGAAAAAGCACCACTAATTCGAGTGGCATAGTTGATAACAGCTACGACTTCACCAACATTTGCACCACCTGCATTCACCTGAAAACTACCAAACCACAGAACCCCTAAAATACTAAAGTTCATTAACAACAAGATGATTGGCATCGTAATTTCCATAAAACGTAACGCTGAAACCGTCGTTCCCATAAGTTCTTGATTCGATTTTGTAAAACGGTTAACTTCCGTGTTTTTTCTGAGTAGCGCTCGTATTAATTTAATCCCTAATAAGTTCTCACGCATGACACGATTTACACCATCAAGTTTTTGCTGGACGATATTAAACATTGGACGTCCCTTTTTAAATATCCAGACTAATATAAGGAGGCTCAGTGGAACCGCCATCGCTAAGACGAGAGCAAGTTTCACATTTACAATGAGTGCCATAATTAATCCTCCAATGACTAATAGAGGGGCGCGTAACATAATGCGCAACCCCGTAAACAATGTCATTTGAAGTATGTTTACATCATTTGTCATCCTGGTAATTAAGGATGATGTTGAAAATCGATTTAAGTTTGTAAATGAAAAAGATTGAATTTTTTCAAATAAGCCTTTGCGGATGTCATGACCAAATCCTTGGCTACTATGTGCCGCATAAAATGAATTAGTAATCCCTGCAGCAAAAGCAACAATGGACAAGCCAATCATGATGCTCCCCCAATAGATAACAACGGTAAGGTCTTCCTGTAAGATCCCATCATTAATGATTTTTGCCATAATTAATGGCTGCAAAAGTTCAACAGCTAATTCAACTAATGTTAAAGTAATTGCAATGAACATAAAAAGCCGATATCGTTTTAAGTATGAAAATAACACAGCCATCTAAAAAATCCCCCAAACTACCATTCGCACGCTTCGTAATAATATATGTATTTTACTTCTTCTGTAAAATTAATACTACACGAAAGCTCAAAGATGTAGCATTATTTTGACTTTTGTTTAGGTACGTGCGATTTGCACAATTAGGTGTTAGGGCTTTACCATGAGTGGGTTGTACACTCTATCTTTTGATAAGTACTTATCAATTCCATTTTCTGACAATATTGCGTTCTATCTTTTCGTTTAGCGCTTAATTGTCCCTTTTTCTGGTAATATTATGCTCTATCTTTTCGTTTAGCTCTCATTACTTCCTTTTTCTGGTAGTATTACGCTCTATCTTTTTATTTAGCGCTTAATTCTACCTTTTTCTGGTAATATCACGCTCTATCTTTTCGTTTAGCGCTTAATTGTCCCTTTTTCTGGTAATATTATGCTCTATCTTTTCGGTTAGCTCTCATTTCTTCCTTTTTCTAGTAGTATTATACTCTATCTTTTCGGTTAGCTCTCATTTCTTCCTCGGTAATGTCATGCTCTATTTTTTCGTTTAGTGCTTTTCTCTTCCTCTTTCTGGTACCATTGCGCTCTTTTTTTCGATTAATTTTTATGGTAATTTCCTTACTTTTATTATTCATTAAAGTTCCTCCTAATAAATTATATTAGGAGGTAATTCCGCTTAAAGGATTATTTTTCCTGTTCTTCAAAATATTTTCTACCACTTTTTATACGGCAAAAACTTACCATCCAATGTAAGTACAACTCGTTCCCCATCAGGGTCTTCGGGGTCAGGCCGCTTATCTACGTGAATTTCTAGGTCGATAGCGCTCATAATACCATCGCCAAACATTTCATTGATCAAGGCTTTTAATGTAGTTCCATATACTTGGGTAATTTCATAGAAACGGTAGATTAATGGATCGACTGGAAGTGTTCGGTTTAATGAACCCCGCATTGGTGGTTCTTGTAAAATAGTTGCTATTTCAGGATTGACTCTTAAAAAGTTTGTTAAAAGTACGGCATCCTCACGTGTCATCGATTCCTGGCCAAGTATTACTGCAGCAATCCATTCTTTACTTCCTCCAATTTGATCAGCGATTTGCTCAAAACTTAACTGAAGGGTCTTTTTCGCCGTTAATAAAATTTGCGTTGCTGCTTCTCTATTTAAATTGAATGATGGAATTGGGTGCAGCTGATTATTTATTTGACTACGATACTCAAAATATTTGTTATCTTCATACATAAATTCTTTCCCCCATTTAAGAATAACGTTCACTATACATCCTATGGGTTTAAGGTAGATAAGTGCCTAAAAGGAATAGGTAGAAAAATTGATTGTTCAACCCGCGAAACTAACCGAAATATCTTGCCCTTACTAAATCCGACTTACATCATTCGTACATATTAAATCATTAATCACGTAAAGAACGAGGCTGACCTACAACAAACAACCTCGTTCTTTATATCTATTATCTAATGACTGTTGGAGCACTGCGAACGTACTTTTATCTAGGCATAAGTTTCTCTAAGAAACTCTTATTCTGGTTGCCAGACATAGTCTAAAATGTAAGATTGGAATAAGTTAGTATCGATGTTACACGTTTCAGCATCAATACCATACTGCCATGCCCAGTTCAGCCAATCATTCGGTGGGGCAGGTCCGTAATCTGGTGCATTTGCTTCTGTTGTTATACCTATTTGAGGTTGATTTGCCCAGACGATCATATTTTCAGCGATTTCTGAATTTTCGTTAACAGCTCCTTCAAAAGCAACCCAAACATCACTTTCTTCATCAAACAACCCATAGATCGCAGCGTTATAGATCGAAGGTTGTATCGTATCATACCAACCTTGAATAAACGCTGAGTCAATCGGGTACTCTGGTTCAACATTTGCAAATAACGCTACTTCCTCAGGGACTCCAATCTCTTCTGCATATGCAATTGCCTGCTCTGCTTCAGCAACCCCTTTATCATACGTTGTTCCATCGGTGAAATGATTATAGATTACGAGAATAGATACGCCTTGTTCGTGCAAGTATTCAACTTCATCTGTCGTTAAACCATATGATACGCCTTCCTTATCTTCTAAATATCTCCCCCAAATTTTAGGGTCACCAAAATTTGACGTAACACAACTATATAGCTCTTCTGTTGTTAAACTTGCGGAATCAACACCCCAAATAATCTCAACGTCTTCCTGACTGTTACCATTTATCGAACCGTCTTCTCCATGACTCCCACCGTTTTCACCATTAGCTTCTTCTCCGTTACTTTCACCATTGTCTCCATTTGTATCTTCCCCGTTGCTCTCTCCAGCTTCACCGTTCTCTTCTTCTCCGTTGCTCCCATTCCCATTTTCTTCTCTCTCTTCAATTTGACCATTTTCGCATAATAGAGTTTGTTCATAACCGTCATTTACTATAAAAAAGTAAAAGGAAGCAAAGGCTAAAATATAAACAGCTGCTATTACGAGATACTGACGCACTTTTTAAGCCTCCCTACATTTGCAAAGTCCATATATACTATTGCGTTTGTAGTGGAGGCGTGTAGGCTTATATCTCGAAACAAGGAATTAAGCTAAACGAAATATTTTAGTGTTGTTTTTACTCTACTTGAACTCACTAAAGATGTGAAACTGTCCTAAAGTAATAAAAATCTATTTCTTCCCAACCGTGTTATGGAGAACAATGAATTTAAACCTTGTTTCAGTTTGTCGTTTTTATTGAAAGAGAAAAAAATTAGTTTTTAGGCTTGGTTTCTTTGTAACTTTATTTCATCACCCTCCGTCTAATGTTGTGGAAACAGACATTCACATTAAAGTGAACTCATACTAAGTGGTGGGCCCCCGCTAAGTGCAAAGTTGGTTCCACGAAAAGTGGAAAATTTAATTCCAATTATGTAATAAAAACATAAAACGAAGAGGTGCATATAAATGTTTAATAAAAAAAATGGATTAAAAATGATGGCTTTATCGGTTGGGGTTTCAGCAATACTTGGCTTTGCTCACGGGGCCGATGCGGCAATGTACGAAGTAAAAAGAGGAGACACATTATTTCGGATTGCTCAAGAAAACAAAATGACCGTGACAGAGTTGAAACAAATGAATAATTTAAAGAGCACCATTATAATTCCAGGTCAAAAGCTTCAAATTAAAGACTCTGCATCAACGGCGTATCAAGCGAAAAAAGGTGATACACTTTACAGCATTTCTAAGAAATTTAATATGAAAGTCAATGATATAAAAAAATTAAACAATCTAAAATCTAATACAATATTTCCAGGTCAAAAACTAATCGTTACAGGGAAACCTGTTACCGATCACTCTAAATCAACAATGAATAAAGAAGTGAAGTTAACCGTACAAAACGGTTACCAGTTTGTGAAAGAGGAACCAGGAAAATATCAACTCTTTTCAAAAAAAGAACCCGGATTTTTTGCAAGAGTTGAACTTGTTGACCCTCAAGCCAAAATCGCTGAATTGAAGAAAAATGCACAAGATTATTTAAAGACTACAGGAAATGTTCGTCAAGTTACCGACTTTAAAAATATTCACCCTTTTTATAAAGGAGCCGAACTCTATATGATTAGCTCTAACTCAAAAGTTCGACAAAGCATTGTTATAAAAAAAATTAATGGTCAACTCATCAAATTTACGCTTCATCTCCCTGACAAAGAAGAAGCTGAAGATATTACACCAAATTTATTAAATCAGCTACAAACCATTAAGTTTTAATTCCTTCTACACTGAATCAAAGTGTCTGCATTCCAAACTAGGAGTGCAGACACTTAAAAATCTATCTTACTTAACCAGTTTAACCAGTGCTAAGACTCCAACTGAGTGAAGTTTCCTTTAAGCCAAATCTTTCTGTTTTTCTGTCGGTTCATTTGATGTACGTAGCGGAATTTCTTTTAGAAATAAAGTTACAACAAAAGCAGACAATATTACGATCCCACTAAATAAAAACACTTGTGTCAATCCAAAATTTAGTGCTTCCCTTAATGCTATAACAAATTGATCAAACATCGGTTGCATTTGTTCTGGCATATCCATTCTAATATTTTGAATAGCGTATGGATCCATTAATAGTTCAGGATTTTGCAACTCAGTTCCAAACTGGCCTTGGTTCTGTTGGAATTCTTGTTCTGCTTTAATTTGTCGAGTCATTTTCGTACTCATAATATACCCCATGACCGCAACACCGACTGTTCCACCAAGTTGACGGCATAATTGAGATGTTGCAGTAGCTACGCCTAAATATTTATGTTCAACTGCATTTTGAACCGTTAACGTGAAAATGGGCATAGTCAAACCTAAACCAACCCCAGTAATAATTAAATGAATAAGCAGCTTTGTTATCGAAGCATCTGGAGTTAACGTTGCATTGAGCATAAAACCGATGGCCATAATGCAAAAGCCAACTAAGGCTAATTTTTTATATTTACCTGTTTTCGTAATGATTTGCCCAGAAAGCGCACTAAATGAAACCATTGAAATCGTCATGACCATCTCGACTAACCCTGAAGTGGTTGCCGTACGTCCTAATACACCTTGAACATAAAATGGTACATACATAATGACTCCAAACATTCCAACCCCAGATAAGAACGAAACAATAGTTGAAATTGAAACAACTTTGTTTTTAAATAAATAAAGAGGGACTACTGGACTTTTGACTTTACTTTCAATATAGATAAATAGCAGGAAAGCTAAAGCCGAAATACTAAATAAGCCCATAATTTCTAGAGAGGTCCAAGCATATTGTCTACCAGCCCAACTAAACGCCAAAAGTAATGAAATAATGACAATAGACAAGACAAAAGAACCTAAAAAATCAATTTTTTCTTTTTCTTTCCGTTCAGATTGAGGATACAACTTTAAAATCATAAAAAAACTAATCACTCCAACTGGAATGAAAATCCAAAATACCCATGACCAATCCATATTATCAACAATAAAGCCACCTAGTGTTGGTCCAAATAAACTAGATACACCAAATACACCACCCATTAAACCTTGCCAACGCCCTCTTTCTCTCGCTGAAAATAAATCACCAACCGTTGTAAAGGCTGATGACATAATCATCCCACCACCAAACCCTTGAATCCCACGGAAAATGATTAGTTGAATGATCGAAGTAGAAAATCCGCATAAAACAGACCCGACTATGAAAAAACAAATCCCTGTTAAAATAAACACCTTTCGTCCATATATATCGGAGAGCTTTCCTACTAAAATAGCAGTTATACTAGAACAAAGCATATAAATCATAAAGGCCCAATTAAAAAATTCCATCCCACCTATATCAGCGACGATTTTTGGTAATGATGTACCAACAATGGTCATATTTAAAGCAGCAAATAACATTACTGCCATGACAGCTATCATAATTGTTGTTTTTTTCCTCATATCGAGATGCTCCAAACAACCACCCACTTCTACGAGATATTATCAGATTACTTACTTTTCTGATCGTTCAACAGCTTGAAGCTCAAAAGAAGATCAATGTTCTTTATGTAGAGAGAATACCATTTGTTTATATATATACATGTCGGAATACCTGGTAGTGTCAATAAGTTTGTGTAAAAATCAATAGGGTACTTCCTCAGGTCTTAGGGGAGGGAGTTTCTGGTATGGCCCCCTCGGGGGCCATACCAGAAAAAATTTCCACATCCCTATTCGCGCTCGGTTCCGTATCGCTGTTTGAACATCTCCTGCAAAGTAGAGTAGGCATTACTAAAGCCTCTTAACTTTCTTTCTGCCCAGCGTTGATTATAGTCCATCGATTGAAGATAAACGATTTTTTCAGCCGCTTTTTCAGTGGGGAGACTGTTCATGGTTTTGGTGCGTTTCTTGATCTCCTTGATCGTTCGCTCGATGATATTTGTCGTGTAATCATCGGTTGAATGGAGGAGGGATAGGTTAAAAAGGTCAGCAGAACATCAAGGTCTTGTTCCCAGCTTTTAACGACTTTTGGATATTTTTTTTGCCATGTGTCCTTGAAAGCACGGAACTTTCCCTTGGCTTCCTCTTGAGTATTGGCTTTATAAATAGGTTTAAGATCTTCAGCTACAGCGGACTGATCCTTCTTTCTGACGGCATTGAGAGCATTACGAACCTTATGAACAACACAGCGCTGGACATCCGCTTTTGGATAAACGGCTTTCATAGCTTCCTCAAGACCTGGAAGCCCGTCGAATACACCTAGAAGAACTTCTTCAAGGCCACGGTGATAAAGGTCGTTAAGAATCGTCTTCCAACCTAGCGCACTTTCTTGGCCACCAACATAGAAACCCAGAATTTCTCTGAAGCCATCTTCCGTGACGCCGACAACGAGATAGACGACTTCATTAGCAACATCATCACGACGCAGTTTGAGATAAGTCCCATCTAAATAAAGGACAGAGTAGCGCTTTTTCAGTGGACGTTGTTGCCAAGACTCAATATCCTCTGCCACGACGTCGGTGATTTGACTAATCGTTGCAGCCGAGTAAGAATGACCTAAAATACGCTCAATAAACTGACCAATTTCACGAGTGCTTACACCTTTTTGATACATTGTGATAATGGTTTCACCAAGCCACTGCTCACGTCGTTGATAAGGAGAAAAGATCTCTGTTTGAAAGGCATTTTCACGATCGCGAGGCACTTGTAGATCTTCTAACCTTCCATACTTGGTATCTAGTTGCCTTTGATAGAAGCCGTTCTTCTGGTTTTTTAACTCTGGATGTTCATGTTCAAAAAAACTATTCATTTCTTCTTTCATCATAGTCTCAAGTTTTTCTTTCACAAACTCACGAACCATAGAATCTAATTGATTTTCAAGTGTGTTTTGTCCTATACTAGTACTCATAGGTAGGGCATCTCCTCTCAGTTGGTTTAGCGGTTAACTAGAGGGTACCCTACCTCTTTTTTTGTTTCAAATCATTTACACAAACTATTGTACGTCATCGAATACCTCTATTGCTTAATTCATTGAATTATTATATTAATACTATTAAATTTATATTTAGATATACATTTTTAATAAAAAAAGACACTTCAACACAAAAAGTTGAAATGTCCCTATTCATTCGATTTTTTTAATTTCTTTTATGTTTGTGGTGATCCCATTTAGGGATGAACTCATTTTCTTCGAGTTTAGCGTAGTGCTTCTCGAATTTTTCAATAATTTCAGTTCCCTTCTCTTCAGAAAACACACCGAATTCTACATACTTAGAAATCACTTCTTTTTTCTTTTCAAGCACATCCCTATGTAGAACGGATAACTCTTCTTTCTGTTCTTTCGTTAATTTCACTTCTTGAATTTCGGCTTGTTTATCGTTAAATTCCGCTTGAGCTGGTAACGGGCCAAATGCTGTCATTGATAAAAAAAGTGCCGAAAGTACCCCAATTGTTAATTTTTTCAAAAAACCACCCTTTCTAAATATTCCAGCTTATTATTCTTCACTTTTACAAAAATATACTGAAAAATTAACATTTTCCTTTTTGGTATCCCTACTAACTTTTTTAATAAAGTAAAACTTCCATAAGTGAGGTCCATACGATGTGGGTCACACTGATGTGGCCAAAGGACGTGGCGCATTTAGTCTGTGTTCATTAAGCACTTACTGGCAGTTTATCCCCTACTTATCCTTCTTTGGTTCCTCGAAGTCTTGAAGTAGGGGTATTACTGCCAGTTATTGCGGGATAAACCCCAAATATGAAAGTCCAGCTTAGTGAAAACGTCAAAAAAAGAAGCTAACTTTTTCGTCAGCTTCTTCGTTTCTAATTATTCATTTCCCTGTTTTACCATTTGTGCAATTTGTAATGTACGTTTAACTTGATGTTGAACTGCTGGTTGCACATTTTCAACCATATTACCTTCTTGGTCAACTGTTACACTAGCTCCATAAGGATTACCGCCCGTTGTAAAGAGAACTGGGTCTGTGTAACCAGGTGCCGCAACAATGGCACCCCAATGGTACATTGTTGTGTAAAGAGATAAAATTGTAGCTTCTTGACCACCGTGCGAATTTTGTGCAGAACTCATTGCGCTAACTACTTTATTCACAAGTTTACCATGGAACCAAAGACCACCTGTTGTATCTAGGAATTGTTTCATTTGTGCTGGCATATTACCAAATCGTGTTGGGACACTGAAGATAATTGAATCTGCCCATTCTAAATCCTCAAGAGTGACTTCAGCTACATCTTTTGTGGCTTCTACGTGAGCTTTCCAAGCAGGGTTTGATTCAATTGCTTCTTGTGGAGCTAACTCAGGAACTTTTAGCAATTTTACATTTGCACCATTTTCTTGTGCAGCTTCTTCAGCCCACTTTGCTAATTGATAGTTCGTACCTGTAGAGCTGTAATAAATAATCGCTAAATTAATGTTTGACATAATTAAATGGCACACTCCTTTTGATTTGACAAAATATTTTATCTTAAACCTTGAAATCATATACTGTAATTCCAAGATATTTAAGCGAACAACTAATCTGAACGAATGTTTAGCTTTAACAGATATTCATAGAAAGTAATACCCTAAGAACTGTTGTATCAAACAGAAGATACATTAAACCACTTTTTATTCTTATTTAAAATATTTTTATAATATTTTTCTCGAATTAAGGATATTAATCCAAAAAAATTAGAGCTCTTTAAGCATTCGTCCCTAATTTCTTTAGTAAGTTAATCATTGTCAATTTTTCATCGCTACTTAAGCTCGAAAATATCTTTTCAATTGCTTCTTTATGAGTTGGGAAGATTTTGTTCATTAAATCGATACCATCCTCAGTTATAGCAGCATGAGTCACACGCCGATCTTTCGGACACGATCTACGCACGAGTAAGTTCTTTTTTTCTAATTTATCTACAACATACGTAATACTCCCACTTGCTAATAATACCTTTTTCCCGATTTGTTGTATTGGTTGATCTCCTTTATGATACAAGAGTTCTAGGACAGCAAATTCAGTCGGATTTAAACCATAGCGTCGAATGTCTTCCTCGACACGATCGGAAACCGCACGATGTGCTCGGGATAATACGATAAATGATTTGAGCGATAGCTCTTGATCTTGTTCTTTAATTTGTTCGTTATTCATATTGACCATATCCTTCAACTATATCTTGAATTCAAGATATATTATATACCTTGCTTTTTCTAATGTCAACTATTTCACGCATTATTTATTTATTTTCAGAGTTGGAGAAAGAAAATTTCTCCAACTCTGAAAATAATGACATTATTCTCCTTCCTTCATATCTTGTAAAAACCCTTTCGTCCTAATTCCTGCTCTACGAATGTACACACTCGTTTCTACATTAATTTCTGCTTTAGCAAATTCAGCATCCCAATCTTGTTTTAATTCTTTAAATTTCTTTGGATGTTGTCGATAAAAATCATCACCAAAACCAAAAATATCAACACCAAATTCGTCTTGAACCTTGCTAATTGTATCTGCGATTTTTTCGGATACATATTGATCAATTAATTTCTCATAATGTTTATAAGTTTCAACCAATGTTAAATCATTACGGCAATGGGACGATTGAAGTTCAGTTTCAAGTAAAATATCAACGGTAATGTGAGGTTTTTCATTTATGTAAGAAGTGTTAATTTTTGTTCTAGAATTTTTTACTCTTACCCCTAAATATTTGTCCTCACCACACGGAACACTTACAGTTGTCAAATGAATATCTTGCGTCCATAAATAATTTCTAGTATCTTCAACCGATAAAAAACCTATGAGTTGATCTTCTTCAAACACAGCCATTCCATCCATGACAACCATCGCTTCAGGCTGTAACTCTTCGTTGTGAGCTAAGTTGTGTCCTTTTTTAGGATGCCCTTCAATCGACATTGATGCACTTACAGGATGACGACCATCTGATGTTAATGCGCGGATATAATCTGTTAAACGAACTTTAGGCTCCCCTCCCCATTCGTCTAGAAATGTATCTATTTGAGTACTTATTTTGAACGACGGTACTTTCTGCAATGGGTATGTAGTAGTGATAATATCTTTTGCACTTACTCCATGTGCGACAATGATGTTGAAGTCGTTTCGAAACTCACTATTCCGCTCTAAGTATTGAAGAAATTCACCTACACCTTCTCGAGCCAACTCTTCGTCTATAACAAATGTTTGGAGATGAGAAAAAATTGTTCTTCTCGTAACCCCTACATTTATACGGTCGACTAATTCTGAAATCGTATTTCCTTCTATACTATAAATAATAGCAGGAACTCCTCCTCCACTCTCCCCTTGATAAATTTGTCTAGCGTTAATGCCTTCTATAGAAATACGATACTTTTCTTTTTCTCCTTTTTGTAGGGCAATCCCACTAACGATTGTTACATCATTCATTTCAAAGCGGTCCCAACATCCCGTTAATAACATTATTAACGATAAGAATAGGAGGGCATTTTTCCTTGGAATTAATCTCATGTTATCCCCCACTTTCCTTACTATTATCCATAGTCTGCGGGTTTATATAGCTTGGACGACGGTTTGTTTTTTGAAATGGAAGTCGTATAAACACATCTTTTTGGTCTTCGATGATAAACGGACCCAATGGAGCAAAGTAAGGTACACCGAACGAACGTAAACTAATTAGATGAAGGAGAAGTGCTATAAGACCAACCAATGTTCCAAACATTCCTAATGCTGCCGTAATCAATATTAAACCAAACCTAACTAATCGGACTGAATTAGCAAAGCTATAAATCGGTGATACGAAGCTGGCCATTGCTGTAAGTGCAACGATAATGATTAAAAAATTAGAAACAATTCCAGCTTCTACAGCGGCTTGTCCGATAACGAGTGCCCCAACAATTGATACCGTTTGCCCGACCACTCTAGGCATACGAACCCCTGCTTCCCTTAAGATTTCAAACGTAATTTCCATTAATAGTAATTCTAAAACAGCAGGAAATGGCAAACCTTCTCGTTGCGCTTGAATGCTTATTAAAAGATCGGTCGGAACTAATCCATGATGAAAAGTTGTCAAGGCAACATAAATAGCTGGTAAAGCAAGGGCAAGGAAAAAGGCTAAATATCTTATCAAACGAATGAACGTACTTAACATAAATCTTTGATAAGCATCTTCACTTACTTGAAAAAAATCGACAAATACGACGGGAGCACTAATTACAAAAGGACTCCCATCTACTAAAATAATGACCTTGCCGTCAATTAAATGAGAGGCAATAGTATCGGGCCGATCGGTATGATACGTAAGTGGAAAAGGAGTTAATGTTTGATCAGTTATTAACTCTTCAAGATTTCCTGAATCATATATAGCATTAATTTTAACTTGTGTTACTCTCTTTCTCACTTCGTTCACTATATCTGAGTTTGAAATGTTATTTATATACCCAATATAAACATCTGTTTTCGTTTCGGTGCCAATAGTACAACTTTCAAATTTTAGATGTGGATTTTTTACCTTACGACGAATTAAGCTGACATTTGTATTAATCGCCTCAGTAAAACTATGTTGTGGCCCACGAACGATCGTTTGTGTTTCTGAAACTGTAATATCACGATCGTTTGTAGTCGCAACATTAACTGCTATCCCTTGATGAATACCTTCTAGCAAAATAACAGCAAAACCAGATAACACATACCAAGTGACTTCATGTTCATACTTAATGACATAACATTCATGATTAGAAAAATACACTTTAAAAAAAGAATTGAATTGGTCGGTTGTTCGAAGAACCGTATCGTCCTTAATCGCGAGTAATGTTTCTTTCACTTGTTTAGTCATCATCGCTAAATCAACCATCGTTTTCAAATATATGATGACACCGGTTTGTTCACCAAATGTGATTTCTTCTTGAAGAAAGTCAAAGTTCCCTTCAAAAGTGTTTTGCACTTGTTTTTTATTAAATTTTAAATACGTTGATATCTCTTTTTGTTCCTGGTCGTTTTCAATAAGTTCATCAGGTGATTGTAGATTATGAGCTTCCGTCCTTTTCACACGATGCTTTCCTACCCCTAAATTTCTAAGCAAACTCATGCTTCGATCCCCCCAGTACTTGATTGGTTTCGTCTCTGTTTAATGAGAAGAAGTAAATACAGTACGAATGGAATCCCAAATTGTAACGGTAAATGGAGTAAGTACGGCACTAGCTCTAAGCCCTCTTCATAATGCTCTACTATATTGTTAGCAAGAATGACCGCAAAGAAAGACAGTAACATGGCAGTAGGAAATAAAAAAGACCGATACGAAATTTCAAATAAATGTTCTAAACCTTTTAACCCTCCATACAAAAAAATACCTACTTTTACTATTATTCCAAACATTAAAATGAACACGACGAGAATATCGACCCGTTCAAAAAAATCAAAAACTTCTATTTCTCGAGCGGCAACTAAAAGGGGAAAGTTTGAGCGGTTTTTTATATCTACTCCTAACGTAGCGATTTGTACCATATTAGAATACGTGATTAACAAGCCACTTAAAACAACAGCAGTAGCTCCTACTTTTCCTACATACTTAAAGTGATTCGTTTGACTCATTAAAACCGTACAAACAATGAGTTCTCCATAAGGAAATGTCAGCAATGTTGGAAAAATAGCGTTCACGATCGGTCCAAAACCTTCATCCAAGACAGGTAAGAGAAACGTAATATGAAGATCCTCGCCAATAAATAAAAATACCCCTAAGGAAAATAAAGCTAAAATAACTACAGGCCCGATAACCTCTGTCATCCTTGCAAATACTTCAATACCAAGGTAAAGTCCGTATGCTATCAATAAGCTCATCACTAATGGTATGACTTCAAGTGGAGTTAACGGTAAAATCGTTGTTAAAATTAATTCTGCAAAATCTCTTTGAACTCGCGCTGCAATATAAATGAAGTAGATCACATATAAGAAGATAATTAATCTTCCAACATATTTACCGAAACCTTTTTCGATTAATTCAAAGATAGTTTTTTCTCGATCTCGACTCATAAGAAAAAAATAACCAAACAAAATTAAAACACCTATTGCCGTCGCTATGATTTCAGCAATCCAATAATTTTGTTTCGCTTCTTCACCAGCACCTACAACAACTGCACTACCTGTTAAAAAAATAGTTAAGACCATTAATAATTGCCAAAGCGATATTCTCTCTTTCATTACTGCCTCACTTTTTTATGTTGAGTAGTCTTTTTTCTAACGTGCAAATCATGAGCAATTGCAACGAATAAACCAATAGACGCCGCAACGACAACAATACTTCTTCGTGAACCAACTTCTAACCAGACTAAAAGTAAGATACTTTCGATAAAAGAAGAACTATAGGTATACATGTTTAGAACCGTCATTAACAAAATAATAGATATAAGTACAAGAAAATAAGCTAAAGTTACCATTTACCCACCTGTTTGTTTCTATTTTTTCTATTATTTTCATTACTACATGCTTTTATGTACTTTTGGAAACATTTGTATTTCAACCTCATGGTAAGCCTTAAAATTGACTTGTGATTTAACTTAGCAAAAAAAAGGAGTGTGAATCTCTCGGATTCACACTCTCATCTCACATTATTTTATCAATAGCTTTTTACCAAATGGAACTTTAGGAGAAAAACCTCCAGGAATTAACCAAAAAAGCTCATAATTAATTTCCATTTCTTCAAGGACATAACCCGTCACATCGGTTATGTAAAAAAGAGTTTCAATTTCATTTTCGTTTGCCCACTCTAATACTTCTGTGTAAGAGGACTTGCCATGAGTGTAGTACTGAATGTCATGATTGGCCGTTGTTGCTGTTTCACGTATTTTATAATCGGCCTGGATTAAAGGTGTCCCAGGTCTTAGTTCTTGAACCAATTTTACAATATTTGAAATTGTTTCCGTCGGATAATCCGTCGTTGATGTATCCACTGCCAGTGCTATCTTTTTATCTTCACGCTTAGATAGAATAATTAATAAGTCCTTTTGCCATCTCATTGCCTCATCTCCTTCTCTCAAGTAAAACCAACCACCATTAATTTTACATTAAAGCACTAGAAATATGTTATATCAAAACGTATATTTTTCACAACACTTTACGAAGTTAATTTTAGTGAATGCATTGGAGTGACCATAACCGCCAAGATGATCATCTAAATGAAGGATTAAAATTAGACTGTATACTCTATGTTATTTTTGTGAAATTTAAATAATATTGAACGAAGAAAAAGTAAAGAAAACTTATTGTCTATTTTAAAGTTAAATGGTATATTATCACTCGAAACACGTCGAACGTCAGAGGACAGATGTCATTTATTAGTAATTTATTTTAAAAACAAATATGTAAGCATTTACATACATATAAAGGTTTATAAATCTGGTTCCTCAAGTCCGACAATTTTTAACTCATTTTATTTAGGGGGTAAAGAAATGAAAAAAAGCAAATCATTACTATTATCAATCATTTTAGCAGGCGGAACTTTATTAGGAGCTTGTGGTACTGGCGGTGACACTGCCGAACCTGCTCCAGAAACAGACGGGCTAACTGGTGCTCCCGCAGAAGAAGCTACAGAAGATTTCACAGTAGCAATGGTTACAGACGTTGGTGGTATTGATGACAAATCATTTAACCAATCCGCTTGGGAAGGTATGATAGAATTTGGACAAAGTTTTGGATTAAATGAAGGAACTGATTTCAAGTATCTTCAATCATCAACTGATGCTGATTATGCACCAAACTTAAATTCTCTTGTACGTGAAGACTATGATCTTATTTGGGGAATCGGTTTCCTAATGGCTAGTGACATTAAAACAGTAGCTACCCAACGTCCTGAAGCACAATTTGCAATTGTTGATATGGTCGTTACTGATGATGATGAACAACTTATTCCTAACGTTGCAAATGTTACGTTCAAAGAACACCAAGGTTCTTTCTTAGTTGGTGTCGTTGCGGGCATGCAAACAGAAAGTAATAAAGTAGGCTTTATCGGTGGCGTTGAAGGATCATTAATTAAGAAATTTGAAAATGGTTTCAAAGCTGGTGTTAAATCCGTAAATCCAGATGCTGAAATTATTGTCCAATACGCAGAATCATTTAATGACGCTTCTCGAGGACAACAAATTGCAAATGGTATGTATGCACAAGGTGCTGACATTATTTATCATGCTGCAGGCGGTACGGGTAACGGATTGTTTACAGAAGCGAAAAATCGTAAGCGAAATAACGAAAATGTTTGGGCGATTGGTGTTGACCGCGACCAGCACGAAGAAGGTCTTCCTGAAAATGTAACGTTAACTTCAATGATTAAACGTGTAGATACCGCATTATACCTTGTAAATGAACAAACGATGAACGGAGATTTTCCTGGTGGTGAAGTTCTAGAATTCGGACTTGAAGAAGAGGCCGTTGGTATTGCGCCTACAACTGAGAATGTTTCTGAAGAAGCACTTTCAACTGTCGAAGAGTATATCCAACAAATTCAAGCAGCAGACATTGACGTACCACAAACAGATGAAGAGTATGAAGAATTTCTTACAAATCTATAGACACAATTGACCTAGGGAAAAGGCTAGTTAAAGCGTAACTAGCCTTTCTTTAGCTATGAACATGCATCCTTCTCTTTTTTAGTTTTAGTAGCATTTTGTTGGAGGTGATTATTTTGAGTTACGTCATTGAAATGAAAGATATTCGCAAAGAATTCCCTGGAATCGTTGCGAATGATAATGTAACTCTTCAAGTCAAACAAGGAGAAATTCATGCGCTTTTAGGTGAGAATGGTGCAGGAAAATCGACCTTAATGAATGTTCTATTTGGCTTGTATCAACCTGAAAAAGGTGAAATCCTTGTGAAAGGAAAACCCGTTAAAATAACAGATCCAAATGTCGCTAACCGCTTAGGTATAGGGATGGTTCACCAACATTTCATGCTCGTGGAAAAATTCACGGTAACTGAAAATATTATTTTAGGAAAAGAACCTACTGCAGGCGGCAAAATTAATATAAAAAAAGCTGCGAAAGCTGTTGAAACCATTTCAAAACAATATGGTCTCGCTGTTGACCCTTATGCAAAAATTCAAGATATTTCTGTTGGCATGCAACAAAGGGTTGAGATCCTAAAAACACTTTATCGTGGTGCAGAAATTTTGATTTTTGATGAACCAACAGCAGCTTTAACACCACAAGAAATAACTGAACTGATCCAAATTATGAAAAAGCTAGTATCTGAAGGAAAATCCATCATTTTAATTACACATAAGTTAAAAGAAATAATGGAAGTTTGCGATCGCTGTACTGTTATTCGTCGTGGTCGAGGAATTGGAACGGTAGATATATCAGAATCAACTCCCGATAGTCTTGCAGCAATGATGGTCGGTCGAGAAGTTAATTTCTCTGTTGAAAAAGATCCAGCACAACCTAAAGATGCTGTCCTTCAAATTAAAGATTTAGTTGTAAAAGATTCGAGAGATATAACTGCTGTTAACGACTTGCATTTAGAAGTTCACGCTGGGGAAATTCTAGGAGTCGCTGGAGTTGATGGGAACGGTCAAACGGAACTCATTGAAGCTATTACTGGATTAAGAAAACCAACTGGCGGAAATATTCAACTCAATGGACAGGATATCACGGGACTTACTCCGCGCAAAATAACGGGAGCTGGTGTTGGCCATATTCCTCAAGATCGCCATAAGCACGGACTCGTCCTTGACTTTACTGTCGGCGAAAATATCGTTCTTCAAACTTATTATCAAAAGCCTTATTCTACGTCAGGTGTATTAAATTTTAATGAAATTTATAAAAAAGCAAATGAACTAATCGAAGACTACGATGTTCGTACACCTAGTGAGCATACATTAGCTAGAGCACTTTCTGGTGGTAATCAACAAAAAGCGATTATCGCCCGTGAAGTGGACCGCTCCCCTGATTTACTGATCGCAGCTCAACCAACTCGCGGTCTTGATGTTGGCGCAATTGAATCAATTCACCATCGACTCGTTAAAGAACGGGATAAAGGCAAAGCAGTATTACTTATTTCTTTAGAATTAGATGAAGTATTAAATGTTAGTGACCGCATTGCCGTTATATATGAAGGGAAAATTGTAGCCATTGTCGATGCTGATAAAACAAATGAGAATGAACTTGGATTATTAATGGCAGGTGGTTCAGCAAAAAAGGAAGGTGAAACAACATGAAAAAAGGGCTAAGTTCAAAAATTTCACCTATACTCTTCCCACTCATTGCTGTCTTTTTTGGAATATTGATTGGAGCTATTATCATGCTTCTAAGTGGGCATAATCCTTTTACGGGTTATTCCGCTTTAATTCGTGGAATTTTCGGTGACACTTATTATATCGGTGAGACATTGAGAACGATGACCCCTCTCATCCTCGCAGGCTTAGCAGTAGCTTTTGCCTTTCGAACTGGTTTATTTAATATCGGGGTTGAAGGTCAGCTTATCGTCGGATGGCTAGCTTCCGTTTATGTTGGAATTGCATTTGATTTACCCGCAATCATCCATCTTCCTTTAGCGATAGGTGCAGGGGCGATCGCGGGAGCGTTATGGGGGTTAATCCCAGGATTATTAAAAGCTCGATTTCACGTCCATGAGGTTATCGTAACGATAATGATGAACTATATTGCTCTTCATGTCGTTAACTATATCATTCGAAACTTCTTACTAGTACCAGGCGAACGTACGAGTACTATTAACCCATCTGCATCATTAGCTTCACCTTTTTTACAAACGCTAACTGATTTTTCAAGATTACATTATGGTTTTATTATTGCCGTTGCCGCTTGTTTTGTTCTTTGGTTCGTTCTTTGGAAAACGACAAAAGGTTTTGAATTGAGATCGGTTGGATTTAACCAGCATGCTTCTGAATACGCAGGAATGAATGTTAAGACGAACATCGTTCTATCTATGGTTATCTCAGGTGGCTTCGCAGGTGTCGGTGGAGCGATGGAAGGATTAGGTACATATCAATATATGACGGTCATGTCTGGATTTACAGGGGTTGGATTTGATGGTATCGCGGTGGCCCTTTTAGGTGCAAATACGGCGATCGGCGTTCTATTAGCTGCAGGATTGTTTGGTGGCTTAAAAATCGGTGCCTTAAATATGCAGTCCCAAGCAGGCGTACCTACCGAACTCGTTGATATTGTCATCGCACTTATTATTTTCTTTGTTGCATCAAACTACTTAGTTCGTTGGATTATTAGCCGGTTGAAAAAGGAGGACATTTAAATGGATTTTCTTCAAATACTAGCGTTAATTATTCCAGCTGCGATTTTCTCTGCTGCTCCTCTCATATTTACAGCAATCGGTGGTTTGTTTAGTGAACGTTCAGGTGTTGTTAATATTGGATTAGAGGGCTTAATGGTAATTGGTGCCTTTGTTGGAATTGTTGCAACCCTAACTCTTGAAGGGATGGGTTTAGGAGCTGCCTCCCCATGGATTGCCTTTTTATTTGCCATTGTTGCAGGTGTTTTGTTCTCCTTGTTTCATGCATTTGCCTCTATTACGTTAAAGGCAGACCAAATTGTCAGTGGAGTGGCACTTAACTTTTTAGCACTCGGATTGGCTGTATTTTTAGTTAAGAACATCTATCAAAAAGGACAAACCGATTTTGTTCAAAACTTAATCTATCGTATCAATGTTCCGATATTGAGCGATATTCCAATAATAGGAAGGTTATTCTTTTCCAATGCTTATGTTACTTCTTATATTGCAATCCTTATGGCATTCATCGTATGGTATATCGTTTTTTATACCCCTTTTGGACTTCGCCTTCGTTCAGTTGGTGAGCATCCGATGGCTGCAGATACGATGGGAATTAACGTAATTAAAATGCGTTATATTGGAGTTATGCTTAGTGGTGCGTTTGCAGCAATGGGTGGTGCTGTGTTTGCTTTAACGATTTCAGGCAACTTTGCAGGGGGTACCATTGCAGGACAAGGATTTATGGCCCTAGCCGCATTAATTTTTGGAAAATGGCACCCACTAGGTGCATTAGGTGCTGCCCTTTTCTTTGGTCTTGCTCAGTCTATTAGTATTGTTGGACAGCAAATTCCACTGTTACAAGACATTCCTCAAGTCTTCTTACTCATTGCACCTTATGTATTAACGATTCTAGCTCTTGCTGGACTTGTAGGTAGAGCAGACTCTCCAAAAGCAATCGGAAAACCCTATGAAAAAGGCTCTAGATAATAATGAAAAACATTCACGGGATAATTACGAGGCCACTGAAAAACTTCCGTTTTTCAAGATGAAAGAATAAACACACAAAAAAGAGACGTTCCTATATCCATTAAATGGATAAGGGTGTCTCTTTTTGCTTATAATTTAAGTCAATCCCATACTATAGTTATCCAATTAACTTCAGAATTCTTTTCAAATTCACCGTAAACATAGCCATGGCTCCCTGAATCTCCATGCCAACGAGACCCGAAGATGACGCTACATCATACCCGTGCCGGTGTTTTAATTCACTATTTTTTGCTTCTATTTTATAACGCTCTGAGGATTTTTCTTTAAAGTAATCACTTTCTTGAAAAGCTATTTGTTCTGTGTGTACATCCGATTTAATTGTAACAGAATATGTTTTGGCTTTTGCTCCTTCCTTATAACAGCCATCTTTTAATGGACACACCTTACATTTTTCTATATCAAAGTAATATGTGTGTTTTTGGTTTTTCGCTACACCTTTTTTTCCAGTTCGTGCTTTCCTGATAGCCATGTGTCCAGCCTTACAAACATACATACCAGCATCTTTATTAAACTCAAATTCATCTTCTTTTTTTCGATTACCTTGAGTGACAACAGGGTTGAGTTTAGCTACTAACTTCATTTCGTTTGTTTTTGTATATTCAATATTTCCTTTTTCCGAATAAGCTGCATCACCAATCACAGTATCAACTTCCATACCTGCTTCCATACTTTTTTCAATTAAGGTTTCTAGTTGCTTTCCGTCATTCTTTTCTCCTGTTGTGATAACTGCTGCAGTAATAATTCTTTCTTCACTTAAGGAAATGTGTGTTTTATAACCAAAAAATGCTGAGTCCGATGTTTTATGTCCTGTTTTAGCATCTTCATCTTTGGATAATTGTAGATGTTCAATATCATCAGCTATCGTTTCTTTAAGTAGGTTTAATGTTTCTTTCACCTTGGGGAATTCACAGATAGTCTCTTCTTTTTCAATGACTTTAATTAGCTTTTCACAATACTCAATTTGATCTTCTAATACATCTGATGTTGTTTTGGTTGGGAATTTACTTTTCATTGTTTCATCTATTTGATAAATGGTCTTTCTTAGATTTTTAGAGCGATCAATCAGCACTTCTTTAGCTGATTTTTGGTTGTAACGAGACTTAGTATGGGTAGCATCTACAATGATAGATTTACTTTTTATAATTTCTTTTTCGATTGCGATCTCAACAGTTTTATTGATTAGCATGTCTAATAAATTTACATCCTTTAATCGCAGTTTTCGAAACTTCGTTAAGGAACTTGGATCAATCACTGGATCTTCTGGCGCCATATCTAAAAAATATTTGAATGACATATCATATTTTGAGCGTTCGACAATATCAATATCTGATACGTTGTGGATACATTTTAATAATAAGTATTTGAACATGCGAATAGGATGGATCGCATTACGTCCATTATCTAGGCAATATTTATCTACTAATTCTTCATATACAAAAGAAAAATCGACTAAGTCATTGATTTTTCTTAAAACATTATCCTTCGGTACTACTATGTCATAAATCGCCATATAAGGACTTAAGTTTACTTGTTGATGTTGAATCATCGTATCCACCCACTCAAATTTGATATTTTAATTATACAGCAAAAAAGATATAGCACTCTCAAATAATTGAGGTGCTATATCTTTTATTATTTCAGGTACTTTTTCAGTGGCCTCGATAATTACCCTTGGATGTTTTTTTATCTTAATGAAAGAATATAAACGATCCCTGTTTAAAAGCGGTTTATAAAAGAGACAACTATCCATAGTTATCAGGAAAGATGCCTGACTATAACGTCTTAGCGTCAGACATCTAATAAATATCCACCTTTAAAAAACGTTATAATTAGAGCCCATTTAGAAAATTTACGGCAAGGAACACTACGTTTAGGAAATATCTTATACTTTCCTATTTTATTTATTACATTCCAATAGCCGTCCAACCACCATCTAGAAAAATAGTTTCACCAGTCATATAAGATGAAGCTTCTGACGCTAGAAATACGGCAGCTCCTACAATTTCGTCTGGCTTTCCTAAGCGGTTCATCGGGGTTCTTTGCTCAATATTTTCTACAAATTCTGGTTTAGTATCTTTTATATTTTTCACTAATGGAGTTTCAATATATGCTGGGGCAATTCCATTAACACGTACTCCTCTTGTAGCCCATTCTGATGCGAGTGTTTTCGTAATCATATTCACCCCACCTTTACTAGCTCCATACGCAATAGAATTAGTAATAGCAGTTTTTGAAGCAATTGAAGAGATATTAATAATTGTACCTTGCTGCTGAGCTAGCATTTCGATTCCTACCTTTTGAGCAAAAAGAAAAACGCCAGTTAAATTAACTGCAATAATTTTGTTCCAATCGTCTATTGTATACTCTTCAGCAGGCTTTTTGACAGTAATTCCAGCATTATTAATAAGGATATCTATTTTTCCGAAACGTTCTTTTGCCCGTTCTACTACTCGATCAATATCACTTGGAATCGTAATATCGCATGGTACAATTTCTACTTCGCGATTTTTCCTTTTGATTTCTTCAGCTACTTCTTCTAACTCTTCTGTTGTTCTACTACAAATCACTACTTGGCTACCAGCATCCGCTAAACCTAAAGCAATACTCCTCCCAATTCCTCTGCCTGCACCAGTTATGATTGCTGTTTTTCCACTTAAATCAAATAAACTCATATCCGTATCTCCCTTCCATAAACTCCGTTAATTTTGGTCATTTTACGTAAATTCTTTTAAATAAAAAGTCGGCAAACCGAAAAGTCTGTCAATTGTTAACTATATATAGACTTTTCTGATTATTCAAGTAATATTTTTCATTAATTTTCTACAAATTTTGTCGGATTTCACCAATAAACATCATTTTAAAGTACGATTTCTCTTTCCATCCTTTTTTATAAAAAGTGAACCCCTTTCAAATACTATAGAGGCAAGCGAAAGGAGTTTACTTATGCCAGAATTACCTGAAATGGAAACATATAAAAAGTTACTCAACGAAAAAATAAGTGGAAATGTCATATCCCATGTTATTGTCAATCGTGAAAAAACAATTAATATCAACGTAGAACCTTTTCAGCAACAGCTTCTAAATAAGAAAGTACTTCAAGTGAAACGAAGGGCAAAACACTTAATATTTGAACTCGATTCAGGAATGAATTTGCTCCTTCATTTAATGTTAGGAGGTTGGATTTACTTCGGTAACGAACAAGATGAACCAGATCGGACCAAACAAGTCATCCTGTCATTTCCAGAAGGAAATCTTTATTTCATTGGACTTCGACTTGGCTATTTGCATTTATTAAATCCGCAACAATTACAAGGAAAGTTAAGCGAAATTGGTCAAGAGCCATTAGATCCAAACTTTACTTACGACTCATTTTTACAGCTTATCGCTTCTCGTAGGGGAATGTTAAAAACAACATTAATTAATCAGTCATTTCTTGCAGGAATCGGCAATTGCTATTCTGATGAAATTTGCTTTCAAGCAAAGCTTAAACCAACTAATAAATTTAACGATTTAAATGAATTGCAAACTAAAAATTTGTATCATTCTATAATTACAATCCTTCAATCAGGAATTCAGCAAGGAGGTTATATGGATTCTCCATTCACAAATAACGATCCATTAACTGGGGGTTACAGAACACTTGTCTACGATAAAGAAGGTCAACCTTGCCCAAGATGTAATACCCCTATCATATTAGAACACGTGTCTTCAAAAAAGACGTTTTACTGTCGAATTTGCCAATTATAAAGCAGGTGATTTTTATGTATGTTGGGAGTCATATTAGTATACGGAACGGGTATTTTTCAGCTGCCAAAACAGCCCATAGCATTGGAGCTTCTGCCTTTCAATACTTCCCGAAAAACCCTCGTAGTCTTAAAGTAAAAAATTTTGATATCGATGATGCGAAGCAATGTGCCCAATTTTGTATGAAACACGATATAAGGTCAATTGCTCACACTCCTTATCCTACTAAGCTGATACCAGAAACCAAAGACGAAGAAGAGTTAATAGTAGCTTCTGTAAAAAACGACTTAGAAATTGCCGAAGCATGTAATTCGGTTGGCATCGTTGTACACTTTGGGACCACAAAAAAACTTGAACCTTTAGAAGGATACCAAAAAATGATTAAAATGCTAGATCAGATCCTAATCAATTGGGAGGGAAGTACATTACTACTCATCGAAAATAACGCTGGTGCTGGTACTGAAATGGGTCTTACGTTTGAAGAAATGGTGCAAATCCGCAATCTTTCAGACTACCCAGAAAAAATTGGTTTTTGCTTTGATACTTGTCATGCTTTTGCGAGTGGTTTATGGGATGGGGATAACTGGAAAGATTTATTAGTGAGAGGTATGGAATTGGATTATTTTGCTCATTTAAAAGCCATTCATTTTAACAACTCTAAATATCCCTATGCCTCAAGAAAAGACCGTCACGCCAGCATTATTAATGGTCATATAACCAAAGAGCAGTGGCAGGATTTCCTTTCCACACCTTTCATAAAAGAAATCCCTCTTATTCTTGAGACACCTAATGATGAACCAAACATTCATGAAAACGAAATTCAATTCATTAAAAAGTGGATAAGCACTGTAAAAAAAGATTGAATAGGACTACAATGATATAAAGACAAATAATTCGGAGAATTGTTATGACTAGTTGGATTCAATCATTTCTTGGAAAACGCCTATTAAAAACAGGAATCGCTGTTTTTTTAACAGCTTTAATTTGCCAGTGGCTTGATTGGCCGGTTGTTTTTGCTGTCATCGCAGCGATTGTTACTGTTGAACCGACTGTTCATGCTTCAATTCAAAAGGGAAAAATTCGACTTCCTGCAGCTGCGATAGGTGCTGCTATTGCGATGAGCTTTGATTTTTTATTTGGAAATGTACCACTAACATTTGCCCTATCAGCTTTTTTCACTATTTACATTTGCCACAAACTACGTTGGGATGATGCCATTTTAGTTGCGACATTAACGGCCATTGCCATGATCCCGATGACTTCTGAAAGTTTTTTCATTGCTTTTTTAATACGAATTGCAACAACTTCAATAGGAATTGTCGTTTCGACTCTTGTTAATTTAATTATTTGGCCTCCTAATTTTATGAAGGAAATAACAGCGGATTGCCACAAACTGTTTACTGAAACCATTGAGCTAATTGAAGATACCTTGCAATATCAATTAACGAAAGATCGCAATCGGCAAGTTCTGAAAATCCGTTTTGAACGTTTAAGTAAAGGGATTGAACGGACGAATGAAACAATACGACTACAGCGTGAAGACTTAAGGTACCGTAAACGAAATGTCGCAAATGCTAAAACTCTTTACGACCTAGAACTACAAATTGATTTATTACATAAAGTTTCTTTCCATATTGGAGATATTTTATCCGTTTCTGAACAGCAATCCATGCCAAAAGAAGATAAAGCTATTCTACAAAAAGCATGGTTACATATTAAAGAAGCGTATGAAAAAAGAATTATGGATCATCATATTGAGTCCAATGTAAGGTCACTACTTTATTCACTCATTTATGATCATCGAGATAAAGAGGAAATTTTGTCCAAAAGCACAACCGTTGCTTATGAAATCCTAGCTATCTATCATTTGTTAGTTGAGTACGAAGGTCGTCGCGAGCGTCAAAACTAACGCTCGCCTTCCCACTCTTTATAAAAATGGTCTAGAAATTGTTCCATGAAATGATGGCGAGCTTCTGCTAGTTGTTTACCGTAGGAAGTATTCATTAAATCTTTTAACTTTAATAACTTCTCATAAAAATGATTTACAGCCGTATTATCTCTTTTTTGATATTCTTCTTTACTCATACCTTCTCTAGGTTTAACAGAAGGGTCATAAATAATATTCCCCTTTGCCCCTCCAAAAGTGAACGTTCTTGCAATCCCAATCGCTCCGAGGGCATCAAGTCGGTCGGCATCTTGAACAACTTTCCCTTCTAACGTCCTTACTGGAGGTTGTCCGCCCCCTTTAAAAGACATCGAAGCGATGATTTCCATAATATGTGTTATATCCTTTTCTTCTACATTTATTTCGTTTAACCAATCCTCTACTTTTTTTAATCCTGCTTCTTCGCTATCATTCAACTTTTCATCTGCAATATCATGAAGAAGTGCGGCCATTTCGCAAATAAAGAGGTCTGCTTCTTCTACTACTGCCATCTTTTTGGCAAGCTTTGTGACTCGATAAATATGCCACCAGTCATGTCCACTCGCCTCACCAGTTAATTCATTATGTACAAAGTTTTCAGTTTGTTTTATCTGTTCATGCTTCTCCATAGGATCATCTCCAACAAAAATTTTCTATCTGACGTATTCTGTGCTTCATAAGAATTTACACCTGCATGTACAGCTAATAATGTGTTCGCATAGCCAACAATTCCGTTGACTATTTCATCACAAATAGCATAGACAAGAGGTTGAAGTTCATTTTGATCAAGTGAAACTTCCATCAGTGCTGGGTTTTCCTATCCCCCACTGGTGGTTAGTTGAACCAATCGGGCACTTACTGGCAGTTTATCCCCCACTTATTTTTCTTTGATTCCTCGAAGTCTTGAAGTGGGGGTATTACTGCCAGTTGTTGCGGGATAAAGTCTTGGATCATCAAAAATAATCGTAGTATTTATAAATATATCACGATTACCCTGAAGGTCATAGTGAATGATCGCTTTCCCAGTCGCACCTCCAGTTTTAGGATCTTTGTAATTTTTCAGTAAAACATACCATGCTTCTGCCGTTGCTGAACGGAATTTTTTTGTAAACGTTACATTATCTATTTCAATATTTGTACGTTCTTTTAGTTCGTCACTTACGAGTTCTACGATTTTTTTATCCAAGTAGTTAGCCTCCTTATTTTTTTAAAGGTACTATTTTATAAGAGGATATTCAGCGGATAAGTTTTCTCCCATTGACATCAAAAAAGCACCTTCTCTGAACTTCTAGTCTAGAGAAAGTGCTATGTAACCAACTACATATCGAAGCCATCCAACGCTTCCATATTATCTTCAATGAGTTCAATAATCGTTCCAGCTTCTTCTTTACTAAAAATAAAGTTACTTTCATCCTCTAAAAGCTCGTTGTCTTCTGTTTTAATTCTGTTTACGCGTCGGAGAATTCCGTCCCCTGTATCATGGATCACACCAAATTGATAGGATACTTCTACTTCATCCATGTACGTATAAGCCATAACCTCAGGTGTCGTCCACTCTACGTCGACAACAATTTCATCATAATCATCTTCATCATCAATGAGCTCACCAGCTTCTTCAAGAAGTACGGTATCATCTTCTTCTGCCTCATCTATTTCCTCAACGAATTCAAATTCATCTAAATAGTCATGGAATGATTCGTGAACAGCTTCAATGATGTCCTCGATATCAGGAAGGAGAGTTCTAGACGTTTGTTCCGCATCGATATCAAACTCTTCAATGTAAAATTCTTCATTATGCGGGTCAAAAAAAAGTGTGCAAAAAAACTCTCGCTCATCATCTTCCATTTCAACAAAACATTCGATCCTTGGGTGCTTAGCAGCTCGATCAACGGTAATATGCCCCATCTCATCATATTCTTCACAAATAGACTCCATATAGTCTTGTAACTCTCCACATACTCGATCAAACCACTCTAATGACATGAAGAAACACTTCCCTTCTTGAGTTCTCCTTATTATTATCCCTTTCATGCCATTTTTTGTTCGTGGAACTTTTTTCCAATCATCACTAGTTAGCAGAAGTTAACTCAACCAATTGAAAAGTTTAATATATTGTTTTTTTGCATCTTCATATCCTAGCTCATATAAAGCCAATAGCCGCTCTGGCTTCCGTTCAATTCGACTGACAGGAACTTCTATACTCGGTTTTATAACAAAAACGGTCCCCTCTTGTTCTTGTGATTCAAGTAAAGCTACTGTTTCATTATAAATTAAATGCCGTTTATCAAGGAGCTCACTAATCTTAGGATAACGACGATAAAGAAGTTTTGCGACCTGCCCAGATCTGCTAGGTTTCCTTTTAAAATCTTCGGCTTTTGTCATAATGACTACGTTTTTCTTAAAGCCATCTCCCTGTGCTTTTCTAATCGGAATCGGATCGATGATGCCACCATCTAATAAGGTTTTCCCCCGATAAGCTACAGTAGGTGCAACAAACGGTAAAGAACTTGATGCACGTATGATAGTCAAAATATCATTGTTATATTGCTGTTTGTTAAAATAAAGTGGTTCCCCCGTTTCACAGTCCGTCGCCCCCACTACAAATTGTTCGGGCCCTTTTTTGAACGTTTCATAATCAAAAGGAACAATTTTGTTAGGAATTTCGTCAAAAAGAAAATCCATACCAAACAATTGCCTTTTAAAAAGCAAATTACGAAACGAAAGAAAACGGGGATCCCTGGCAAGTCCAATATTAACTTTCTTATTACGTCCCTTTTGCTTGGATACATATGACGCCCCCATACACGCTCCCGCTGATACCCCAATAACATAAGGGAAAAACAGCTTCTGTTCTAAGAAAAACTCTAAAACACCAGCTGTATACAGACCGCGCATACCTCCACCTTCTAAAACTAATCCCGTTGTTTCCATAACATAACCTCGATACTATAATATACGTGACTTATTTCTTTTTTAAATAGCTCTTAAGCTCTTAGAGAGCTTGTCTATTACTAATAGTAGAAATACGAATACTTTTTTTATTGAACTTAATTCTTCCTGATATTGGATATAACAGGAGCTATCTTGAGTTTTAACATTAATCACTTCCTTATACTGGTAATACCATGAGCTATCCTGACTTTTAGCACTCATCACTTCCTTATACTGAGTAATATATTGGCCTATCCTGACTTTTAGCACTCATACCTTCCTTATACTGGTAATATCATGAGCTATCCTGACTTTTAGCACTCTTCGCTTCCTTATATTGGTAATATATTAGCCTATCCTAACTTTTAGCACTCATCACTTCCTTATACTGGTAATATCATGGCCTATCCTGATTTTTAGCACTACTCCTTCCTTATAATGGTAATATTATGACCTATTCTGATTTTAGGTCTCTTTTTTTACATTATGAATACTATCCTATTTTTAGATGCACTTCGTTTTAGTCACAACTTCACCTACTCATAGTATCAATTAAAACCATTCCTATTTTCAAACTTATTTTAAGCTAATGCAGACTAAGTGTTAAACTATTAGTAGTTTATTGCTAAGAGGAGTGGTCCAATGTTTGATCCCACTATTTACGAAAATTTAAAAGTGGTTTTAGAAGGAGCTATCTATGATCTTGATTTTGCGAACGAAATTATCGTGACCGATCGATCTGATGTAACGGATCTTGCTAAAATGGCAAGAGAGTTTGTGATGCAATTTCAAACATCAACAACTAAAAGCCAATACCCGATTGCTGAAGTTCGTCTAAGGTCCACACTTCAAGACTTTGCAACAGAAAAAATTAATGGTGATGATAAAACAGCTGGATGTGTGCTTGAGGTTAATTTTTTTACAAATATTCAAGACACAACGAAGGATTGCTTTGAAATTGAAAAAATGTTAAATGAAATTTGGCAAAATCGCCCTACTATTTCACAAGAGATTTCTTATACATATTCAACGAATCATATTTTAAAAAACAAAATTAACATAAACTTCGGACGAAAAATTAATGAAGATCAAATCAATGACTTTGAACAAGTTCTCCACTTCACCTTACAATCTCTTCGGTTTTTAGAAGACTATAAATAGTTGACGACATTAGATCCATCTTATTCCACAAATTCGTTCGTTAAGGATGGATCGCCCCTAATTTTTTCCATAGCTAAAAAAGAAACTCCACAATATCCCCTCATCATATTACACAAACTTATTCGCTTTTCCGATTGCCCAGTTCATCGAAAATATTAATTCTGTAGGTAAAAGTGAATGTAATATTTAAAAAGACAAAAGCTATGAACTGACATGTTCTTTGTTTTCTTATTTCCTCCAAACTTTATAGCCTAGATCACGAACATTTACATACAAATACTAAGATTAGGAAAGGGAATGTGTATGAAAAAAATTGCTTGGATTACTGATAGCACTGCCTATATAACAGAAGACTTAAAGAACAATCCTGATGTATATGTAGTTCCTCTTGCCATTATTTTTTGGGATGACGTATTCGAAGATGGTATTAGTTTAACAACCGAAGAATTATACAAAAAAATCAATCAATCGAAAACTGTACCTAAAACTTCCCAACCTGCTGTAGGTAGATTTGTAGAGCTCTATGAAAAACTAAAAGGCGAATATGAACATGCCATTGCTGTCCATATATCCAGCAAACTAAGTGGAACGTTAGATAGCAGTATGTCTGCAAGTAACATGGCTGAATTTCCTGTTGAATTCATCGATTCAAAATCAATGTCCTATGCGATAACGTCATTATTAAAAACAGGAATTGCGTTATGCGAACAAGGAATGGATGTAAAAACGATCGCCCAACAGCTTCGTGAAGATGCAGATAAAGGAGAAAACTATATTCTTTTAGGGAGCTTGGAACAGTTTTATAAAGGGGGAAGAATGTCGGGAACACAGTATTTATTAGGAAACTTACTACAAATCAAACCAATTATTCGCATAAACCAAAATGGCGAGTTCGAGGTCTTTGAAAAAGTTCGTTCAGAGAAAAAAGCAATTCGTAGATTATTAGAAATGATACAACTTGCACATGATAAACAGCCTCTACGTGAGGTTCAAATTATGCATGGCAATATCGAGGAAAAAGCAGTTGCTTTTGAAAAAGACATTAAAAGCAAGTTTCCAGATATGAATATCGTAATCGGTGAAATAAGTTCAACGATTGCAGCTCACGCTGGTGAAGGAACATTGGCTGTGATCTGGCAAAATAAATCATAGCCAATTTAATTTCCTTTACGCCTAGTTTAGGTATCAACTAAAAGGGCTGACATAGGATATCCAACAGTATTTCACTATTTAGGATTTCCACATAGTCAGCCTCGTGATGTTATACTCGTTTTCTTACCTCGAAGTTTTCGTCAATCAGTAACCAGTTTTGTGGGAAATCCCAGCCTAATACCCAATAATAAAACCCTCCTAAACCCAACTCTTTTACCAAATCGAATTTAGCTTGCATGCTTCTGGCGTCTTCAAACCAGACTTCATGCTCTAACCCGTTTTCATCGATATAATTAAAAAAAGGCGATTGGGCCACTGGGTCATACTCAATTACTGCATTATACGTTGTTGCTAACTCGATTGCTTCTTGATGATCGATCGCACGCGCTCTCGTCTCACCTTCGACAAACGGTAATGTCCAGTCATATCCATAAAGCGGGATCCCCATCATAATTTTGTCGTTTGGCATCACGGATGCTGCATATTCAATGACGCGTCTCACTTGATCAATCGGTGCAACCGCCATTGGTGGTCCACCTGTCCAACCCCATTCGTAGGTCATTAAAAACACAAAATCTGCAATCTCACCATGGGCAGCATAGTCATGACCTTCGTACAAAACCCCTACCATGCCAGGCTCCACTTGTGGTGCCAGTGCACTCGAAAGAAAATATCCTCTCTCATCTAACCTAACTTTTGCTTTACGCATGAGTTCATTATAAGGTTCACGATTTTCTGCACCTAAATATTCTAAGTCAAAATCTAGTCCTAAATATCCTTTTTGCTCCATAATAGCAATCGCTTCATCTAATAAACGATTTTGTAATTGTTCACTTTGTAACACCGTTGTTACGAGTTCAGTATCAAAAGCACCGTCCTTAATATTTGTAATAACCATTAATGGAACAACTCTATTTTCATAAGCCGTATTAATAATTGCTTGGTCATCTATTGATGTCAATGTACCATCCGCATTTAACTCGTAACTAAAAATTTGAACAAATGTTAAGTACTCACCTACCGCATCGACAACAGCTGGAGAATCCTCACCCGTTATTTGTAAATCTACATATGCACCAACATCAACGGTCGGCTTTTCCAGAAACTGAGTTGGGATATATAACCTAAATCCGACGGACAGGTTTTGAGTGTCTTGTATTTGGTTGACTTCAAGTAAAGTTTCCACTGGAATTCCATAAAGTTGACTAATTTGCCATAAGCTTTCCCCAGGTTGAATCCAATGAAACCTACCGACAATCGGTATAATTAACGCTTGGCCGCCTACGAGTTGATCAGGATTAGGTAACTGATTCGCTTGAGCGATTGCATTTGCCGTTGTATTATAGGCTTGAGCAATCCCGAATAGTGACTCTCCTGGTGAAACAAGATGTATTTGCACAATTTCTCCTCCTAATGCCCAGTATTTACCCTAACACTTTATTCAAATGATTGAATTAATTGCCTGGCCAATAGAAGATTTGTGAAAGCTCGTATCTGTACAATCTCAACTACTATGAATTAGTATCTTTAATATTTACACTTGTAACAAGTAGTTCTATTACTACCGCTCAATTCATCTTAACTAATATTTTTGCTTGACTTTTATCACTTAGTAATTGGTTAAACCCATCCTCCACAATTGCTTCTATCGGTATTTTTTTCGTAATAATTTTTTTCACATCCAACTGACCAGAACTAATTAGTGCGATGACATGAGGAAAAATATGACGATATGCTAGTGATCCCTTTAAATTTATTTCCTTTGTTAAAAATTGCAGCATATTGACTTGAATTGGTTCAGCAGAAAGTGAAACGACCATCATTTCTCCACCCTTTTTTAATACGGTTATTGCATTGAAAAATGATTCTTGTACCCCAGAAGCTTCATAGACGACATCGACTCTGCCGTAAGTTGATAAAATCGTTTTAACGACATTTTCCTCTGACGCGTTAATAACAAAGTCTGCTCCCATTCCTTTAGCTAGCTCAAGCCGTTCTTCTGAAATATCTATAGCAATAATAGTAGAGGCACCAGCGGCCTTAGCTGCTATAACCGTTAATAGTCCAATCGGTCCTACTCCAAAAATGGCAATTAGATCTCCTAATTTGATACTACTTTCTTTTACGGCTTGTAAAACAACCGCCGTCGGCTCAATGAGAGCCCCTTCTTCTAACGATACATTATCAGGTAATTTATGTATCATCTCCTCAGAAACGACAACAAAATCTGCAAATCCTCCATTTCCATGAAGGCCAAGAAATCCATAACTATCACATAAATTATATTTCCCTTGATGACAATAACGACAGTTACGACAGAATAACAATGGTTCAATGGCTACTCGGTCTCCAACTTTAACATTTCGGTTACAGTTTTCGACCTCGATAATCGTACCAGAGAACTCATGACCAAGAATGAGAGGTGCCTTTTGTCCAGTCAGTGGATGCAATTTATTCTCTTGAACTCCAACCCCGTGTTGATATGCGTGCAAGTCACTTCCACAAATACCGCACCACTCCACTTTTACCTTTACCTGGCCAGGTCGAAGGATTGGTTCCTCAATTTCTTCTATTCTTATATCTTGTTTTCCATACCATTTCACTGCTTTCATCATTTATCACTCCTTTTCCTTTCAACTAGACGACACTAGTAATAGCATAAGTCTTAATTTCAGAAATTTCAAATAATTAATTATACAAATTAGATCAATGGTATATTCATAAAGCCTTTTTAAAAAAAAGAAATAACTACTCAATCATAGTGATTAAGTAGTCATCTTTTACTATACGTATACTATACGTTTCTTTAAATTCCCATTTCTTTTAATAGCCGTGTAAATTCTAGTGTTTCAAATTGTTGACGAACTTTCTCTTCATCTATCGTTAGTAAAGCATTTTCAAAATCAAACTCAATCTCAACATCACAGCGAATTTCTGCTAGTTTTCGCGATAGGTGAAGCATCTCTAACTCATTTTCAATCTTTGTTCTCATACCTTTTGGCAGATTGGCTAAATTTTCAATAATCGCTTCGATTGTTTCGTATTCTTTTAGTAGCTTAATTGCTGTTTTTTCGCCAATACCTTTGACACCAGGAAAATTATCGCTCGTATCACCCATTAATCCTTTTAAATCTACCATTTGTGCAGCAGTTAACCCTTTTTCTTCTAAAAGCTTTTCTGGCGTATATACTGCATAGTTTGACATTCCTTTTTTCATGATGATAGAGTGAACTCGTTCATTGACTAACTGTAAGCTGTCATGGTCACCTGTTAAAATTTGAACATGCATATCATTGCTATATCGCTTAGCTAACGAACCGATACAATCATCTGCCTCGAATTGCTCAATACCGATATTCGGAATATCAAAACTAGCTACAACTTCTTTAACAAGATCAAATTGAGGGATCAATTCCTCAGGTGGCTCTCCTCTGTTGGCTTTATATTCAGGGTACATTTCGGTACGAAACGTTTTGCTGCCCATATCCCAACAACAAATCACATGACTTGGCTCAAATGTCTTTATTGCATCCCACATATATTTAACAAACCCATAAATTCCATTCGTCGGAACGCCTGAGCTTGTTTTCATTATATAACCTCTATATGCTGTCGCGTAGTAACCTCTAAATAATAAGGCCATTCCATCAACAAGCATTAATTTTTTATTTTCCAAAGGATTCACTCCTGACTTAATAAAACGTACTTATCTATACTATCAAACCTTTGGCAAATTGAATAGGGAAAAGAGGGAGTGACCAGTATTTGTCACTCCCTCTTGATTAGTTCCGTCCATTACAAACCATTGCCCCGACCTGTGATATAAGATTATTAATACGTTAACAATAAAGTGAACTTCCATCAGTGAGATTTTTCTCTTCCCCACTGATGGTTGGTTGAGACCCACACGATGTGGGTCTCACAGACAAAATGCGCCCACGACGTGGCGCATTTTGTCTCGTTCATTTAGCTATTACTGCCAGTTGTTGCGGGATAAAAATTATATTAAATTTCATTCCCATGCTTTTGTTCTATTTGCTCCTCTTGAAATATTGCCCAATGTAATTCTTCTTCCGTATAAAAGTCAAATTTATTTGTCTCCATTGAACCACTCCTTCATTCTTTGTTTCATTATAATTTAAAATCTTGATTCAAAGTGATTTGTAGTAAGGTTTTATTACAAACAAACGTTGATTTATTAGAATAATAATTACATTGCAGCCTCTAGCATCTCCTTTCGCTTTTTACCAACCCTTGTATACCCATCTGTTAGTTCACTTTTATAATCCTCTAGTATGGTGAGAATTTCACAGACTTTTGTTGACGCTTCTTCTGCTTGTTTATGTGAATCACTGATTTTGCCATGGACTAACCAGTCGGCAATTATTCCATCGAAAAAATAATCCGCAAATGTTAGAAAGGTTCCAATTTCCATGTTTATTTGAAAGTGGTTTTCAATGTCAAGTAGCTCTTCTTGAAACAAGCGAAGTTTGCTTTGTGCATCATGAACATGGTTTCTCGCTTCATCTAAATGACTATGTTTAATCGCTGTCGTAACCATTCCGCCCCCAAACATATCCCATGTTGACCAATTTTTCGCTTTATCAAGTGAACGAATAGCGCGTTGTTGCGCAGATAATGTAGAATATGTTCCTCATACTTTAATTTTTTTCGTTTCTTTTCTTTCACTTCGTACAATCTATCATTAAGTTCCGTAAACATACCCATCACCTCATCTACTATACGTTAATCTTAAAAAATAGTTTCAGCACTTTTAAGGAGATTTTACATTCCGTTAGAAAAAATAGTCTCGATTACCTCTAACAAATTTTATATTTTGGTGATATTATTATTTCGTAACGCGAAAGGGGAATTGCCATGCAAGCACATGCTAAACAACAAAATGTCCAAACTCAAGAAAAAACATTGTACCGTATTTTACTCATTATTGGGTTTGTTCATTTACTTAACGATGCTATACAGGCTTTAGTTCCCGCTATGTTTCCTATACTAGAACAATCGATGGGCTTATCATTTACTCAACTCGGAATTATCGCTTTTGCTCTTAATATTACATCTTCACTTATTCAGCCTGTCATTGGGTTATACACCGATAAAAAGCCTTCGCCATACGCTTTACCGATTGGGCTTTGTTTTACATTCTTTGGTGTACTCGGGCTCGCTTTCGCTCCATCATTTTGGTATGTCGTTTTATCGGTCATCTTTATAGGATTAGGCTCAGCGACCTTTCATCCCGAAGGGTCACGAGTCGCTTATATGGCTGCAGGAAAACGCCGTGGAATGGCTCAATCGATATATCAAGTAGGTGGAAATGCAGGTCAAGCAATGGCACCACTCATTACTGCATTAATCTTAGTTCCGCTAGGTCAATTTGGTGCGATATGGTTTACAATTATTGCTGCCCTCGCTATCGGATTACTTGTCTACATAGCTAGGTGGTATTCTGCTCAAATTATCGCAATTGCTAAAAGACCACAAACAAATAAAGCAGCGGTCAAATTGAGTCCAGCGCATCGAAAAATGGTGGTATTTGCTATTTGTCTATTAATCTTTTTAGTTTTTGCAAGATCGTGGTTCCATGCAGGTATTACAAACTTTTTTGCGTTCTACATTATTGAAAAATTCAGTTTAACGATTGCACAAGCACAAGGCTACATTTTTGTCTTTCTTTTGGCTGGTGCGATTGGTACGTTTGCAGGTGGACCACTTGCTGATCGATTTGGAAAACGAAATATGATCATGTTATCGATGCTTGCATCTGCGCCACTTGCCCTTGTATTACCTTATGCAAGTCCAATAGCAACTTACTTTTTACTTGGCGTCATCGGTTTCATTATTTTATCGAGTTTTTCCGTAACCGTTGTTTATGCTCAAGTTTTAATTCCTGGAAAAATTGGTACAGTCTCTGGTCTGATCATCGGTCTTGCCTTTGGGATGGGAGCGATCGGATCCGTTGCCTTAGGATGGTTTGCTGACCACTTCGGGTTAACGAACACGATGTTATTCACTGTTGCTCTCCCACTCATCGGGATTTTAAGCTTCTTCTTACCAGCAGATCAAAAATTAGACGAGATGAACGGTTAAGGATTCCCTTTTAAAGCTAATGGCAACTACATAAAGTGAACCTTCCATCAGTGAAGGGTTACCTCTTCCCCACTGATCGTTAGTTGAACCAATCGGGCACTTACTGGCAGTTTATCCCCATTTATCCTTCCCTGATTCCTCAAAAGTCTTGAAGTGGGGGTATTATTGCCCGTTGTTGCAGGATAAACAAAAAACACCTCCTCATTCGTTTGACAATAACGAGATAGGAGGTGTCTTTTATATTTACAATTTATAGTCCTAACACACTAGTTTATAATCTTAAACCTATTGTAAAGGGTGAGACCAGGCTACTTTTTACTCCCCTTTTAAAAGGTGAGTCCAGTTGCCTTTTTGTTCTACTTTTTTTTCTTTCATCAATCTACCTAACGCTCGTTTAAAAGCAGCCTTACTCATTCCGAAATCTAAACGAATATCTCCTGGCTCACTTTTATCGGTATACGGCATCTTTCCACCATTTCGCTCTAAATAAGCATATATCGTTTCCGCATCTTCACCTAGACTCTCTTGCTTTAACGGAAGTAATGATACATTCAAACTGCCGTCCTCTTTCACATCAATTACACGTCCTGTTACTAGTTCTCCGAGGCGCGGCTCTTTCCGTCTTTGACTTTCGTGTATAAAGCATCGATACCCGTCATCTGACAGCATAAATGACCCTACTTTCAGTGCGCGGTAGATACGTCCTGAAATTTGTTGCTTATCCATATCAAAGCTGGCCGCTTTCTCAATCTCTTCAACCACTTCTTCGGTTATAAGCTGCCCGAGTAATCTGCCTTTATAATCAAGTTTAAGGGTAATGAGTAATTGATCTCCTACTTTCGGCCAAACTGTTTTAAAAGCTGGCAAATCATCAACTGAAACAAGAATATCCTTTTGAATACCAATATTAACAAATACGCCTAAACGTGGATTAATGTCAACGACCTCTACCCAATCATACTCTCCAATTTGAATTTTTGGAATTGTCATCGTTGCGGTTAGACGTCCTTCTTTATCATTATATAAAAACACTTTGACAGTATCGCCTTCTGTTATTTCACCTGAAATTTCATTTGTATGTAGTAAGAAATCTTGTTCACCATCTGATAAAAAATAACCGAATTCTGCTTTTCTCTCGACACGTAATTCGGCAACGGAACCTGCTTGTAATTTTTTCATATTAAAACCCCTTATTATCTAACGTTCTTAATTACATTAATGACATATTTGACCAATGCCTTACCTATTATACCAAAAGAATCGAGCATGCATACAATTGAATAAGTGCTTTTTCTTTATTTCATAGAGTTACCCTACTAAAATAAAGAATATTACCTTTAAGTCGCCAATAAGGAGAGGAAAAAACATTAAGAAAAAATTGTATTTTATATCATTTTGGGATTACTGCTATTAAGTAGTTCTTTTAAGTATTTAGATACCATTATCTACACTTCAAATGAAGCAAACTGGTTTCACTACGTCATGCTCCCTGCCGTTATTCTCGGAAGTATTTATTTTTTTATTCAAGCTTTTTTACATAATAAAAAGCTATGACCTCATTTATACGGGCATAGCTACTTTCATTTTTAAATATAGTTTTGTGAAATTTAAAGCTTATTTCAACGATTCAAATCCGACAAACCAATGCTGTGTTCATTTGGCATTACCGGTAATTCAGGAACAGGATGGCCTTGAGGGGGCGGAATGACTTGAAGTTGGCCCCCATAATATAATGATGAGGATTTGCGTGTTTAATCGCTTCATCTAATGGTGCATCACCGACTCCTGCACTTCCAACTCCCTCTTCACCAGATCGATTTAATAGTTGGTTGATCGTCGTTTGGATAAGTTCGCTATGACTGAGTTCTTTTAAAAAGATCCCTCTAATTAGATCACGATATTGCTTACCCTTTCCTCTAAAGTTTGCACTTTGAAATGAAAATTGCATCATGGTTCTCATTTCACCAAAACGCCCACCTAACGCTTCTTGAAGGACTTTTGCTGCTGGGTCTGGTTTATCAGGCACGATCATATTAATTAAATCTTCTCTGTAAAAGTACAATGAACCTCCTCCTTATTTGTTCAAGCACATTTCAAATTATTAACGTATCTAATTTCTGCAATATTGGATTTGCTTCTATACCAAATGAAAAAGTTACCAAAGAAAAGAAAAAAGCAGACTGAATTCTTTTTCAAAAATTCGCCTGCTCATTTCTATTTTTGAATATGAGGAATTATTTTTCACGATACAATGTGATGTAGTTCATATCTATAATGTCTCTATGTCTTTTTTTCTTTTTCTAAGTTTATATACTATAACCAGTGCAATAAGCGCCATTGGTATGATGATTGGAGATAACCCGATAAATAAAACGATCAGTCCTGAAAATATAGCCATCGTATTATTGATCGATGCCATAAATAAACTTTTTGACTTATCCCAAGTGTTTAAATCCTGGCTTCCTTGGATCGAAGGAACATTAACTTTATTTTCTTGTAGATGAATCGTAATTGTCGAAAACTCTACATTCTTTTCTATATAATTGATTCTGCCAAGGAAGGTTTCGATTTCCTCTTGTACTTTCCCTAAATCAGAAGAAATTTTTAATAAATCTTCTGTATTTGTTGCTTCTTCCATAAACCCTAGCAATCGCTTTTCCACTACTCGTTTTGAACGAAGGCGTGATTCTAGGTCCACGTATTCTTCTGTTACATCATTACCACTCACATAACGTTCGTGAACTCTTACACTATTGGTTTCTACTTCGTTCATAAACGATTGGAAATAGGCTTGCGGAACTTTCACAACAAGATTGCCGTGAATTTGCTGTTCTCCTGAGCGATAAATCGATGATTCCAGAACAAAACCACCGAGCTCGTTGACCCTTTTTTGAATTTCAGCTTCCGATTCGTGATAATCAGTTACTTCAAGCGATAAATTTCCATGATAAATGACCATTCGTTCTGAAGTTTCCACGCTTACTGGTTCATCACTGACTGGAACTTCGTTGACCATCTCTTTTTCTTCTACGATACCACGGCTAGCGACGCCACCGTAACTAGCATCTTCTGTAACCATTCCCATTTCCCTAGCTTCTTCACTGCCATCCGATCGATGTTCATTACTACTACATGCTGTTAGGAACAAACCTAATATCATGATTGCTACTATAATAAATGATCTCTTGCGTAAGTTTTGCATATATACAACACTCCATTCGTCTACCTTTACTAGTATAGACGAACATTTCTACAAAAAAGTTACATCTCGATTTGAAGTGATTTATTCTAGCTACCATTTGGAGTTAAAAATAATAAACCCCAGCAATATATTTTATATGCTTTTTCTAATGAGGAAATGGTCGTTCTTCTTGTGTAGTCGAATGTATAATTGGCTCGTACGAAATTAAACGGTTATCCCTTCCAATGATTACATCTACTGAATTGTCTTGAGTTTGTTGTTCTTTCATCGTACGAATAAACGTATCTGATAAATACTCTACATACTGCTCGTCCCTTGCTAACCATGCAGCATGATATCTCTTTATATAAAACTCCGCTTCTGAAAACGAATGAAAAGGACGAGCAATTACCTTTCCATTACGCTCGATATTCCATTTATCTTCCTTGACTGGATAAACAAAAAACTGATCGTCATAATGGTTTTCATACAAACAACCTTTCTCAGTTGCTTTAAGATTATATTGATTACGAAATGCATCTGGCTTCATTGGTTCAATACGGAACGGCTCTGCAACAAATAACTGATATGCCTGATCTGTTAACGAACATCCTGATGCTTTTGCATGTCCTCCTCCCCCAAATTGACCTGCAACTTCCGATACGTCCATATCATCGTGGGTCGTCCGCAAACTAATTTTTTTACCACCGACATTTAAAATAGCTATGTAATCTAAATGAAGATTTTCTTTTCCCAGTTCATTTCCTAATTCTGAATGGTAGTTTTCTGCATGAACAATTCCTACGCATTTTCCATCAATGAAAGTTTGTACCATTTCCCTCCGCTTTCTTCGTATATAGCGTTCAATCTTATCTTCCTCCATATCTAAAATTTTCGTTTCAAATTCATCAAAGGAAAAGTGTTCACTTTGTTGGAGTCTTTGAACCATTCGCTCTTCAAAGTCATCAATTGAAATCATAAAAAAGAGATCATTCAATCGTTTAGCTGTTTCATTTTTATTTTTCTCCCACTCCCACGTATCGTATTGACGAACAAGTTCAACAAACTCATCAATTGGTGGTGTAGGCTTTAATTGTTTGTTTTTTACTAAATAATCATAAAGCAACGAAGTAGCAGCTGTGAGTCTCCCATCCTCATATTCAACCTGCACGCTCCCCCATTCATAATCATTAAAATGAAGAGCAGTTTTATGGTGGTCAATTAACTTAACTTTACTACTCTTCTTATAAAATTCATTTAATTTCTTCGTATTTTGTTCATTCACGGATAAGTCCGTAACGATAATAAAATCATCATTTTTGGCTCTCTCTAAAAAACGTCCCATTTGAAAATCTAACCCACTCACAGAATTGTATTTAACCCTTACTTGATCCCTAAAGGCCAGCTTTGCAAGGATTCCACATCCGACTCCATCTAAGTCATTATGAGTAAATAAATTAAACATCCTGTTTCATCTCCTCAATCTTAGGTGTGACGTTATTATGTGACAAAAATGGTTTATCCATCAGTATTCTCGAAGAATAACAAAGGTGAATTTTTCACATGTTAAAACAAACAGTCCATGGGGGGTTTTTTAGATGGTTACAAACAATGAGTTAGAACACTTTTTAAACAAAGTACAATCTGTCGTTGATCAAGGGCTAGATGAACTACTAGAGACAAAAATGATACGTGAAAATGACCCGTCAGACTATTCATACATACAATTTCAACTTCATGAACTCGTTGAAGAATCCGATCAGTTAATGAAAAAGTTTCCAGATCAGCATGAACAACTCAGTGACGTTCAACAAAAAATTAAAGAAATCCAAGAAGTAATGGTGAAAGGGATATTCTAGAAGGCACTTTCAATGAATAATGAACAACTAAAGGAAATTGTATTATTAACACAAGATGCAAAAGATATCGGATGGGAATTTTTATAGATGACGGTCGTTTGAAAGCGAGAGATAATAATTACGCTCAAAACACAACTGAATTTCATAATGAAGACCATTTATTGGAGTGGTTTGAAGAGCAATTTGATAAAAAAGGCTAATTAAAATGAGACTGACTTAAGTGTTATTACACTTTAAACACTTAAGTCAGCTTCATACATTATCCATGAACTCTCTTTATAAATAAATATTTACCCCATTGATAAATATTCATGAAGAAGACAAAACTGACAGAAATAATAAGAAGAGTTGCTCCCCCTTTATAAATTAAAACAACGGTCATTAACCCTACTACAGTCATAATCGCAATTCGTAAAAATGACTCCTCAAGCTTTTCTGTTTCAAGTTGGAGATAAATCATTTTACACGCTGAAATCATGCAAGCGGTGGCTAAGAAGTAAAGGAAACCAGGAATTATAAAATCATGAATGAGATCAAAACTAAATACCGTATAGGCTTGTCCTGTCCCACTGATGATTAATTGAACGTAGTTCACAATTTCATCAACCACTTGATAAAATGGGACATGATTCATATTATTAGTAATAGAGCCCCCAATAAAAGCAAAAGTAAATCCAAAAATAATTAAAATAAATGGTAGAACGATAACCATCCCCACACCTCGCTTCATCCTCTTTTCTATTAATCTATTCAAAACTAGTAAATTTAGAAGAGGTTGAATAAAAAAACTAGACGTTGTTGGATTTAGTTTGTATCTCTAGATGAAGTTGCTTTCTCGTTAATACTAGTAAAGTTTGAATCATATCTGGAGTTGCTTCAGGGACGTGAATACCAACAGTAACGGTGACTGTACGACTGTACGTTGAAATTTCGAACACCATTCTAAAGCGATTTCTTCAGCAATTTCTTGTTCCTTATGATGAGGTAATTGATAAGAATGAAGTAGATTAGCTTTACCTTCTTGCCACTTCACTATGCAAACCGCACCAATATGGGGGCGGGTTCCTCCATAGACGGCTAGCAACCAATCCTCTTCAATTTTTTTAACATCGTAATAAATCACGAGGTGACTTCCAAAGACTGCCAATCTTTAAATACAGGTTGATAGCCTTTCTGATAGAGAAGTTGACAAATCTCTTCAACATCTCGTTCGTCCGAAATGTCGAATTGATTCATTCCTCCATCCTGCGTATATCCGCCGACTTGGGTAGAAGAACCAGCTGACATTTTCGTAATACCTAATGGGATTAATTGATCACGGAGATACGAGCTTTCTCTCGTGGAAAGAGTAATCCCTATATGTGGTAAAAAAAGGCGACAGGCTAGTATCGCTTGAACTAGATGACGATCTTCGACATCATCGTTAGGTTTAAAGCTCCCCGCATAAGGACGCATTCTAGGAAAAGAAAGATTAATCGCCGTTTCCAAGTATTTGTTTTACAAATAGTTGGCATGCATAGCACTGAAAAAGGTTTCTTTCCGCCAATTATCCATACCTAATAGAGCGCCGACCGTCACTTGCTGCATGCCAGCTTTACAACCTCTTTCTGGTGCATCTAATCGATAATTATAGTTCCTTTTTGGGCCTTTTATATGTATTTCCTTATAGACGTTTTCATTATAGACTTCTTGGTAAATCGTTAACCCATCAACTCCAGATTGAACTAACTCCTTATACTCTTCTATTTGTAATGGATGTATTTCAATAGATATTGAAGAAAAATATTTTTTTAATATGCAAATTACTTCTTTAAAATAAGAGATTGGAGTATGGATTGGGGCTTCCCCTGTTAAAACAAGGATATGTTTCAAGCCCGTTGCGGCAATACTTTTTGATTCTATTTCAATTTCAGAAAGACTCAGTTTTTTTCTATTAAATTGTTGCATTATACTGAAGCTACAGTATGTGCAATGATTGACACAATAATCGGATATGTACATTGGTGTGAACAACAACATTGTTTTTCCATTATGACGAACCGTTAGTTGATGTGCTTTTTGTGCCATTTCTTCAAGAAAATGTTCAGCGGTTGGTGAGAGTAATATTAGTAGATCTTTTTCATTTAAATGGTTTTTCTTGAGTACTTGTTTAACTTCTTGTTCTGTTACAGATGCGAAAATCTCCTGAAAGGGAAAACGTTGCATCTCTTCATACTGATGATAAAAGCTCATAAAATCACTCCTTACGATAAAAATCCAGTTAATGGAGAAGACGCCTGTGCTTTAGTGCTTGGCGATTGAATTCCTGATAAATATGCTTTTCTCCCCGCCTGCACACTTAGTTTAAATGCTTCTGCGATTTGAACGGGGTCATCTGCTGTAGCGATAGCTGTATTCACTAATACTGCATCTGCTCCCATCTCCATCGCCTCAGCGGCCTGTGAGGTTTTACCAAGGCCTGCATCAACAATAATCGGGATGTCTATTTCGTTGATCAATATTTGAATTAATTCCTTAGTCTGAAGGCCACGATTAGAGCCAATAGGAGCACCTAGAGGCATGATGGCTGAAGCCCCCACCTCTTTTAATTGTTTAGCCACCATTAAATCAGGAGACATATAAGGAATACGATAAAACCTTCTTCGGCTAACATTTCTGTCGCTTTGATCGTTTCATAATTATCTGGTAAAAGATACTTTTGATCCTTAATTACTTCAATTTTGATCCAATTCCCCATCCCAGTCGCTTTAGCTAATTGTGCTATTCTAACTACTTCCTCAGCTGTACGAGCCCCTGTTGTGTTAGGTAATAAACGCATCTGTTCTGGAATATAAGATAGAATGTTATCTTCTTGATCTTCTAAATTAACGCGGCGCAACGCAACCGTAATTAGTTCCGCTGCAGAAAGTTGGCAAACTCCTGGGATAAAGGAATGATTGGCAAACTTTCCTGTTCCAATCAATAGACGGCTTTTTAACTCATGTCCTGCTATAATAAGCGAGTCACTCATGTTGGACCCTCCTCACAAAAATATGAATATAACATAGCCATCTTACTCTCCCAACAATAAATATTCAGTGATTCTCATCACAGTAACAAAAGTGCCTGGCACCTTTACCTATTTAAAGTGGTAAAGATGCCTGGCACCTCACATTTATTTTTTCAAATTTAGCTTTGCTAGCGCTTCTGCAAGAGCTGGATTAAATGGTTCTTCTTCTTTGTGTTGTTTCTTTAGATATTGATTGACTTCTTTTTTAGAAACTTTCGTATTTTTTTCTTTTTTCTTCCGTTCATTAAATGTTGATAGTTTTTCTTTATGGCCACAACTACAAGCAAATACTTGACCTTCACCTTGACCTCGTAGCTCTAACTTTTTAAAACATTTTGGGCAACGTGCATTTGTCTTTTTCGCGACAGCTTTTCTGTGGCCGCATTCACGGTCCTCACAGACGAGTATCTTTCCTTTTTTTCCGTTTACTTGTAACAAATGTTTCCCACATTCAGGGCAGGTTCTCCCTGATATATTATCATGCTTATATTTGCGCTCACTCATCTTAATCTCGTCAACAATAGCTTTTGTGTATTCTTTCATTTCAACGAGAAAATTTTGTTTAGCTAAATTCCCTTTGGCAATTGCTTCGAGCTTTTGCTCCCATTCAGCCGTTAACGCTGGTGACTTCAGATCTTTCGGTACTAGCTCGAGTAACTGTCTTCCTTTAGAAGTGGTAACGATGTCTTTTCCTCTTTTTTCAATTAGAAAACTATTAAATAGTTTATCGATAATATCAGCTCTCGTTGCAACGGTTCCTAGCCCACCTGTCTTCCCAAGCGTTTTTGCGAGTTCATTATTTGTTTCAGACATAAATTTCGCTGGATTTTCCATCGCAGATAGTAGTGTTCCTTCGTTAAAAAAGTGCGGTGGTTGTGTTTCTCCTTCTGTTTGCGAGATGGACTTAATGGTTAAAGTATCCCCAACTCTTAATTGGAGAACTTCACTATCAATCGATTTTGTTTCATTCTCATCATTTCCATAAATCTCTTTCCAACCTAACGACTGTACGACGTTTCCTTTTGCAACAAACGTTTCACCGTTGATGGACGTCACAACGGTTGTTTGTTCATATTCATAAGGTGGAGAAAGCACAGCTAAAAACCGCTTGACGACTAAGTCGTAAATTTTTCGTTCTTTCTCACTAAACGACGATAGTATAGGGGCGACTTCTGTCGGAATAATTGCATGGTGATCAGTAACTTTTTGATTATCAACAAAATGGCGATTGGCTTTAATTGGTCGTTGTAATAACTTAAATGCCAGTTTGGCGTAAGGTCCTACTCCACATGCTTCTAAACGGTCTTTTAACGTTTCAACAATATCCTCAGATAAATAACGCGAATCTGTACGTGGATAGGTTAATACTTTATGTTGTTCATATAATTTTTGCATCGTATTTAACGTTTCTTTCGCACTGAAACCAAATAACCGATTCGCTTCACGTTGGAGCTCTGTTAAATCAAATAATTGAGGTGAAAACGTCTTTTTTAACTTTTTCTCTATATTAACCATTTGTATCGATTTATTCTTTATCGTTTCTTGAACTTTTTTCACTCGATTTAGATCAAATGTTTTTAGATCATTTGTCTTTCCGTCTTGCCATGTTAGCTTCAACTTATGATCGCCCTCAACAGTAACTCCATAAAACTTTTTCGGTTTAAATTCAGCAATTTCTCGTTCTCTTTGATGAATAATCGCGAGCGTCGGCGTTTGTACTCTACCACATGATAATTGAGCGTTGTACTTAGACGTTAGTGCCCTCGTTCCATTCAAACCAACGATCCAATCCGCTTCGGAACGAGCAACTGCCGCTGAATATAAGTTTTCATAGTCTTTACCTGGACGTAATGTTTGAAAACCCTCTTTAATTGCTTTATCCGTAACAGAAGATATCCAAAGGCGTTTGATTGGCTTTTTCACATTTGCTTTTTCAATGATCCACCGAGCAACTAACTCACCTTCACGGCCAGCATCAGTAGCGATGACGATTTGTCCTACATCTTTTCGGTGCATTTGCGATTTTACTACCTGATATTGTTTATTTGTCTTTTTTATAACTATAATATTTAATTTTTTGGGTAACATAGGAAGGTCATCCAAATTCCAGGACTTATATTTTTCATCATAAGATTCGGGGTCAGCTAACGTTATTAGATGTCCAAGCGCCCACGTCACGATATAACGGTCACCTTCGAAATATCCGTTTCCTTTTTTTGTACATTTTAATACTTTTGCTATGTCTCTTCCAACTGAAGGTTTTTCTGCTAATACAACTGTTTTATTCATGTTAACATCCTTTCAACAACAACTAAAAAATACTATACCATATTTTTATTGACAGTTAAATTAATGAATGATAAAATTATAAATTTGCTATTTACAGACAAGTGTGATATAATGAGTTGAACTCAAATTTAGGAGGTCGAGCTATGTTTCAAATTGGAGACAAGATTGTTTATCCAATGCACGGCGCTGGTGTGATTGAAGATATTGAAGAAAGAGAAATTCTTGGGGAAACCCAACAATACTATGTCTTAAATTTGTCTCATAGTACGATGCAAGTAATGGTTCCTATGAAGAAAACATCAAGTATCGGTATACGTGAAGTCGTAGATCACGATACATTAGACAAGGCATTATCCATTCTTCACGATGGTGAACCAGACGATTCGGTTAATCGTCACCAACGTTATCATTTAAACATGAAGAAAATGAAAACGGGTGATATTTGTGAAAGTGCTCAAGTCATTAGAGATTTAATGTTCTTAAATAAAAATAAAAAGCTTGGTACTGAAGATAAGTTCATGCTTGATAATGCCAGACGCATTTTTATTAGCGAACTCATTCTTGTTAAAGGATTTGAAGAAGAACAAGCGATTGAATTTTTAGACAATGCAGTAAACGGTTAATCGAACAAAAACCTCTTCATGAATGAAGAGGTTTTTTTGTTTGTCTAAAAAATGATCCTGGATAAAAAAACAACGAGAGTAACTGTTACACTACTTGCTAATGTAGTAAGTAGTACCGCTTGTGCTGCATAATCTGGGTGATTATTATATTCTAATGCAAAAAGTGCACTATTTCTTGAAGTTGGAAATGAGCTAGCTATAAATAACGCCTGTGCAGTGGTAACCTCTATTCCTAAAAAAGATATGACACACCATGCTAATATGGGCGAAACAATTAATCGTCCACAAATACTGATCAATAATAAAAATGAAAAATGATGTACTTTAAGTAAAGCTACTTGTGCTCCCATTGTTATGAGTGCAATCGCCAAAAATGCATTCGCTATATTTGAAATTGGATTAAAAACAAAAGGAGGAATGTTAATTTCTAAAAGGTTTAACAACAATCCTATGAATAGAGCATAAAGAATGGGCAATTTAAAAAGTTCGACAATTGCTTTAAACTTTTTTTGATCGACTCCCACCGAATTAAACAAACCATATGTAAAAGTAAGTAAATTTTGAAAGATCATAACGAACATTTGAATGGATACACCTAAAGGATTCCCCATAAAAACAAGTTGACTAACTGGAATACCAAAATTCCCACTATTAATTAATACAATTGAATTTTTGAAAGTTGCTGCCATACTTTTATCTAGTTGCATTAATCTCGAAATACCTTCACACAAAACCATTAAAAATAAACTTAAATATATTAGAGACTATTTTATAAGCGTAAGAATCCCATCACCACACGATATATAAGAAAAATAACTCACAAGTCCTTATATATTTTTCGGTGTTTAACAATAAAAACTTAAACATATAAAAACAGCCTCTACGCACCCTCTTAGACCTAATTTTGAATAACTTTTTTATTAATTACATAACGAATTTCAAAATAAGTTACTTCTTCTGGTAAACTTTCCTTGATCGGTTTTAACCGTTCAGCTCCAATCGTCTGAATTGCTTCTTCAATTAACTGCTCATGATGTGCGTTTACGAATGACCTAAGGTCGATGTCTTTTCCCTCATCATGACATTTTTCTAGATGCGTGAGAATTGTCTCCGGTGAACACTCTCGTCCTTCAGCCAACTCTATTACAGAAAGCCCTTCTTGATACATTTCATATGTTATATGATGACTCGGTATTTTCGAAGATCCCTTTTTTGTCGTCGATGTAGTAATTTCTCCCCTTTTTTCTTGAAAAGGAAGTAGCGTTTCTAAAAACTGTGCCCCATACTTCTCTAATTTTTGTTGACCGACACCATTAACTTTTAATAACTCCTCTGTACTGGTCGGAATAGTCCGGCTCATTTCACGTAATGTTTTATCTGAGAAAATTAAATATGGCGGTACTTTCTCTTCATCAGCGATATCCTTACGCAGCTTTCGTAAACTTTCGAAAACTTCATCATTTGCTTCAATTGTTATACTTTCGATTTTTTCTTTACGATATACTTGGATTTCTCCTTTTAAAACAGATACCGCTTTCTCTGTTAACCGTAACGTTGGAAAATTTCCTTCTGATGGCTTTAAATATTGCTCTGCCGTCAAGTAATCAATAAATTGCGAGACGCTTTTGCCTGTCCACGTTTTCAGGAGACCATAGGTCGTCAGTTGATCTAGCTTAAAGTCTTTTACTTTTTTACTTTCTGACCCGACTAATACTTGAGCAACGATCGTTTTCCCAAACTTCTCTCTCATCCTTTTAATGGTTGAAAAGACCATTTGTGCTTCTCTCGTTACATCCGTATTTTCTCCTTCATCTAAACAATTTGTACACTTATCACATGCTTCAAACTCTTCGTCATCAAAGTAATCACCAATATATTGTTGTAGACACGACTCAGTATGGCAATAATCGACCATTTGCTGTAACTTTTTGTATTCATTCGTTTTTCTTGTTTCTTCAATATCCGATTGTTCAATTAAAAACTTTTGAATACGTATATCATCAGGAGCAAACAGAAGTACACATTCACTTTCCTCACCGTCTCTTCCAGCTCTTCCTGCTTCTTGATAGTAAGATTCAATATTTCTCGGCAAATTGTAATGGAGAACGAACCGTACATTTGATTTATCAATTCCCATGCCAAATGCATTCGTTGCGATCATGACCGTGATGTTGTCACGAAGAAAATCATCCTGATACTGAGCTCTTTCCCCGTCCGATAATCCCGCATGATATTTTCCAACCGCTATCCCTTTTTCCGTTAATTTTTCATACAACTGCTCGACTACTTTTCTCGTTGAAGCATAGATAATTCCAGAACTAGCCTGATTCCTTTTTAAGTACTGTGATACATATGAAAATTTATCTTGCCCTTTCACCACTTGTAACGCCAAGTTCTCTCTCCGTGCACCATTCACAATGGTATTCTCATCTGAAATATTTAAATGCCGACAAATATCCTCTCTGACTTGAGGCGTTGCCGTTGCCGTTAATGCTAGAACGATTGGATTCGTTTGTAATCTACTAATGAGGGTAGATATATTTAAATAACTTGGACGAAAATCGTGTCCCCATTGAGAAAGACAGTGAGCTTCATCGATTGCAACGAGCGTAATCGGCAATTCATTTAATAGACGAAAAAAACGAACATCCTCTAAACGCTCTGGCGCAACGTAAATTAGTTTATATTCTTCGTTTCTCATATTTTCTAAGCGTTCATTTAATTCACTTGTAGATAAGGAGCTATTAATGTATGTACTTGAAATTCCTAATTGATTTAATCCGTCTACTTGATCTTTCATTAATGAAATGAGCGGTGATACGACGATTGTAACTCCTGTATATATAAGGGCTGGAACTTGATAACAAATCGATTTCCCGCCACCTGTTGGCATAATTCCAAGTGTATTTTGGCCTTCTAACACTTTCTCCACAATATCATTTTGACCTTTACGAAACGCTTCATAGCCAAAATACTGCTTTAAAAGTTCAACTGCTTTTGTTTGCATAACCGAACTCCTTCCATACGACTGCTTTTTTTATTTTAAAGGAAAATTTAAATTTAATAAATGGTGAGGTAAAATTGATAGAAAAAAAATATAGTAGAGAGGTAGTTGAGAGATCCCCACTTTCCCTCTTTTAGTGACGATGGCTAGACGCGCGTAATTGAGGAACACGAGATAAAATTTAATAATTTCTCTATTTTTTATAAAAACCCTGCGCATTTACAAAAAAATTACTTTTGTTATTATTTTAAAGCCATACATATATTACCTACAAAAAGTAATGATGTATATTTACTAAGTATGTTAAAATATCTTCATTCGTTTTATAATAGGAAAAGTGTGAAAAAAAAATCAATCATAATCTATAATTCATATAGAAAGAAAGGTTGTCATTCATGAGTGTATTAACTGTGAAAAACTTAAGTCACGGATTTGGTGACCGTGCGATCTTTAATGATGTTTCTTTCCGACTTTTAAAGGGAGAACATATTGGACTGATTGGTGCAAACGGCGAAGGTAAATCGACGTTTATGAATATTATTACTGGCAAGTTACAACCTGATGCAGGAAAAGTCGAGTGGTCAAAACGAGTACGTGTCGGTTATTTAGATCAACATACCGTTCTTTCAAAAGGAATGACGATGCGTGACGTTTTAAAAAGTGCGTTTCAATATTTGTTTGATTTAGAGACACAAATGAACGACCTTTTTAATAAAATGAGCGATGTCTCTCCTGAGGAACTAGAAAAACTATTAGAAGAAACAGGAACGATTCAAGACATACTGACAAATAATGATTTCTATACGATCGACGCTAAAGTCGAAGAAATTGCCCGTGGTCTCGGACTCACTGATATTGGTTTAGATCGTGATGTTGATGATTTAAGTGGTGGTCAACGTACGAAGGTCTTGCTTGCCAAGCTTTTACTAGAAAAGCCTGATATTTTACTATTAGACGAGCCGACCAACTACTTAGATGAACAACACATTGAATGGTTAAAGCGCTATCTAAATGAGTATGAAAATGCTTTTATCTTAATCTCTCATGATATTCCATTTTTAAATAGTGTCATTAATCTTATCTATCATATGGAAAACCAAGAGTTAAATCGTTATGTCGGTGATTATGATCACTTCCTTGAAGTTCATGAAATGAAAAAGCAGCAATTAGAGTCGGCTTATAAAAAACAACAACAAGAAATCTCTGAGCTTAAAGACTTTGTCGCAAGAAATAAAGCTCGTGTTTCAACGCGAAATATGGCGATGTCTCGTCAGAAAAAGCTCGACAAAATGGAAGTGATTGAACTTGCCAGAGAAAAGCCGAAACCAGAGTTTAACTTTAAAGAATCTCGCGCTTCTGGAAAAGTAATTTTTGAAACGAAAGAACTTGTCATCGGGTATGACGAACCATTATCAAGACCGTTAAACCTTCGCATGGAACGCGGTCAAAAAATCGCGTTATACGGTGCGAACGGGATCGGGAAAACGACATTATTACGAAGTATCTTAGGTGAAATTAAACCTATCTCAGGCTCTGTTGAACGTGGAGATTATCTTCATATCGGCTATTTTGAACAAGAAGCAAAAGATGCTAACCAAAATTCATGTATTGACGAAATTTGGAAAGAGTTTCCTTCTTATAGCCAAGCAGAAGTTCGTGGGGCTCTTGCGAAATGCGGGTTAACAACTAAGCATATCGAAAGTAAAATTATGGTTTTAAGTGGTGGAGAAAAAGCAAAAGTAAGGCTTTGTAAATTGATTAACAACGAGACAAACCTTCTCGTACTCGATGAGCCTACCAACCACCTTGATGTGGATGCAAAAGAAGAACTGAAACGTGCTTTAAAGGCATATAAAGGTAGTATTCTCCTCATTAGCCATGAACCAGAATTTTATAATGAAATCGTAACTGAAAAATGGAATTGTGAGTCTTGGACAACAAAGGTTATTTAATCTTTTTGAAGCACTCATATTGTAATTAGTAAATTAAAACTATTAAATATTTGATAATAATCTACATGACGACTTTTGTGTATAACATATAAGACTTTAGGTGTTTCAACTACTCGGTTGAGATACCTATTTTTTTGCTTTTATTATCGATTTATCCCGTTTAACTGGCGCTAAGACTCCCACTTCAAGGCTTTGAGGTAACAAGAAAGACTAAGTAAATGCATAAATGAACACAGACTAATAACGTCACGTCCTGTGACAACGTCTGTGTGACCCACGTCGTGAGGGCCCCAACTAACATACTACGGAGGGTGTTTGCCCCCCACCCACTGTATGAAGTTTCACTTTATCAATACATTTAAATATTTTAATTACTTCAGTAATTTTACTACGACTCTTTACTTGATCACCTCATATTTAACCCATATTAAGGGAACTCTATGTAAGAATTAAATTTTCTAAATTAATTTTTCAGAGAGGAAGAATATGATGAACAAACCTGAAGAAGATTCGAGTTCTACTCAACACAAGAACAGTGTCTTTTCTGACGAATTTAACCATACATTGACTCATCCCTTTTCCAAAAAACATTCTTCTTTATCGACCACCAACACAGTACAGTTACCGATACAGATGATGTCTACAGATAGCATTCCTCATACTCGAGCTACCTTTATGGCATTTGTGGATGCTGTAATTCCATCCACATTGGGGGCATTGGATTTAAGACTAGATGATTTCCTCATATGGTCTTTAGATCATAACTTTTCAATTCAAAAAGAATGGGGATTGAAAAACATTCAGTTATCTCATGTAACCGCTCAAACCTTTGATGCAGCGGCTTTGCAGTTGATACTTTCAGGTAATATAAGCGAAGCACCAAACTATTCCAATTTCCCAGAAGGCGGACCCTTTGCGGCTCTTTCATTTGCTGATCGATTTGAAGCTATTCACTTATTAGAAAATAGCCGAGTAGATTTAGAAAGCCTTCCTTCTACCTATCGAAATAACATTGGTTTAGTCAAATTTACTTTTACGAACTTACATCAATTAGTAATGCTTGGTTACTATTCTGAATGGTTTTCTTATGGAGCTACACGATTAGCTTTTCCAGAGGAGCGAAGAATAGATAGATCATATATTACTTGGGAACTGATTCAATACCCAGGTCCAGCTCTTGGTTATCGTGACTTACGTGGATTTCTTGTAAAAAAATTTAAAAATTAGGCTCTATTAATGTTCACTGTTGATTTCGGACTCAGATTTTTAATCTTCTGTATATTGAAAGGAGATTGAAACTAGCCTTTCACACGGTGAGCCCAGATCATAATGATCAACAATATTCTTTTTCATAATCAAACGATAAAAGGAGTGAGAGAATGAGCCTTGATGCAGATGTAATTATAATTGGAGCTGGTGGCGGCGGGGCTGTTGCTGCCAAGGAATTAGGTGAGTTAGGAATTAAATTGCTTATTCTTGAAGCAGGGCCTTGGTACGGAAATAAAAAGTGGAGTCGGCCAAATCAAGAACGCGGTCCTGTTAGTAGCTCTAGCCTAGACGATTTGGATATTAGCCTGTTACGTCAACAATATACAAAAACTGAACATACGATGAATGATTCGATATCTGGACGGTTTCGCTGGGGACCTGCCGACCGCCGTCGCTCTCCATGGCAGCGTATTATCCCCAATCATGGGCAGCTTTGGCAATCAACTGGTGTTGGGGGAACAACCCAGCATTATTGGGCCAACTCACCTCGTGGCTATTCAACAGCCATTGACGACATTTGGCCCCTCTCATTTCGGGAGTTAATTCCTTATTACGAAAAAGTGGAGGCAACATTACCAGTTCGACCCGCACCAACTACTTCAAAAGAAGAAATGTTTTATTTCGGTGCGAAAAAAGCAGGTTGGTCATTCATAGATACGTTAAACCCTACAACTCCAGGTTACAGGCCTCAACCGAATGCGATTTTACATCCAAACGAACGATTGATGGACACGGACCTTAGTTTAGAGGAGTTATCAAAAATAGAAGGATGCACTCTGTGTGGTCACTGTATTAATGGCTGTCCACACGGCCCTTCCGTTGATAAAGTTGCGAAACGACCAACAAATATTAGCTATGTACCACTAGCCCTTCGAACAGGAAATGTAGAAATACGCCCTAATACATATACCACTAAAATTTTAACGACGAGTGGATTAAAGGATGACAGACAAGCGATTGGTGTTGAATACAAAGATACTTGGACAGGAGAAACAGGGGAATTATTTGCAAATGTTATTGTGATGGCAGCTGGTTGTATTGAATCACCGAGACTTTGGCTTAATTCCAATCTACCCTATAATTCATGGGTTGGTCGTGGATTGACACATCATTATTGGGATTGGGTAACAGGGGTGTTTGATGAGAAGGACATCATGCGCATCTTAGGGCAAGAACATATTAACCCATTTGTCGGACCAACATCAGGAGCAAGGTTAGATTACCCTGGGCTAGGATGTATTCAACCGTCTGGAGTAAGTCCTGGTTTATTCGCATCATTAACTTTTGGCTTTACTCAAAGCGGCTATTCTTTTAAACAGGGACCATCAGAGCCTGAACCTTGGGATGTTCGTGGTCGAGTCGTCGGTAATGAACTCAAAAACTGGATGGAAAACTATCAAAATACGTTAAGTATCATGATCCTTACTGATGACCAGCCCCATAAAAGAAACGGGGTCACACTAGACCTTAATTTGAAGGATGAGCATGGTCCGATCCCTGTTATTCGCTATACACCAAGTAAGGAAGATGCAAAAAAGAGAGATCAGTTAGTCAAAATCTCTGCAGATATTTTACGAAAAGCAGGAGCCAAACAAATTCATAGGACAGATTGGCCTGCTCATTTGTTTGTCCATATTGAATCGACGATGCGGATGGGTTTTGTTGTAGATGATATATGTGAAGCCTACCAAGTAAAAAGACTTTTTATTGCTGATAATAGCGTCCATTATAATGGCATCGGCGGTCCGAATCCTACTCTGACAACCCAGGCCTTAGCAACACGTACTGCAGAAAAATTAGCCAAGAAATACTTTAGTTGAGAGCGCTGGATAATAACATAATTTTAATAAAAAAAGAACATTTTATAATTAAGGAGGTGGTCATATCATATGAAGGATAGAAACATATTAAATTTAATAACAATGTTAGGAATCGGTGGTTTGGCTTTTTTTTTCCGTCGAAAAGGTGACTTGAAGGATTGGTTTCTCATTTACTTATTTAAAACGCTAATTTCTACATTAATTGATGGACCCGTTATTAAGAAAAAATATTTGCAATATCCCAATCGATATATGAATAATTGGTTTGACTCAAATATTGTATTTCTTTATGTTATCTTCCCTTTGTCTTGTGTCCTATATAATCAATTCACATACAAAATGAAGCCAGTAAAAACAATGTTAAGTGTCTTTTTATTTAGTGTACCGATGACAATCGCTGAGCACTGGCTTGAAAGAAACACTAATCTCGTTCGGTTCCGTAAAGGCTGGAATAGCTTGTATACTCTATTGGTCCTTTCTAGTACGTTTTGGATCGTTCGGTTATTCATTGAAGGGGTTCGTTATTTAGATGGAAAAAGGGGAAAAATTCAAGACAATGTTAACACAAATATTGTTTCATGAACCTTTAAGTTTGCAATCTCACCCATCTCGTGGTAGTTAATAAGTAAGGAACTGGAGGCGGTATGATTGCTATTTTTTAAAACTACAGAACAAAAACAACAATTTAATGAAATTGCTAAATTAGCAGATGTTTTTGCAAAACGAGCCCAAAAATATGATCAAGAAGGTTCTTTTCCCGTTGAAAATATTAATGACTTAAAAAAATTCGGCTATACAACTTTAACACTACCAACTGAATTTGGTGGCAAGGGTGCTTCTCTTTACGAATTTGTCCTATTGCATGAGCGTTTAGCTCAAGGCTGTGGACCAACTGCCCTTTCGATCGGTTGGCATGTCGGAATTATTTTAGATTTAGCAACAACCCGTCCGTGGTCAAAAGAAAAATACGCCGAAATCATGAAAAAAGTAAATGATAATGCATTATTAAACCGTGCGGCTAGCGAAGCGCAAACAGGTTCACCTACTCGTGGCGGCAAGCCGCAAACAACAGCTTATAAAGAAGGAAATCAGTGGCGAATTAGCGGGAGAAAGACCTTTACGACGATGGCTCCTGTACTCGATTACTTTTTAGTGTCGGCATCGATAGACAAAACTGAGGATGTTGGTGAGTTTTTAATCCCACGCGATACTTTAGGTGTGCAGATTGAAGAAACATGGGATAGTATTGCCATGAGGGCAACGGAAAGTCATGATCTTATCCTCAACGATGTAAGAATTGGTGAAGATCACTTGTTAGAATTTGTTTCAGCAAGACCTAAACAAAGAGCAAACGGTTGGTTGCTTCATATCCCTGCCTGCTATTTAGGAATTGCACAAGCTGCTAGTCATTATGCAATTGAGTTTGCCAATTCTTATCAACCCAATAGCCTTAGCCATCCTATTATTGAACTACCGAACATCCAAAGACACATTGGTGAAATGGAACTTGAGCTGATGCAAGCTCGGCACTTTTTGTTGTCTGTCGCAGACAAATGGGAGCAATTACAGGATAAAACAATAATAATTCCTGACCTCGCTGCTGTGAAACATGTCGTGACCAATTCGGCTATTACTGTCGTTGACAAAGCAATGCGCATTGTTGGAGCAAGAAGCTTGTCTGAGAAAAATCCGCTTCAGCGCTACTATCGCGATGTTCGAGCTGGACTCCATAATCCCCCGATGGACGATGCGACCCTTCACTTACTCGCTCAAAGTGCTATAAAGTCTTTTTCTGAGAAGTAAACAAAAAAGCAAGACCGACTTAAAAAAAAAAGAGTTGTCTTGCTTTTTTTCTTACATATATTGATACGGTCCAGGCGGTCGTTCTAACAAGTATTGTTCTTCGGCCTTATCTAACATTTCACGCCACGAGCTAAAACGTGTCGTTCTAACAATAAATTGTTCCCACTCTTCTTTATTTGATTCTATCATCGCTTGAATGTTCTCGGCATCTAAGTAACTATTCCGAATAAACTGCTTCCACGAATAAAACGACGTATAACGTTCCATAAACTGTTCATTGAATAAAAGATGATATGGCGCAACCATTGAAGAATAGTGATCAACAAACATTTTTTGTAAATTTGTCAGTACCGCTTTAAACATTACAACCATCCCCTTTTAATTCATAGTATTCTTATATGATATACCAAATGTATAAGTTCAAGTATACATAAAGTTAAATCCCTCGTATTATTTATATAATTCTATATTATTCAAACAATTCCTACCTGTCAACTTGTAATTAGAACTTTTTATAAAAAAAGAAAGATATGGCTATAATAGAAATTAGTGTATGTTAACCAAAGAAAGCGAAAATTGAATTCGAATGTATCATTATATCCACAAAATGTTTGCCAATGTAGCAATTTTAGCCTCATTTATTTTCATTGCAGGTTATTTAAATAGAGATCGTGCACTCTCTCCTTCTTCACCATTACGTGTAAAAGTGGTTCTTGGCGTTTATTCAGGAATTTTAGAAATCATTCTTTGACAATATATAGTATTCAAGTTCAATGTCCTCGATATCATTTAAAGATATCACTCTTAATGAACATTAGTTTTTAATCGAACTAATTAATGGTATAATTTTATTGACATTGTTTTTGGAGGGTTTTAAATAAATGATAACAGTACAAAATGTAGGTTTACGTTACGGAGATAGAAAACTATTTGATGAAGTAAATATTAAGTTTACACCTGGTAATTGTTACGGCCTAATTGGGGCAAACGGAGCTGGAAAGTCGACGTTTATTAAAATTCTTTCTGGAGAAATCGAACCTCAATCAGGTGATGTACATATGAATCCTGGTGAACGTCTCGCGGTTCTTAAACAGAACCACTTTGAGTATGAAGAGTTTGAAGTTCTAAAAGTTGTCATCATGGGACATGCTCGTCTTTACGAAGTCATGCAAGAAAAAGATGCTATCTACATGAAAGAAGACTTCAGTGATGAAGATGGAATTAAAGCGGCTGAACTCGAAGGCGAATTCGCTGAAATGAACGGTTGGGAAGCAGAGTCTGAAGCGGCGATCCTATTAAAAGGTCTAGGTATTGGTGAAGATCTTCATTATAAGAAAATGGCAGAGCTAACAGGTGGCGACAAAGTGAAAGTACTACTTGCACAAACCTTATTCGGTAAGCCTGATGTTTTATTACTGGATGAGCCGACAAACCATCTAGACATCCAAGCGATTCAATGGTTAGAAGAATTCTTAATGAATTTTGAAAACACTGTTATCGTTGTTTCCCATGACCGTCACTTCTTAAATAAAGTTTGTACACATATTGCTGACTTAGACTTTGGCAAGATCCAAGTTTATGTTGGTAACTATGACTTCTGGTATGAGTCAAGCCAGTTAGCACAAAAAATGGCTCAAGATCAAAATAAGAAAAAAGAAGAAAAAATTAAAGAGTTACAAAACTTTATTGCTCGTTTCTCCGCGAATGCGTCAAAATCGAAACAAGCAACTTCACGTAAAAAGTCATTAGAGAAAATTTCGTTAGATGACATTAAACCTTCATCTCGTCGCTATCCTTACGTTCACTTTACACCAGAGCGCGAAATCGGAAATGATTTATTACGTGTAGAAGGTTTAACTAAAACGATTGACGGTGTTAAAGTATTAGATAATATTAGCTTTACAATGAATAAAGATGAGAAAATTGCTTTAGTCGGTACGAACGAAATTGCAAAATCAACATTATTTAAAATTTTAATGGGTGAAATGGAAGCGGATAGTGGGACGTACAAATGGGGCTTAACTACATCGCAAGCCTATTTCCCGAAAGATAACTCTAAGTATTTTGAAGGATGCGACTTGAACCTCGTTGATTGGTTACGCCAATTTTCACCAAACGACCAAACGGAGAGCTTTTTAAGAGGCTTCCTTGGTAGAATGCTCTTTTCTGGTGAAGAAGTCATGAAAAAAGCGAGTGTATTATCAGGAGGAGAAAAAGTCCGTTGTATGCTTTCAAAAATGATGCTTAGCGGTGCTAACGTTCTCTTATTAGATGAACCGACAAACCATTTAGACTTAGAATCAATTACAGCTGTGAACAACGGCCTTATTAATTATAAAGGTTCGATGATTTTCACTTCTCATGACCATCAATTTATTCAAACAATTGCTAATCGAATTATCGACATTACAACTGAAGGAACAATTATTGATAAGATGATGACTTATGATGAGTACCTAGAAACTGTAGGAGCTTAAGAACTACCTTATTAATAAAATTTTATAAAAGATATCTTGAAACAGAGTTATCGTCTCGTAATGAATTAAAAAAGACTACCCCCAAACCAGACATTCCCATAAATAATGATAGATAGAACTCATTTTATGGAGGGTGCCTAGCTAAAGGGTAGTCTTCTTTTTCATTAATTAGGATATTTTGGGTTGTGGTGAATATTTTTTCTATAGTTTACCATGTATTTATGGAAGAACCACTCCCCTCCTGTGATGAGAAGAGCCGAAATAAATGCAACAAAAAATGGTATTCTCAAGCCTTGAAATAACGGGCCAATGATCCAAATAAGCCAAGTCGCGATGAACAAATCTGCTAAAGTAGCAATAACGTTATTTGAAATTTTTAAAATATACAAATCCCCAACAGAATAACTTACAGCGGCAACGAGTAAGCCGATACCAATTGGTGTCCATACTGGGTAGTTATAGACAAGCGACATAACAATTAGTAATACAATAATGGTCATAGCCATTTTAATGAGGATAGGATTCAAATGTTTAAAAATGATAACCACTCCTTAGATCTTTTTCAATACCGTTAGTATGTACAATTGTTACCGAAACATGTTTATAACAGAAGGAAACTCGACCATACTAGTAGCAGAAAAAGACGAACGCTTTGTTGGTTGCATCTTGGCAAAAGTTGGTAATTCCACTCGGATCCCGTATTCTGCGATGGCGTTGTTGGCATACTTTAAGAAGCTAATAAAAAAGCTTACACATACACTGATTTTCGTTTAAAATAGAAAAGTCTTTGTTAATACTTTAATTATGTTGAACTTCTTCTAAAAGGTTCCATATATAAAGTGACAACGAATTCTTGTCTATTTGTAATGATTAATTATTAAAAATTATTGGATAGAAACGAAAGGATGATTCACTCTTGAATCCTTTTTCACAAAAAACTGTTGAATTATTAGCCCCTGTTGGAAATTGGGAATGTTTACGTGCAGCTGTTGCCAATGGAGCAGATGCTGTTTTTTTTGGTATTGGAAAATATAACGCCCGCGTTCGCGCGGATAATTTTCAAATGGAAGAGCTCCCTCATATTATGGCATATTTACACAAATATAATGTACGTGGATATGTAACGTTTAACATTTTAGTATTCGAAAATGAATTAGAAGATGCAAGACAATTAGTAACTGCTTGTATAGAAGCTGGAGTTGATGCGCTAATCGTACAAGATATGGGACTCATGCAAATGATTCGTGAAATGTCTCCAGACTTCCCTATTCATGGTTCTACACAAATGACGGTAACATCAGCAGAAGCCGTTGAGTTCCTAGCTCCTTATGACATTGAAGTTGTTGTGTTAGGTCGCGAAAATAATTTAAAACAAATTAAATCGATTTCGAATAAAACCGAAACGCCGCTAGAAGTATTTGTTCATGGGGCCCTTTGCGTATCCTATTCTGGTCAATGTTTAACGTCTGAAATGTGGGGTGGTCGTTCAGCGAACCGCGGGGAATGTGCACAAGCTTGCCGTCTCCCTTACGACTTAATCGTTGATGGTGAACGAAAAGAAATGGGTAACATTGCTTATGTTCTATCACCTAAAGACCTCGCAGCGATCGACTTAGTTCCAGAGTTAATCGAAGCTGGCGTATCATCGTTTAAGATTGAAGGACGCCTTAAATCTCCTGAGTATGTTGCCAATGTTGTAAGTAAATATCGTAAAGCGATTGATGAATATATGGCAGGAACAGATTATCGCCCTTCTGTTGAAGATATTCGTGAATTAGAACAAAGCTTTAGTCGTGGCTTCACACATGGGTTTTTAGAAGGGACTAATCATAAAAAACTTCTAGATGGGACATTCCCCAAAAAACGCGGCGTCTATTTAGGGACTGTTAAGAAAGTACTAAAAGATGCGGTCATTTGTGACTTAGAAGCTCCTTTGAAACGTGGCGATGGCATTGTTTTTGATGCAGGTCGACCTGAAGGAAAAGAAGAAGGTGGCCGAGTATATGACCTTCGTATACGTGGCGAAAAAGTGGCAGGTGAAATTCCTTCTGGTTTAATTGAAATTGTCCCTGGACGTCACGATGTGAATTTAACGAAGGTTAAAGTCGGTAATAAAATTTGGAAAACAAGTGACCAAGAACTTGAAAATCGTCTTCGTAAAACGTATGAAGGTGAATTAACATATCAACTATTCCCTGTCACTATCGAAGCAACTGGTGAAATGGGCCAACCTCTTGTGACTAAATGGACGGACGTTGTAAATGGTCATTCTGTTATTGTTCGTTCAGAAGTTGAACTTGAGAAAGCGGTGAAACGCCCATTAACGAAAGAGTATTTAGCTGAACAATGGGGTCGTTTAGGCGGAACGATCTTTGAATTGAGCTATTTAGAGCTCAAATTAGAAGATGTATTAATTGTCCCTGTAAAAGAACTTAATCGCATGCGTCGTGTGGCAGCTGATCAATTACTACAACTTCGAGAACAGCCCCGTCAATATAAAATAAATGAAAAAAAAATACTGTTTCAGCAAGTACTAATCACTCACGAAAAATAACAAATAGTGAGTTAATCGCTTTATGTCGTACGATGGAACAAGTAGAAGCTGCTTGTCAGACAGACGTTCATTATGTCTATGCAGACTTTGAGTTTACGACCGATTATCCTGATGCAGTAAAAGTAGCAAGAAAATATAATAAGCCGATCGCCCTTGCAACACCGCGTATTCATATGCCAGGTGAAAATGGAATCTTAAACGGTATCTTAAAAGCAAAACCTGATGCCATTCTTGTAAGAAGTTTAGGAGCGGTTCAGTATTATACTTCTCAACAAATCAATCTGCCGCTTTTTGGTGATTTTTCATTAAATATCGCTAATCATAAGGCGGCAGAACTATTCTTAAGACGTGGGTTAGATCGCGTTACACCATCTTATGATTTAAACATCCAACAGATGGTCGAAATGCTTGAGATGGCTCCAACTGATCAAATGGAGCTTGTTATTCATCAGCATTTACCGATGTTCCATACAGAACATTGTGTGTATTGTACCTTCTTAAGTGAAGGAACCGATTTTACAAACTGCGGACGTCCTTGTGAAGAGCATCGCATTTCTTTACAAGACCGTGTTGGTTTTTCACACCCTGTTCGTGTCGATATTGGTTGTAGAAACACAGTATATAATGCAATTGAGCAATCTGGAGCTGAATATTTACCCCAATTTTTACAATTAGGTATTCAACATTATCGCGTTGAATTTCTAGAAGAAACAGGCGAAAAAGTAATAGAAGTTCTATCGTTATACCGTGAAGCTTTAGACGGAAAGCGGTCTGGAAGTAGTGTATGGAGAGAGTTAAAGGCAACGAATCAGCTTGGCGTTACACGAGGGCAACTAATTAAGAAATAAAGTAGAATAAAATATCCAGTATACTCCACTAACGATCTGGGATACTGTGGAGAAAAATCGTATAAAGTGAAACTTCCACAGTGAGGGATTTTCCTCTTCCCCCACTGATGGTAGTTGAGGTCCACAGGATGTGGCGCATTTAATCTGTGTTCATTTAGGTCATTTAGTTGTTTCTGGCAGTTTATCCCCCCACTTATCCTTCTATAATTCTTCGAAGTCTTGAAGTGGAGTATTACTGCCAGTTGTTGCGGGATAACATGATATTTAGAGACGGAAATCACACTGTTTTCGTCTCTTTTTCTTTTACACACACGCACGATGTTGAAGTGGACATTCTTTCCGTTAAAGCGATGATGATCAATTCTGTTTGTCTAATAAAAATGGTATGATATGAATAGTATTTATAAAGGGTGGAGGTCTAAATGAGCGATAGAGATCAGGAGAATGTAGAAGAAAATAAATTTGAGGAACCCTCACCAGAGGACTTCTTGTTTGAAGAAGAGGAAGAAGACCCAGAAGTTATTGAAAAACAAAAAAAGCGTAAAGCATTTGTTATCAAAACGATCGCTATCGGCATTTCCTTTTTCCTAGTTATCAATGTGTTAGGTGTCTGGTTAAATATGTTTAATTTAGATGCTCTTCAGTTTTTACGTTCGTCGAATGAGCTTTCTCAACAAGAAGATATCCAACGGTATAAAGAGGCAGTCGTTACTATCCAAGGGAATCAGTCAAGAGGAACTGGATTCTCGGTCTCACCTGATGGGATGATCATTACAAATCATCATGTGATTGACGGTAAAGGCCAACTCGTGGTGAGCTTTCCAAATGGTGATTTATATGAAGGAACAATCATTGACTCAAATGAGGAATTAGACCTTGCTTTTGTAAAGGTTTCTACTAGTGATGTCCCCTATCTGACGTTAGACGATAAAAGTGGTTCGATTGGAGACAACATTTATGTTATCGGGAATCCATTAATGCACTCACAAATCGTGACAGACGGACAAATAGTAGAAAACGAAGAGCGCTTACATGTGTTAAAAATTTCTGCCCCTATTTATAGTGGTAATAGCGGTAGTCCCGTTATCAACGAAAATGGAAAAGTGATTGGTGTAGTTTATGCACGTACGATTCCACGGTTAATGGATGATGAAGACTCAGTCGGGTTAGCTATACCAATTCAATACGTAAACGAGGAATTAGAAAAAGTGATTACTCAATAAAGTAATTTCATTCAGTGGGAATCTTAGCGCCAGTTTAACGGGATAATTAGATAAGTGGGAAAGGAGATACGATGGATAAAATTGCAGTTATATCAGATATACATGGAAATACACCTGCGTTGGATGCTGTTTTGGAGGATATTAACAAGCGTCATATTACTCACATTATTTGTCTTGGTGATTTAGTTGGAAAAGGTCCTCACTCTAGTCATTCTATTGATAAAGTAAAAGAAACGTGTGAACTTGTCGTAATGGGAAACTGGGATGATTTTATTACGAAGGAAACAAAATTTGATACACTTCGTTGGCATCAGCAACAATTAAGGGAAGATCAGGTGACCTATCTAGAACAGCTTCCTTTCTCTGTTGATTTTTATATGAGCGGCAGACTCGTTCGCTTATTCCATGCGTCTCCTAGAAGTTTATATGAAAGAATTCAGCCTTGGGATGAACTAGATAAGCGATTGTCGTTATTTAATAATTCCGAGCTAACAGATAATATCAAAGGTGAAAAAGAACCAGATGTTGTCGGATATGGTGATGTTCATAATGCCTATGTGCAAAACTTACAAGGAAAAACATTATTTAATTGTGGTAGTGTCGGAAATCCATTAGAAATTACGCAAGCATCTTATGCCATCTTAGAAGGAGAATATCAGTCGGAGCAATTAAGTAGCTTTTCAATTCAGTTTGTACGAGTTCCCTATGATATTGAGCTAGCGATACAACAAGCGAAAGATGTAAATATGCCAGAACTCGAAGACTATATTAAAGAGCTCACAACAGCACGTTATCGCGGTTTAAAAGATTGAAAATATAACTGATAAGATAAGTGGTTAGCCACTTATCTTTTTTGCTAATCCCCCATTTTGAATTGATAATCTCGAATTTCATCAACTCCTCTTGAATTAGCTTCATTAAGGAAACAGCTATGCAAACACCTTCTTTCTTGACATTCATTCACTTTATTTTCCATTGCAATATAAGCTTCACCTTAAATACTAGTAAATTCACTTGATTTCTTGTAGGCAGGAATAATATGCTAGATTTCCTCATAGGCTAGAACAAACCATTTTGGAGGTAGTTCTAATGAAATTAAAATGGAAAGGTCTAGACCGACAAGAGAGGGTCTTAATTTTAGGAATGTCTTTATCCGTAGCTTTCTTTCTATTTATGAGTATGGCAAAATATATATAAGACTAATACTTATAGCATAAATGATGATCACTAAATTTCAATTTTCACATCGATTCCGACAATCCCAATGGGTTGCCCTTCCTCATTTAAAATAGCTATGGAAACTGTCAAACAAGGTTTTTTCGTAATAGCCGATATATGGCTTTGAAATAAACAGTTGTTTTTTCATCCGGTATTGACGCTACTTTGCATTACTTTTTGCTCATTGGATGTTGCTAATTGATGAGAGATCTCTACCATTTGTGAAATCGTTTCTTCACCTTCTTAGCTCATCTTTACAGAAAAATAATGAATTTCCGTCGCTGTACTAGACAATTGCTGAATAAAAGAAAATGCTTTTTCTATTTGTTCTACCGTCTCTTTACTATTCATTTCAAGAATAAAACCTTGTTTTGAGCCATTTTCAACCAACTTGTTATTGTCTAAATCGCTTCGTTAACCTCCTCTACTGAAGCAGCTAATTGGTCAGAAACCACTTTTGAATTTCTAATAACTTGCCGAATTTCCTCTTCTTCCTCATTGAAGTCCTCTTTCATCGGTACTCGGTTAAACCATATCACCATACATGTGATACAAAGTTGAATACCAAAAAGAAAAATGATCAACCCTTCTTGCCCTAGCTCTTGCAATAAAAAATAGTATACAGGTAAAATGAATACATTGATAAGAAGAATTAGATTGGCTTTCTTTACTGATATTACCGTTCTCTCCATGTTTCTCACCTCTATCTTTTATTACTAAAGTAGCATAAAATAATCTAATAGTACTTTTATGTTAGGTTTTCTCCCGTACTGTAACAACTAAAATGGAGACAAAATTCGATGTCTACAATGCAGGATTAAACACTGTGCATTTTTTACGTTAAACTGAAAGTGAGGGGTTTTTACATATGGAGCTGATCTTATTTGCTGTTATTGGTCTTATTATTGGGACCTTTTCAGGATTGTTTGGAATCGGTGGTGGTGTAATCCTAGCCCCATTATTGCTTATTTTAGGAACTCCACCGACAGTTGCGATCGGGACGAGTTTAATGTTGTCACTCGCTACTTCGATGTTTGGCACTATTGCTCATTTGCGATTGAAAAATATTCGTTGGAAAGAAGCAATTATGATCTCTATAGCAGGAGTTTTTGCCTTTCAATTCACTCAGCCATTTGTCCTATTTCTAGAAAGTCAACGGTTAGATGAAATCGTTATTCCCCTAATTTTTATTTTTTTATTGCTTATATTTGCTTCCTTTTTATGGATTAAACGTCCTGAAAAAGAAACTCAGTCTGAGAAAAGAAAACCAATCTTTCCAAAATACATATACTTTATTGGAATTGGACTTATAGCAGGGACGTTTTCAGTTATGTTAGGCGTGAGTGGAGGATTTATTATCGTTCCTTTGTTAATTGGGATCTTACGTTTTCCTGTCCGTATTGCAGTCGGTACAAGCCTAGCTTCGGTTGTCCTTATTGTTCTTGTCGGATTTGTTAAGTACTCATTAACAACCCCCATTGAATATATCGTCGGTCTCGTGCTAATCGCTGGCACCTTCTTCGGCAGTCCATTAGGAGCAAAACTTACTGAACTCTTAAAAAATGATGAAATGAAGAAACTTTTAAGCTTTCTTTACATATCCTTAGCCTTTAGCATGGTTCTTCGAATATTCTTTGCCCCTGAGTTCGCCATCCTGTTATTATTCATTTACTTCTTACTTTTTGTTGCTTTTCTCCTGTACAAATGGAAAGCACCTTTAACACAATAAATATTAAAGGTGCTTTCTACTGTTTTACGTAATTTTGTATACTCGTGCTTCGTATGGTTTTAATATTATATGTTTCATAATTTCTTTTACATGAACTTTATAATTGCTTAAAAGTAGCGTAATAGTTTTACTTTTCTTGAAGCCTAGTTGAGGTGGCCACTTAAAGTTAACTTCATCAGGAAAAAGATTTGTAATTATTAATACTTTTTCTGACTTTAGTGTTCGCGTGTAGGCATAAATTTGGTCATGTTCTTCTAAAATGAGGTCATACTTTCCATAAATGAGAACAGGTTGTTTTCTTAATTGAATGAGCCTCTTGTAATAGTGAAAAATGGAATTAGGATTTTTTATAGCATCTTCAACATTGATCTTTGTGTAATTCGGATTGACTTTTAACCAAGGCCTACCTATAGTAAAACCAGCATTTTCTTTATTATTCCATTGCATCGGTGTTCTAGCATTGTCGCGTCCATTTTGCCAAATGATCTCCATAACTTCCTCATGTGATAGACCTTCGTTGATTTTTTCTTCATACAAATTTTTTATCGCTACATCGTTATAATCGGCTAGGGATGGAAACTTCACATTGGTCATCCCGATTTCTTGTCCTTGATAAATAAATGGCGTTCCTTGCATCAAAAAATAGAACGTAGCCAAACATTTCGCCGATTGCTCCCAATAATCTTCACTGTCGCCCCAAGTAGAAACCGAACGTGGTTGATCATGGTTTTCTAAAAATAACGCATTCCATCCTTTTTTATGAAGTCCATTTTGCCACTTAGATAACGTTTTTTTAAGCGTAGCAAGTTCTAACGTTCCTCCTGTACTTTTTCCCCAAAGATCCAAATGCTCAAATTGAAAGATCATATTAAAGGCACCTTTTGCCTCTCCTACCCACCTTTCCGCTTGTTCAACTTTTACTCCGTTCGCTTCACCAACGGTCATGATATCGTATTTCGCAAATGTTTCATGCTTTAACTCTTCTAAAAATTGATGAATTCCCTCACGATTCATATGACCTTCAAATGACGGGACATACTTCTTTTTCTGTGGATTTGGTAAATCGGGAAAACCATCTATCTTTTTAATATGAGAAATGGCATCAACACGAAAGCCGTCAATCCCTTTATCTAACCACCAATTGATCATCTTGTATAAATCTTGACGAACGTTTGGATTTTCCCAATTTAAGTCTGGCTGTTTTCGTGAAAATACGTGCATATAATATTCATTGGTTTTCTCATCGAATTCCCACACCGACCCACCAAAGATTGATTCCCAATTGTTCGGTTCCTGCCCATTTTTCCCTGGGTGCCAAATATAATAGTCTCGATAGCGATTTTCTATTGAAGATCGTGACTCGATAAACCACGGATGTTCGTCAGAAGTATGATTAATGACAAGGTCTAAAATCAGTTTCATCCTTCTATTATGTACTTCCTCTAATAACTGATCGAAATCTTTCATCGTCCCGAAATCTTCCATTATCCCTTTATAATTGCTTATGTCGTAGCCATTATCATCATTTGGGGAGCAATAAATTGGGCAAATCCAAATTACATCAATTCCTAGATCTTGTAAATAATCGAGTTTTGAAATAATCCCTTGGAGATCTCCAATTCCATCACCATTCGAATCTATAAAACTTCGTGGATATATTTGATAAGCAACTGCTTCTTTCCACCATATTTTTTTCATGAACATTTCCCCCGTCTCTACCGTAAAGTGATATTTGACTCATTAGATCTATTGCACTAATATTGGTAAATAATCTTTTACACTTTTAAATTCGATCCCAAATAAAAACTCGGCTGCTTCGTTCGAAGTGATGAAATCCAAAATATAGTTTAAATGAGGAATGTGTATAGGCTCCCCCTTTACAACTTTTTCGACGTGAAGTTTCAAGCGTTCCGTATAATCATCTTCTCTAGTGCTGTTCTCATAATCTACCTTCTCTCTTTACTATTATTTGTCCTTTTAAGGATTGATGATATCTTAAAAAAATTGTACATTTATTTTATTCACTATCACCTTACAAATTGAATTTTGATAAGGTTAAATAACAATCTTTTAACAAAATTTGAAAGGAAGCACAATATGAAGGGGCAAATAACCACTCGAGCAGCTCTTGAAAAAGACTTAGAAAGTATTCGTACAATTTATAATCAAGGAATCGAAGACCGAATTGCTACATTAGAAACGGACGTAAAAGATATTATATATATGAAAAATTGGTTTGATGAACATCAAGGTCGCTATATTATTATCGTTGCTGAAATGGAAGGGAACATTGTCGGGTGGGCATCGCTAAACCAGTATTCGAAACGAACTGCCTATAACGGTGTTGCTGATTTATCAATTTACATCCAGCGGGATTATCGAGGAAAAGGTGTTGGTAGCCAGCTTTTAGCTTCTATAGAACAAATGGCAATAGCTAATCAGTTTTATAAGATCGTACTTTTTACATTTCCTCATAACCGTATGGCGCAAACTCTTTACCGTAAAAATGGCTACCATGAAGTAGGTATTTTTAAAAATCAAGGAAAATTAGATGGGAAATTTATTGATATTATGGCGATGGAAAAATCCTTTTTATAGTACGATTAAAACGGCAGCTCAATCGGAGTTGCCGTTTTGATCATTAGTTTATTTAAAGCATTAACTCCCTTGACCACTGTAATTCCCGAACTTACGCTGTAACCATGCTACGGTTGGAAGATCTGCTGGTGCCCAATGTAATTGAGAAAGTTCATTCACTTTAACCCACTTCAACTGAGCGTGTTCTCTAGCTTTTGGTTTTCCTTCAATAACCTTTGCTACATACGTATGCAAATGCACGATGACAGATACGGTTTGATGATGAGTGTCTATAACCTTTTCCTTTACTTGAATTTTACAGCCAAGTTCTTCGTCAATTTCCCGAATTAATGCTTCTTCCTTATTTTCGCCTTCTTCTAGTTTTCCTCCAGGAAACTCCCAATGGTTTGGCATCGACATTGTCTCGGATCGCAATGCACAAAGAATTTGTTTTTGTTCATTTATGATGACTGCTCCAACAACTTCAATCGTCTCCACTTCGATCACTCACTTTTTGCTAATTGCTCAAGTGTTACATAGTCCGTTTTTCCGCTTCCTAATAGCGGAATTTCATCAATCTGCATCACTTCAGCTGGAATGAGTAATGCCGAATGTTTCTGTGTTTTTACAAAACGCTTTAATTCACGGAGGCTAAACTCTTCCTTAGTCGTAAATAAAACAATTTTCTCACCTTTGCGTTTATCGGCGATACTTACAGCCGCAAATCCTATATCATCAAAACATTGAGCGACGATGTCTTCGACTAGATTTAAAGACACCATTTCTCCACCGATTTTTGCAAACCGTTTTAAGCGAGACTTGATTGTAACGTATCCGTATTCATCTATTTCTACTACATCTCCAGTATCATACCAATCATTAAGTGGAATGAACCCTTTTCCGTGAATTAAATAACCTTTCATTAAGTTCGGGCCTTTTACTAACAAACTTCCACCTTTTTCAATGCCTTCAACCTTTTCCACTTTGTATTGAACCCCTGGAATCAACTTTCCTACAGATTGTTCTTTAGAATGCATCGGCGTATTGACTGACAAAAGAGGCGAGGCTTCTGTTGCGCCGTATCCTTCCAAAATACGAATACCGAACTTATGTTGAAACAACTCTTTAATTTCCTCTTTCACACTTTCTGCACCAGCAATAGCATAGCGAACCGTATGGAAATCAAACGGATGAGCATTTTTGCCATATCCATTTAAAAATGTTGGTGTACTTAACAAAATCGTAATGTCTTCATTATAAATAATTTCCGGTATCAATTTATATTGTATCGGTGATGGATGGATGACAACAGGAATACCCGTTAAGAGTGGTAAAAATGTTCCGATTGTCAATCCAAAACTATGAAACATCGGTAACGGATTTAACAGTCGATCACCCGTATGTAAATCGATAACTGATAAAGCTTGATGAATATTTGCGTATATATTATCGTGTGTTAAAATAACACCTTTTGGCTTATTTTCACTTCCTGAGGTGAACAATATCACTTCATTTTTTGCATGGGTAGAACGTTGAGAACTTGCATGGTTTTTCAACCCTACAATTTTATCTTTAGAATTCAAACTTTCTTTTACATCTTCAAGATAAATAACGGAAAGTCCATTTTGTTCAAAAACTTTAATTAGTTCATCAAGTTCTGCTTTTTCAATAAATACTTTCGATGTTAAAACTGTCTTCACACTTGCTGTTTCACAACAGTCAATTAATGTAGAATGCCCCATCGTAAAATTTAAAACAGCAGGTGATATACCAATTTTAAATAAGGAAAACAAACAAACCGCTTGCCCAATAGAAGAAGGTAAGAAAACTCCTACTCTTTCCTCTTCAAGAAGCGTTTCTAACTTCGAGCTTAACACTTGAACCCCGAGTAAAAATTTTTTATACGTTAACGCATTTGTCGGATCTTTGATCATAATTTTATTGGGATCAAACATTTTCGATGCTTCTAAAAGTTCATTAAATAAGTTGACATTATATTTGTACATCGACTTTGCGTAAAGATCCGTCATTTTCTGATAGATTATCGATGTAGCTAGTTCTTTATCATTTACTCCTGGAGTCTTTTCAATACTGATTTGAAACGGCTCTCCAATATGTATAGATGCATCCTTTTCGGAAAATGGATTTAAAGACGTAAAACTAATCATTCCTCTTTTCCCGTCATTCGTTTGAATGATAACAGGATAAATAGTAGCATCGGTGCGATTAGCGATGAATGCTATTTCCTCGTAGATTTTCATGATGTTTCCGAAACGTGAAATTCTTAATTCAGGAAAAAGAAGTACTGGTTCTTCTGCTTCAATAATTGCGATCATTTTTTTCATTACATCGGGAGTTATCTCTTCAAATAATGTTATTTTTCGTCCTACCATATTCTTTTCATTATGTTCGTACTCTTCTTTATTAAAAACAAGAAAATGGACATTCAATGGAAGTTCACGATGTAAGTATACTAAATCATTTTTAGAAATATGATTTGACATATAAATGACTCGATTCGTTTTCGGTTTTTCTATTTTCTTTTCTTTTTTCTTTTTAAATAATCCTAACAATGGAACTGCCTCCTGTCTCGTCTACCACAAGATGAGTAATTACATCCATTATAGTATTATAAAGGTAAATTGAAAAATGTCACACTGTTTAAATAATTAATGGCACCTAGCAACATAGTATAATAAAGGTCTGGGGATCTAATGACATGAGGATTGACACTAATGGATATTATGCTTGTCAACTATTTTTCTCAAATTTACATTGTTATATAATCTGACATTCAAGTAGTCTTAATCCCTTATTTCTGAGTAAAATTAAATGATAATAGTTTTTTTCAAGGGGTTTTTTCAATGAGCAAATGGGTTTCTACAAACGAAAAAAAGGCTTTCTTACTATGGTTTTTAGAAAACCATCGGTTAAAAAAAGCTGATGCAAGAAGATTGCTTGAAGTATTAATTAAGAACTTCCACTTATTAGAGAATGTTCATTTTACAGATGAATTAAGGCCCACACGACGAACGGTCGTTATTTCTAGCATAAATTCTGATGAAATCGGTTTTAAATACTATCAATCTGGTAGAGTGTATGAAGAAGTAGCTGTCGCCTATAGTGAAATTATGAATAATCCGACTGAACCAGTATATCTTCTAATCCATTTTTATGGAAAGCTAAACAATCATCGTTACTTACAACTTATTGAGAATAAAGCAATCGACAATATTAGGCGCTATGAATATTATGAAAAAGTAGCAAAAAAAGCTGATCAGATAATCGAGCAATCATTAGTTCAAAATCAAAAAGAAATGTTATTACGTCAAATTGATAAAGCTCTTGATGAAAAAAATGAAGAGCTCTTTAAACAGCTCGTTCAGCAATTACAGAACGATGAATAAATCGTTCTAGTTCCTCCTTTCTTTCATATGATGGAATATAATTATCACCAGTTTATGGACGGTAAGATTTCACCTATACCTATACTATGGAAGATTAGTAACACTGCTAGGTGAAATGAGGGGGACTAGAACATGACATTTTACGAAATCTTCCTACTCCTAAAATTTATTTTAGCGATTTATTTTATCCTATTCATTCATAAGTGGGGGCACTATTGTTTTGCCTGGTTCACTCGATTAAGAGTTTTAGAATTTAATGTAGGGCGTGGGCCAATATTGTATCGAAGGACCATTAACAATTGCTATTGGTCTTTTCATCTATTTCCAATCAGCGGAAAAGTAAAAGTACATCGAGAACAATTTCAACGTTCCAACTTTCTTATTAAACTAGGATTTTTTTTAGCTGGAGCTTCAGCAAATCTACTCATTTATTTGCTTTGTTATGGTTATTTTAGTTACTTACAAACTGAGGTTTTCTTTAAAGGTGTGGCTCAAGCGTTAAAAGGAATTTATCACCTTTTACTTCTAATACCAACAATTAAAGTAACTACCATCTATTCCCCTGAACGTGATCTAGTTGGACAACTCGAGTTGTACCAGTCACTCGCTCAACTCATGGATAGTGTTGTTTTAGGTTTAGCACTTCTAAGTTTACTTTATGCAATGATTAATCTCCTCCCTATACCTGGCTTAGATGGTGGACGAATTATATTACTGTTTCTTGAAGAAATCGGCTTTTGGCTCGGTATTAAAGAGCAATTAGTGCAGAAATTTGTGAAAGCCTGCCTAGTCGCAGGAACACTTATACTTTTCTCACCTTATATCATTAATAATTTATGGTCGATTAGTATAGAACTCGGCTTTACGTTCATCGAGTTAAGCATATGGATTTGTTTATTTATTAGTATTTTTATGAATTTGCAAATCTACCTTAAGGAACAAGAAGTAATTAAAAAACGATGATTTGAAATAGCATAGATAATCTTAATAAGCGAAGGGTGACTCAAACTATTTTGAGTCACCCTTCATTTTATTTTTCGCCTAGGTCATATCTCAAGTTAACCTTACGCCGATTTTTTCGAATGTTCATCATCATTTATTAACTGCTGCTCCACATTCCAAAAATATATTCTAGGAAAATGCTTAAACGTTAAGTAATCTTGGATTAATGAAATCCCAACAAATGAGATCATTTGCAAGTCAACTCCTTTTAACACTGTCCATCCCTCCTTACAAACAGTTTATGGAGGAGTAGGGTTGTCTTAATACAACTATACGACAACTAGTGTATAATATAATGAAACTTCAACTTGATTAGTAAGGAGTTATTTAGATGAAACAAACGGAAATTTACATATTATCAGGGTTTTTAGGTAGCGGAAAAACAACATTATTGAAAACATTGCTTCAGTATGAAAAACAGGCTGGGCGAAAAGTCGGAGTCGTTATGAACGAAATTGGCAAAGTCTCCATTGACAGTACTGCAATTTCTAAAGACTTGCCTTTGAAAGAACTACTCGATGGTTGTGTCTGTTGTACGATCATTGATCAATTTGAGGAGCAACTGAGGAAACTTCTTGAAGAAAACGATCTTGATGCCATTTATATTGAAACTACAGGGGCAGCACATCCTTTAGAAGTATATGATGCGTGTATGTCACCTTCCTTAGCTACGAAAATTTACATGCGGGGAATTATTACCCTTGTCGACTTGACACTTTGGACGAAGCAACATACTCTTGACCAAGTTGTTGGCGAACTTATTTGGGAACAAATTAAGCATGCAGACTTATTGCTTTTAAATAAAAGCGATCTTATTAGTGAAAGTGAACAAGCATCTACCCTTTATACTATTCAATCGATTAACCCTAAAGCATTCGCTGTTTTTACAACTTATGCTGATATTAACCCTGCTTTCGTCAATGGCATTTCATTACAGGAAAAAGAAAAGACATCAAAGCTGACGATCGACCAGTTAACATTACAAACCTTTGTCTATACATTCCAACAACCGATTAGTCATGAAAAATTTGAACAATTTATTTTAACTCTACCGTCTTCATTCTATCGCATTAAAGGATTTGTTCGCTTTATCGAGTCAAACATGCTTTACTCGTTTCAATATTCAAATGGACAACCCATTTTATTACCAGATATGATGGACTACCCAACCACATTAGTCTTTATAGGTACACAGCTAGACAAAATCAGCCTCGAGCAATCGTTAGAAAAACTTGTAGAAACACGTTTAAATGACATGAATGACAAGCATTGAGTAATCGTTCCCTTTAAACTCTAGGAAGTAAAACATAGAGAAAAAAGACTACTCTAATTGTACACTCCTTCTTCGTAAATATTACGCCAAGACGAATTTCTGAAGAGAGCAGCATAGCAATGAATAGAGTAGTCTTTTTAACTTAGATTATCTTAAGCCTCTTGAAAATAATCTTTGTAGTAACCGCCTACTTTACCTGTGTTATCGACAACAAAGTAAAACTCCTCTGTTTCGTTTTTCACATCGTAGACCTTTTCAGCAGTTAACGCACGGTCTACCATATATTTTTTTGCATTTGTATGTACACATTTTACTTTTTTAATCGTTTCGCTTTCGCTCCAAGTTTGATGGATCATGATTTTACCTCCTTTGCATACATTTAACTTTATCATACCAAAAAAGGAAAATATATAGAACAATGACGATGACTTTAACGTGTAAATTCCCGATTTAAATCGATCGCCATTCCACTCCAAACGTAACATTCTGATCCTTCTTCAGATGTAATAAAGTTACCAGTCCGCCTAAGTGTCATCACGCAACCATACTCATCTTCAATAGATTTTGCGATATTACCATTTTTAATAGCATAAGCGCCTTCAATTTCACCTACATGGGTATATGCAACGTGGATATCAAAGTAAAAACCCTCATTTGTTTCTTGATAGATATGTAAATACCCATTTAAATCTGGGTGGTCATTCAATTCCCATTGCCCTTCCCAACCGAGCTCACCTTTATCCTGTTCAAGTTCGTTTCCTGTATTTTCTTCTGTTTCCTGATGTACAGCAGCTAATTGTTCACGTAGCTCCTCTTCAATTTCTTCTTTTAATTCTTCTCGTAGTTCTTCTTTTAACTCATTTTTTAATTCATTTATTAATTCTTCTTCTAATTGGTGCCCGCCATCTTCTCCACCAACACTTTGATCAATGATCACATCCTCTTTTGTCCCGCAAGCAGATAATAACAATGTAAGTCCTATCAATAAAATAAACCACTTATTACTGATTATCAAAAAATACCCTCCTTTTATACTATAAAACTAAGAAAATTATACTCTTTTTACAGGAAAATGAAAATAACCATTATTTCATGGTAAATACTGGCTTTAAGTATAATGAAATCAGTTTTTTGCTTATTATAAAATTTGCTCAGGTATTTCTCGTTATTAAGGGCGTGTTATTTTGAGGTTTTGGTGGACGTACCGCAAAAACTTCTTCAACAATACGCGATTAATGGCAATTGGTCAATCTAGCTTTGCCGACCAATGCATCGTGTAATAGCTCATTTAACATATAATCCAAATTTTACTTAAAGATTTAGCAAATAAAACATAGTGGAAAGGTAAAATTACTAATACAGAAAAAGGCTATCTCTTCTTCATATGAAAGGATGAATATTTGATTATGAATATACGCGACTTACAAGAGGGCGATTCTGTATATGTCATTTATCGCAACCCCCATACACAAAATGTGGCAACCATACAAGAAGCGACAATAACATCAAACCCTGAAAACCCAAACGAACTCTCCCTTTTCATGTATGATACATATTACCCTTTATCGGATGAATATGCGATGTACCAAACACCAGACGAAGCGGAACAAATGTATGAATATTATTTTGGCCCTACAATGTAGCCTAATAGCCAATTAAGGAAGTGACGTGATGATTAAACCATTCGTTCCACAACTTGTATATATTGAACCTCAAGCACTTGAATTTCAGCTTGGGAAAGAACTTAAGGACAAGTTTGAAAAAATGGGGTTAGAAATACGCGAAACAACTTCCCACAATCAAGTTCGTAACATCCCTGGTGACAATGATTTACAAAAGTATCGCAACGCCAAATCCACTCTAGTTGTTGGTGTAAGACGGACGTTAAAATTCGATACTTCAAAGCCTTCAGCCGAATACGCAATTCCATTAGCAACGGGGTGTATGGGCCATTGTCATTATTGTTATTTACAAACCACCATGGGAAGTAAACCATACATTCGAACGTATGTGAATACAGATGAAATCTTTGCAGCAGCGCAAAAATACATGGACGAACGTGCTCCAGAAATCACGCGGTTTGAAGCTTCATGTACATCAGATATCGTTGGTATTGACCATCTAACTCATTCACTTAAACGAGCGATCGAGTTTTTTGGAAAATCTGATTTCGGTAAATTGCGCTTTGTGACCAAATTTCATCATGTAGATCACCTTCTCGATGCTGAGCATAATGGACAAACCCGCTTTCGTTTTAGTATCAATGCAGATTTTATCATTAAAAACTTTGAACCTGGGACTTCTCCTTTACAACAACGGATCGAAGCGGCTGCAAAAGTCGCTAAAGCTGGTTATCCTTTAGGGTTTATCGTTGCCCCTATTTACATTCATGAAGGATGGCAAGAAGGTTATAAAAAATTGTTTATTACATTAAACGAGACTTTACCGCTAGAAGCGAAAAAAGACGTTACATTTGAATTAATTCAGCATCGATTTACAAAACCAGCCAAACGCGTAATTGAGAAAAATTATCCAATGACAAAGCTTGAGTTGGATGAAGAAAAGCGAAAATATAAATGGGGGAAATACGGAATTGGAAAGTATGTATATCAAACAGATGAACAGGAACAATTGAAAGAAACTTTATATGGTTATATTCATGAATATTTTCCTGATGCTAAAATTGAGTACTTCACATAATGTGACTTTGTATTATAACAGTTATGTAGTATATGTTTGATTATCATAAATTATTATTACTGTTTTTTCATTATACATCTAATAAAGCCGTCTAATATAGACGGCTTTATTGAGGTAAGTATGTGATTTATGGTAAATGGAAATTGGAAAACAATATTAGTTTCTTGCGTAATAATCATTGATCATATCAAGGATTGTTTGATCTTCTTGCACTTCTTCAAACTGTCCTTTATTACTATTCTCAGTTGACATTCTCATCTTAAACAACTCCTTGTTAGAATTTTTTGTTTATTCCCTCTTCTTGTTTTCTATTATATTATTCTGTTATATAATAGTCAACTAGTTTTTTAAATTTGTTATATTACATTTTTCCGTAGTGATAAAGTTCAATCTAGGAACTTGAACTTCATTTACACAAACAAAAATCGAAATTTAGAAGTTTTTTAATTTTCGCTCTGATTTTTATAGTACAATCTATATATAATACATAAGGAGTGGAGAATAAGAATGCTAAAGGCAGTCATTTTTGACTTAGATGATACATTGCTGTGGGATAAAAAAAGTGTCGCTGAATCCTTTAAAGCGACGTGCCAAGTTGCAGTTGATAAGTATGGTGTAGACATTCATCATTTTGAAGAAGCTGTGAGAGAAGCGGCTCGTCAATTATATAGTAATTACGAAACGTATGAATTTACTAAAATGATTGGAATTAACCCCTTTGAAGGATTATGGGGAAATTTTGGTGATAAAATAAATGTTAACTTTCGGAAAATGAAAGAAATTGTACCGCAATATCGTACAGATGCATGGACAGCTGGGTTAAAAGCATTAGGAATTGATGATCCAGCATTCGGTGCTGAGCTTGGGGAATTATTCGCAAAAAAAAGAAGGACATTACCTTTTATATATGAAGATACGTTCACTTTATTAGAGGAACTAAAAAAAGATTACCAACTTCTATTACTAACTAACGGTTCTCCTGAATTACAAAACGAAAAACTTGATATGACACCAGAACTTGTTCCTTATTTTGATCACATTATTATCTCGGGTGCTTTCGGTCGAGGGAAACCTGATCCAGCGATTTTTGAACACTGCCTATATTTGACAGAATTAACGAAGGACCAAGCAGTGATGGTCGGTGATAATTTACATACTGACATCATCGGTTCCAATCGTATTGGGATGAAAAATGTCTGGATTAATCGTGATGATAAAGACATCGTTGACGACATTTACCCAACGCATACAATCAAAGAATTATCCGAGCTTCCAAAGCTATTACAAAAGATTTAAATAAGAAACTTCCATCAGTGAGGGTTTTCCTCTTCCCCCACTTATCCTTCTTTGTTCTCTCGAAGTCTTGAAGTGGGGGTATTAATGCCAGTTGTTGCGAGATAAATGTATAAAGAAGGAGGCTGGCCCCATTTTGAGTTTAAGCCTCCTTCTTCATGCCTATGCATTCTTTTTCATTTTTGTGGCCTTCTTTTTCGTTGCTGGTTTTGCTGAGGGCTTTTTTGTTTTATCAATCGAAGCTTGAAGTGCAGCCATAAGGTCTGTTACGTTGCCAGTCGTAGTTGCTTTTTTATCTGCAGCTGTAACCGTTTGCTCTGCACCCTTTTTCTTTTCAATTAATTCCATCAACGCATTACGATATTCATCATGATATTTCTCAGGGTCAAACTCGGTCGTTAGTTGGTCTATTAACATTTTGGCTGTGTCTAATTCTTTTTCGGTTACGTCATCACTACTTGGAACATTCGGTACATCTGCAACATTTCGAACTTCGTCTGGGTAATGAATCGTCTCCATCACAAGCGTGTTTTTATAAACACGAACTATTGCTAAATTTTCCTTAGAACGAATAATAATTTTCGCTACACCAATTTTCCCAGAATCTTCAAGTGCTTTTCGTAATAGCGTGTACGCTTTCGTACCTCCTTCACTCGGTGCAATAAAATAACTTCGCTCAAAATATATTGGATCAATTTCTTCTAGTTTTACAAAGTCAATGATTTCGACGGCTTTATCTTCGTTTTCCTTCTTTAACTGTTCTAGCTCCTCCTCATCAAGAATGACAAATTTATTTTTCGCATATTCATACGCTTTAACAATCTCATCATTTTCAACTTCTTTTTCACAAACTGGACATGTTTTTTCGTATTTTAATGGAGATTTACATTCCGCGTGTAGATTTCGTAATTTAATATCTTTATTTTCAGTTGCTGCATGGAGTTTTATAGGTATATTTACTAAACCAAAGCTAATGCTACCTCGCCAAACCGTGTGCATCTTGTAGCACCTTCTTTCTTTTCATTTTCTTATAGTATTTGGTGCTTATCATTATTTATGTAAAAACATTCAATGATACCAGACTATTTCACTGGCAAATTATATTTAGATTGGTTTAGTAATCAGCCCTCAAGAGGGGAAACTACAATTATGAGTACAACAGAAAGGAGCGAACCGATGAAAAAACCGATGAGTCCAACATTATCATTTGATACCCCAATAGATTCAAAGTGGAAATATGAAATCAAATATGATGGATATCGTTGCTTGCTAAAATGGAGTAATACAGAGTTCATACTTATAAGTAAAAATGGTCGAATATTAAATGAGCAATTTCCAGAACTCGTTCAAGCAAGTCAAAACATTCAGGCATCCATTGAAAACCTTTTCCCAATTGAATTAGACGGTGAAATTGTTGTTCTTGAAAACGAATTGAAAGGAGATTTTGAGGCAATCCAAAGGCGTGGTAGACTACGGAATGAAGAAACCATCGTAACTGAAGCCAAAAGTCGACCTGTTACACTCTGTTTGTTTGATTTATTAGAGATAAAAGGAAAAAGTCTTAAGAACGAACCTTATCTTACTCGTAAAGAAAAGTTATTTAACTTATTTGAGAAATCTAATTTAAAAACAGAAACTGTATTTAAATATATCCCTGCCTGCGACTCGTTTTCGACCATTTGGGAACAAGTGCTTCAGCATGACAGTGAAGGTGTGATAGCAAAATTAGACCACAGTAAATGGGAAAATGGACGAACTCGATCATGGTTGAAAATTAAGAACTATAAAAAACTCAGCTGCTTTATTACTGCGTATGAAAAGGAAAACGGTTATTTTCACGTTAGCTTATGGAATCATGGACAAATTGTTCCTATTGGATTATTCAAACACGGACTAAGTATTGATGAAGAAAAAGCATTAGTCCAAACGATAAAAAAAAATAAGACAAGTGTAGACAAACAATTTATTTATGTTGAGCCCAGTATTTGTATTGAAGTTAAGTATTTACAATTTTATAAAGAACAATTAAGAGAACCTTTTTTTGAACGTTTTCGCTTGGACTTATCATATATTGACTGTACTGTAGACCAAACAAATCCTAAACAAGAACTACATTATGATGTTGAAATCACAAGCCCTGAAAAAGTGTATTGGAAATCTTTATCTTTTACAAAAAAAGAGTATATTGATTATATCAAACAAGTTTCACCTTTTTTCTTACCTTTTTTAAAAGATCGTCACCTTACCGTCGTTCGTTATCCAAACGGAATTGAAGGGGAAGCTTTTTTTCAAAAAAATATACCCGACTACGCCCCAGCTTTTGTAAATTCATTTGAATATGAAGGGATTAACTACATCGTTTGCCAATCGATTAAAACTTTACTCTGGTTAGGAAATCAAGGGGCTATTGAATTTCACATTCCATTTCAAACTATTCACTCCCATCAACCGAGGGAAATTTTATTTGACCTAGATCCCCATTCTGTTGAGGATTTTCAAGTTGCTGTTAAAGGTGCATTAATGATTAGAGACGTATGTGATCAACTCGGATTACAACCATTTGTTAAAACATCTGGTGGAAAAGGGATACAGGTTCATTTACCTTTAAAAGAAGAAAAATATACGTTTACGGAAACTAGAATTTTTACTTCGTTTGTAGCCGATTACCTTATCTCTAAAGAGCCTGACTTATTTACAGTGGAACGAATGAAAAAGAACCGTGGAAAACGATTGTATGTTGATTATATACAACATGCAGAGGGAAAAACGATTATCGCCCCCTATTCTGCAAGGGGCCGAAAAGAAGCAACTGTTGCAACTCCTTTATTTTGGGATGAAGTTAATGAACAGTTAAACCCTACCCATTTTACAATAGACACAATCATCGATCGTTTAAATACAAAAGGTTGTCCATTTGCAAATTACTTTCAGGTTGACCAACCATTAAAGCAAGTTATCGAGTTTTTAAGTAAAAAGCAATGATCCTCAGAACTTCAAACTTTATATTCGAGTTACACGATTTAGCAATAATATAGCGAAAGATAAAAAAACGGGTGCGCTTGGCACCCGTTATAATCCCGCAGATCGCATGAGTCGCTTAACAATCTCTTGATAATCTTCAGCTGAAATACCAGGTGCAAATTCTTCTGGCACTTCTTCAAAATCAGGTGTCGGTGCTCCTTCAGGTGCACCTATGACTACTTCTAATGGTTTTCCATCTTCTGGGTGTGTACCCTTCCAAATTTTATTAATATCTCGGAAGTCTGTAGGGCTCCATGTATATAACTTCGTATGAATGCCTTCATCTTCAAACTTCTGTGCAGTTTCAAAAGCACGGTTACTTAAATCAGGAACTGGCAGCATCTTTGTCATATTTACACCTGTAATAACTTCGATTGCCTTTGCATAAGCAACAATATGAACACCACCACGAACCAGTAAATAACCGATCATTTCCCTCGCAGTTGGATTTTCGGTCATTTCATAAACACGCATTTTATGTGTTCTTGCACCACACTCTAAGAAAAAGTTATGAATTAAATCTAATAAGAGGTTCCCACTATTAAATACGTTATCTCCAGTCCATGGACGACCATGTGAATCTGCTGGTTTTGATGTTTGTGCTGTATCTATAAAGTGATGATGAAATCGCAAATCTTTTGCCGTTTGCATCGGTGCAATATCTGGATCTCCTGGAAATGTCGTGTTCGTCAACATAATATTAATCGTATTCGAGACCAATTGGACATGCCCGAATTCCTCAGCTGTGATACTCGCTACCAAATCATAAAAAGGTTTAAACTTCTTTTTATTCCGGAAGTTAAAAGATTGATACATATAGTTATTTAGAGTTGACATTTCGCCAAATTTCCCACCCAGTAACTCTTGAACCGCTGATGCACCGTTAGGATCGGCATATTCAGGCCTTGGTAAGTCTATTAACATTTTATCAAATCGTATAATCATGACCGTCTCCCCTTTCTTCCCTAACCATTAAGAAGTATCCATCGATTATTGTGGTAATACCCAAATAATCATTTGCATTCGAATAAAGAACGGCGAACCAGAAACATCCACTACAACATGATCTGGCTTTACATCCGTTAAACAACCTCGAATATTACCTTCTGAGGTTTGAACAACAACCGTTCTACCGATCACCGTTTGTAACGTTTGATATACATAAGGGTCAACAAGTGTCACCATTTTCGGAGCGTTCGAGTGAGTTTGCTGATGGTCTTGATAATGATTCATAGAAAACGACTCCCTTCTTTTTGTCATTCTCTCTCATTTTATGTTGACTCGTGCATGTACAATGCCCTTTTCAACAAATAAACGCCATAAAGAAAAAATAATATACGAGAACAAAACAGATATTCTGGTAAATCGTTCATATTTAGTCTAAACTTTTATATAAGATATGAATTGAAAGGAAGGTTAAAAAAGATGACTGAAACCAATGAGTTATATGAAAGAGCAAGGGACATGTTAATGAAAACAAGTCGAACCTTTTTTATTCCGATTAGCAAATTACCGGCTTCATTAGAAGAGGCTGTAATGTCAGCTTATTTATGTATGAGAGCAATCGACGAAATCGAAGACAATTCTGAACTTCCAAAAGAGGTCAAAGTGAACTTATTGAAAAAGCTAAGCGAGCTTATGAAAAATCCAGTTCAAGAGACTGACATCAATGCCTTATTTGAACCCTATAAAGCTTTATTACCACAAGTAACCTTACAATTGCATGACTGGATTACAATTAGTCCTCAATCGGCCACTTCAACGGTTTTACATTCAACCTCAAGAATGGCTGAAGGTATGGCCAAGTGGGTTGAAAATGAATGGAAAATTGAAACTAAAGAAGATCTCAATCAATACACATTCTATGTTGCTGGATTAGTAGGAGTACTTCTTTCGGACCTTTGGAGATGGTATGACGGAACCGATTGTGATGAGGCTCTTGCCGTTGGATTTGGACGAGGGTTACAAGCGGTCAACATCATTCGAAATCGTGAAGAAGATCTTTCTAGAGGGGTAGACTTTTTTCCAAATGGCTGGGACATGAAAGATATGTTTAAATACGCTAGAACGAACTTAGAACTAGGCGACATTTATACTAAAGAGTTACAAATAGGACCGATTTATTATTTCTGTAAAATTCCACTCGCTCTTGCTTTAGGTACACTCGATGCTATTGAAACTGGATCAGAGAAACTTACAAGAAATTCCGTAATGGAAATCGTAAATGAGGTAGTAGCAGAGTAAGATACAACCTTGATTGTAAAATACATAACACAAAAGGTTAGAGATACTTCAATATTCCTATCTCTAACCTTTTGTCTTTTATATGGTATTTAACGAACGAAAATTATTGAAATACCGCCTTATCTTCTCTAAGAGTTCATTTAGTTATTACTGTCTGTTGTTACGGGATAAACTTGGTTGATCCATATATCTAACTCGTGATTTAAATTTTCTCAAGTGCCTGCTCGATATCTACCCAAATGTCCTCCCATGCTTCTAAACCAACCGATAAACGAAGTAGTTCAGGTCCAATCCCCATCTGTGCTCTCTTTTCTTCAGGTACTACTGAATGCGTCATCGTTGCAGGATGCTGGATTAACGTTTCTGCATCGCCAAGACTGACAGCAATTTTAATTAACTTTAATTCGTTCATCAATCGCTGCGCAGTTTCTTTACCCCCATTAACTAAAAAACTAATCATCCCTCCAGCCTGCTTCATTTGTTTTTCGATGACATCTACTTGCGAAAAGCTCTCATCTCCAGGGAAGATAATTTCTTTTATTTTGGGGTGATTTTTCATTTTGTTTGCTATTTGTATAGCATTAGAACAATGTCGATCCATCCGGACTGGGAGCGTTTTCAACCCTCTGATTAACAACCATGCATCAAACGGACTTATGATTCCACCTATATCTTTTTGCGTCGTCATTCTTACTTCATTTATGAATTCTTCACTTCCAACCATCAATCCAGCAACGACATCCCCATGTCCGCTTATATACTTAGTAGCACTATGGACAACAACATCTGCTCCTAATAAAATAGGGCGTTGTAAATACGGGGTAGCGAAAGTATTATCGACGACGACCTTTGCCCCTGTTTCTTTGCCCAGCTTGCTTATTAACTGTAGATCTACCAGTTTCATTGTTGGATTGATTGGTGTTTCTACATAAATCACTTTGGTTTCAGGACGAATATATGAGCGAATATGCTCTTCTTTATCCATAGCAATTAAATCATAATCAACCTTAAATCGATCCTTTAAAAGTTCTAATAAGCCGTACGTGCAACCGTACACACCTTCAGACACAAGAATATGATCTCCTGAACGAACAAGAGCAAAAAGGGTTGCGGATACAGCTGCCATACCCGAACTAAATGCTAGCCCTGCTTCTCCACCTTCTAGTTCAGCAATTCTTTCTTCTAAAATAGTAACCGTAGGATTCCCTAATCTAGAGTAAATATAACCTTCCTCATCCCCTGCAAACCGGCGTTCTCCTTGTTCCGCAGACTCCATCGTAAATGTAGATGATTGAAATAACGGTGGTGTTAAACTTCCTTGAAAAGATTTACTTTCATATCCTCTGTGAATGACCTCTGTTTCTAATCTGTAGTTATTCAAAAAAATCACCCTTCTACGATTATTTCTCTTCCTCTCCCTTATATTATTCTACGAAAGTATCAATTGGTAAATGGGAACGCTTACATTTTTTTAGAACTTAACTCTTCGTTTTTGTTTTTTTATTCAAGCTAAATTGACTCATTTCTTTTCAAATTTTACTTACAGTTTGAAATTAATTGACCTAAGTTACACCAAGCGTATGCTGATTCTTGAAATTCCTCTCCAGCGATTTCAATATTCTCACTTTCTAAATAAACACCTTGTAATACTTCATGATAAAACCGTTTATAGGGATTATCTTCAAGAACCCAAACGAGCATCGATTGGTAGCCCTGTTTTTTTAACACTCGGGCTGCTTTTGCTACTAATTGTTTCCCACCTCCTTTACGTTGATGAGTTTCAAATAGATAAATAGCGTATAATTCACCGTCAATTCCTGCAAATTTCCCTGTTCCTTCTTTACCAACAGCTGCAAAGCCAAATACTTCACCATCCTCTTCTATCACGATCACAACTGTTGGGTGGTTTTTAGTAGAAAGCACTCGGTTCCACATTTCCTTTCGATCTTCGACTCGAAGTGAAGACAAATAACTGTCAGAAACGATTCCTTTATAAGTTGTTTTCCAACTTTGGACATGGACTTCAGCAATTACATTAACATCTTTCATTTCAGCTAATCTAACGTTCATTTTCTAGGCCTTCTTTCTATGTAATTAAAGATTATTCAAACATTAAAAAGGAAATACTATAATTAGGAGGTGATTTAAGATGACAGAACCATACTTATGTCCTAATTGTAAAACCAACCGTTCGCGCTTTAACCGAATTGAACAACAAGCACAAGCTGTAAAATTGAACCCACAGACGGGTGAGGTCATTGAACAGTACACAAACGATCAACTTGATCCTTTTCATCTCCCTTATCGTGGTCCTTCATTAAAAGTACAGTGTGGAGCATGCGGTCTTATTGAGGACGAGCGTATGTTTATTCAATACGGAAAAAAATAACATTTTTTAGAAAACTAGTCTGTTATTATTTTATGATAAGAGGGCTAAATCCCTCTTTTTTTATTTAAGTTCATTTATTAATCGTATAATTTCTCAATCATTTTTATATAATTAAATAACAAAATTATAATTATAAACCGTTTTCTTTTTTCAAATCCATTAAGAACTGTTAAAATACTCTTGTAATAGAAATTATACATAAGTGAGGGAAATAAATGTCAAATTTACAATCTAAATTGGAAAAGTACGCTGAATTAGCTGTTAAAGTCGGTGTGAATATCCAAGAAAATCAAACATTAGTCGTCAATGCTCCTCTCGTAGCAGTAGACTTTGTACGCTTAGTAGCCAAAAAAGCTTATGATCTTGGTGCCAAGAATGTACATGTAGAGTGGAATGATGAAGAACTTGCACTTATTAAATATAACGATGCACCAGATGAAGCCTTTCATGAATTTCCTCTATGGAAAGCGAAAGGCTATGAGGAAATGGCTGAAAATGGTGCAGCTTTCATGAGTATCGTCGCAAGTAATCCAGATCTTCTTAAAGGGGTAAATCCTGAGCGTATTGCAAATGCAAATAAAGCTTCTGGCCAAGCAATGGATAAATTCCGCTCGTACGTTCAATCTGACAAGATTAGCTGGACTGTCATCGCAGCATCTGCACCTGGTTGGGCACAAAAAGTATTTCCTAATGATGCTGAAGATGTCGCCGTTGAAAAATTATGGGATGCTATTTTTAAAGCGACTCGCGTGGAATCAGATAATCCTGTTTCTGCATGGAAAGAACATTGCGAGAATTTATCAAGCAAAGTTGACTTCTTAAATGAAAAACGTTTCCTTAAACTTCATTACACAGCTCCTGGAACCGACTTAACAATTGAACTTCCTGAAAAACATTTATGGGCTGGCGCTGGTAGTAACAATGAAAAAGATGTATTTTTTGTTGCGAACTTACCTACCGAAGAAGTATTCACAGCTGCCAAAAAGGATGGAGTCAATGGAACAGTATCAAGTACAAAACCATTAAATTATGGTGGCACATTAATTCAAAACTTTTCTCTTACATTTAAAGATGGAAAAGTAGTAGAGTACAAAGCTGAGGAAGGATATGAAACATTAAAACGACTTGTAGAAACTGATGAAGGATCTGCTTACTTAGGAGAAGTAGCATTAGTACCATATGATTCACCAATTTCAAATTCAAATATTATTTTTTATAATACACTATTCGATGAAAATGCATCGAACCACCTCGCTCTTGGAAGCGCTTATGCCTTTAACCTCGAAGGTGGAAAGACGATGTCCAAAGAAGAGTTACAAAAGAACGGCTTAAACACAAGTATTACACACGTTGATTTCATGATTGGTTCGGCGGATATGAATATTGATGGTATTACAGCGAATGGTGAGCGTGAGCCACTGTTTAGAGGTGGGAATTGGGCGTTTTAAATTCTCTAGGAAGACCAAAGAAAGAGCTAGATTAGCTATCCATTTAGTTAATCTAGCTCTTGTTATTATTTAAATGTTTGTATTCACAGTTAAGATCATTCCATATACTACTATTTGCTAACTAGAGGGGACAAGTTGGTGCAATATTTTTGTGATTCTCTGAGATTTGATTTTATTGTATTCTTTTAACCCACTTTTCTTTATGACAAAACTCGAAAATGAATAAGTATCTTTTGGTATGGCCCTTTTTTCAACCTCATCAATTAACAGTTGTAAATAGTAATTAACGACAAAGACATCGTGATTTACAATCGGAATATCAGTTATTTTATATTTCTGCCCGCTCATATGTAAGAGCTCGATATTTTTAGTTGCCATACAATTACCACCCCAATATCGTTCTATAAATAGAATAACCTATTTTTTTATTACGAACAATACTCTAGATAAAAATTTACGAAATCTTATGTTAAGTGGGCAGTATAGTTTTGTGCTCTAGTTAGTACTTTTACCTTTTCCAATTGATGTTGCGATATACTGTTATATTGATCATACGCATTTAAGATGTCCGTTACCTGTTCCATAGTCCTCGCACCTGGTATGGTCGCAGCAACCGTTTGAGGTGCTGTAGCGTAACGAAGAGCTAAACTCGTCATCGTTTGTTCATTTTCTAACACAGATTCAATGGAAGGCAATATTTTTTCTAATTCTTCTTTTCGATAATCGAGAAAACCGTTACCTAGCTTCTGTCTCCAGTTCGAAGAAACGACTCCTTTTGCTAATGGCCCTCTAGCGATAACACTAATGTTATGATCATTCAAGAAATCGAACAATTCAACCTCTGGACGTCGGTCTAGGATACTATACTGCATCATAACACTAACAATGTTTGATTTTGTAGCAAACTCCTTTATAACATTAGGGCGAATCGATGAAATACCATAATATCGAATTAGTCCCTCTTTTGTTAGTTCTTCAAATGCTTCAATTGTTTCATCTATTGGGTCTTCTATCGTACCACCGTGTAGTTGGTATAAATCAATATAGTCAGTTTCAAGCCGACGGAGACTTTCTTTAATGGCTGATTTAATGTACTTTTTTGATGGATCCCAACTCCACCCCTCTTGATTTTCCCTCCAGCGATTTCCAACTTTTGATGCTAATATAACTTGATCTCTTTTTCTTTTGATTGCTTTTCCAACCATTTGTTCATTCATTCCAAATTCATATAAATCAGCCGTATCTAGAAAGTTAATTCCATTGTTGATCACCTTATGAATAATTTCAACCGCATCTTTTTCATTTGAAGCTTTCAACGACATACATCCTAAACCAATTTCAGATACGAATAACTCACTTGTTCCTAATTGCTGTTTTAACAATTCTATCACCTTCCATTCACTTCTCTTTTTAGTTAATCAAATTTATGGACGGTTATCAAATATATTAAGTCAGCTTTATTTAATAATTGTATATTGAGTTGGTAACATTGAAAACGCTTGCCTTCCTATCAAGAAACCGGCCATAGCATAAGCTTCTAGTTGATCTCGAAGCGTTTCTTTTCCATCTTGTATATCTATGACTTTCACAGAGTACTCCTCATATGCAATTTCCTCATGAAATGCATTTCTTAAGTAGTGGACTGATTGCTGTAATCCGTGATTTCCACGGTACATAACTTCATAGAAAGAAATAAATCCGTGCATAACCCCTTTATAGCGATACGTTTCAACTGGAACTCCAAATTCATTTAGTCGTTTTCCATACGCTTCCCCTTCATCACGGAGTGGGTCGAATTCAGCCGTTATAATTAAAGTCGGTGGTAGCCCCGATAAATCTTCCGCCTCTAGCGGTGAAGTATATGGACTTGACCACATTTCTTGGTCAGGTGTGTATTTATCTCTTGCTAAATACATAACACTTCTAGAAAGTAGATAGTAACCACTATCATAAACGGTTCGTGAAGGTAACGCCACATCTTGGAATGTTGTTAACGGGTAAAATAGAACTTGTGCCGTTAGCTCTGGACCATCTTCATCTCTAGACAACGTGGCAACAACTGTAGCGATATTTCCGCCTGAACTATCCCCAGCTACAGCTATCTTCCCAACATCTCCATTCCATTCATCAGCTTTATCATACACCCATAGAAGTGCGTCATACCCGTCTTCTATTGCAGTAGGAAAGACATGTTTGGGTGCGACTCGATAGCCAACAGCAACAACGATGCTTTGCGTTCGAGCTGCTAAAGCTCGGACAATATTTTCATGTGTATCGATACTGCCATAACCTTCAAGAAATGCTCCTCCATGGTAATACATGATGATCGGATATGGTCCATCTCCATTTGGGCGATACACTTTTCCAGCGATGGTGGATCCGTCCCGAACAGGAATATTAATATGTTCTCTTACCATCGTACTTCTTCCACCACTACTTCTAACAAAATTCGGTATTTCTATATCTAATGGTACAAGATTTTCATTGACGGCATGTAAAATGACAGCTGTTTTTACTGGTAATTTCCCCTCTTCTTTTGATGCCCACTGTTCAACCGATATGAACACAACAACAGCAAATAAGAGAGCAAATACAGCCAGACCAACAAAAATATTTCTGATTATTATGAAAAATATCGGTGTATTTATTTTATATTTACTCATAGAGTCCCCCATCTCTCTCTCGATAACTCAATATTCTGAAAACTATTTTAATAAAATTATATCATAATCATTTCAGAAATTGTTTGAATTTTTGCGTTTTTTTTATGTAATTTTACACAATTTTATATAATTCTAGAAACAATACGATAAATCAGCAACAATAGCGAAATTAAAACATATGTATTTCCTTAATCCATTCAATTTTAACCCTCTTTTAAAAGTTGGATTTCAAGAACAAAAAAGAACCGCCAATATACGATTCTCTTTTCTTATCTGTAGTATTTGTTTTTTTATCTTGAAATATTAGCGCAGGAAGGAAAATTTTGATTTTCTTTAATTGAACTCCACGATGTTCATTTCTCAATTATTATTTCCAATCTGTCTCGATAAAGTGGCGCATTTAGTCTGTGTTCATTTAATATTGTTACTGGCAGTTTTTGCGGATAAAACGATCGTACTCTTTACTTCTTATGAATGCAAAAAACTACCGCCATTATTAGCGATAGTCTATTAGTCTGTTGATTATTATTTAAAATTAATGTTGAGAGTGAAATGGATCTTTCTCATCTGCCTCAGACATTTTCATAAACATAACTGACATTAAGATACTAATGACCATTACCATTCCGCCAATCCCTAAGATTGCTATTAATGCTACTCCGCTCATTCCATTCACCCCTATTTGAAATCTTAATACGTTTATTACTATATATATAGTAACATATATCTTCATACTGGTTATGGCGAAATTGTGACAATTAATTGTAAGAGTATACCATCGTTACTTTCGCTTGGATCAGAACATCTTGTGTCGTAATAGGGGGAGTTGCAGCAAAGGCAGTCGATAGTACTTTTCCTTCTGGTTGAAATACAGAAATCGGTTGATCACTAATTTCAGTAATGCTTAGTGGTGGGTAATCGAGAGTTACACCTATTTGTTCACTAATATGGTTAGCCTTTTGTGTTCCACTTTGTATTGCAATTGCAAGCGCTTGTAAATAATATTCAAGTGGGTTAGAGATTTTGAATTGTAACCCATGCATAACATTGGCACCTGCTTTGGCACTTGCGCTTAACACTTCACCAACTTGGTTGACGTCTGTCATTGTAACTTCAAATAAATGCTCCACTTCATATCCCCTAAGAATGCTTTTTCCATCAATATAATCATACATGGGTCTTACATTATACGACTTTGTTTCAATTCTATCTTGAGGAATTCCACTATTCTCCAAGTTCTCGATAATTTGATTTGCGATACGAGCGTTCGTTTGAATCGTTTCATTAGCGCTCTCCCCTTCAGTTCTTATCCCTAATGTAATCTGAATAATATCTGGTGTTGCAGCTACTTCTCCTTCTCCAACAACAGTAAGACGATTTCGGTTAGCTTCTAATGAATTTCGATTTTGTTGAAAATACATTTTAAACCTCCCCCAATATTCACTAAGACCTTTTCAATCCCTTAAACCTTTTAAGGTAGGAAACAATATGATGTAAATACAATGAAAATTCAACATAAATCTTAGCCTTAAATTCATTATATGGTTCACCATTTTATTTATTGTTCTTTCTTCTAATCTCGAAAAAAAAAGCTATATTGAAACATTAACTTTTGTTCATGAAAAACGTTAAATCATTATGGGTAATTTTCGTTATTTGGGTGAAACTATTACACGTAACGATTAAAGGAGGTTTTTATGATGAAGAAACGACGCCCTCAAGAAGGAAAAGCGATGACTAACAACCAAACACCAACTGAATCCATGTTTAATGAAGAGGTTTCAAGTGAACTCGTTGATCAACCAAAGAAAAGAAAAAAGAAAAAATAACAGCTCATAAGCGAGCTGTTACTTTTCCTGTTGAGATCATTCAACTGTTTCTGCCATAGCTAAAAATGGTGGAATTACCTCCTTATCACGAGGAGTATGGATCGTGATTATAATGGGTTGTTCTTTGCTTTTGATAAGAATTACACTTACAGCAAATTCCTCTGTATAAGCCTTATACCATACATAACCTTCAAGAAATTCACTCATTAATACGGAACCATATTGATAATATTCATCACTTACGGCTTTGGCGCGGGTTGGAATTTCCTCTTCCAACTGATTAATATCAACATTTTCATTATTAAGCCATAGTAACCATGGCAAGGTTGGTGAGCTTTAATATTTTTATCTTCAAATTCATAAAGTGAAAATTCATCAGTGAGGGCTTTCCTCTTCCCCCACTGCTGGTTAGTTGAGGCCCACACGTTGTGGGTCACACAGACGTGGCCACAGGACGTAGCGCACTAATCCTTCTTTGATTCCTCGAGATCGGGATGTGGGGGTATTTCTGCCAGTTGTTGCGGGATAAAAAAAGACCGAAAAATTCGGCCTAAAATTTACGCATTTACAAACTCAATTTCCTCTTTATTTCTACTGAACTTAATTTTCAACCCTTGATTATCAAAATACCACATATCTTCTTTTTCAATAAAGAAGATATTCCCTTCAACATCAACTTCAATTGCCGCATCCTTTGGTTCTTCTTTCGTAATTCCTAAAGAAAAACCTTGTTGAAAGCTACCACAACCACCATAACGGACAAAAATCCTCATATATTCATTTCCTTCTAGGCTAAATTCATCTTTAAACCACTGATATGCTGGTTTTGTGACTTCGATATTCATCTCCAACACTCCTAACGTCTCGTTGTACTACTCTGTTTCGTCATTTTAACTATAACACATCTTCAAGGAACAATCTCGTTTGAAAATTTGAAAACAATTGGAATAGGAAAAGCTTGCCACAACATAAAGTTTAACACAACTAGTACTAAAAATACTTGTAAAAGGAGGAGGATGAATGGGGTTATCCTTTCAAAACCTTTCTCGAAAACAAATGACCTTTCAAGATGTGTTTCATTATATATGTGCATTTATTGAAAAGGAACCAGCATCAACTTATCGATTAATCATTGGAACCGATTCCCAAGTGCATGGTCGTTCTACTCGGTTTGTCACTGGTATCGTCATCCGTCGTGAAGGAAAAGGGGCATGGGGTTGTATACGGAAATTTGATGTACCGACACGAGTTGAATGTCTACATTCAAAAATCTCCATTGAAACAACATTAACCGAGCAAATTGCTCAGTTGTTTACGCCACAACGTAAAAGACATCTTATAAATATCATCCTACCTTACATTAAAGAAGGAAGCTCCTTAACAATCGAAGGTCATATTGACGTTGGACAGGGAGAAAGAAACAAAACTAAAGTATATGTGGAAGAAATGGTAAAACGGATAGAGGAGCTCGGAATGAAACCACTCATTAAACCACAATCTTTCGTAGCTTCTTCTTATGCTAATCGATACACCAAATAAAAGTTATGTCATACAGTACATTTTCCGCTGCTTTATTCCTCTAAATCTACAATAACTCTAACGTACAAAAATAGGCTTGGTTTTATTTTGCACTAGAGAAACTTTTTTTACCGAAGGGAATATTATAAAGTAACACTAACGTAAAAGGTGATGAAAATGGGAAGAAATAAGAAAGTTGTTCAGTACGCCCATTTATTGCACAAGCTTAAAGTGATCTCAACACAACAAAAAGATGATTTGATTAAAATGCATTCCAATCACTTTCAACCGAAATAGTTCACACTTAAGTCTCAAAACAATAAAGTGAAGCTTCCATCAGTGAGGGTTTACCTCTTCTACAACTTATCCTTCTCTGATACCTCGAAGTCTTGAAGTGGGAGGATTACTGCCAGTTGATGAGGGATTACTTATCCGCAAAATAGCTACAACCAATCTGGTGGTGGCTATTTCGTATGTTGAATATAATCTTTTCACTTCTTATTTCATAATTCTGAAAAAACGAACATATGTATGATATATAGTAAGTGCCAAATTTCAGGCTCTCCTTTGCCAACTTTTGAGCAATTGAAAAGGAGGAAAAGACATGACATTAGAAGGTACGCAGACTAACCCAGATTTACTTCACGCCATTTTTGATACGATTGATGAAGGCATACATGTTGTTGACCTAAACGGCTATACGATCTATTACAATAAAGTCGCCGCAAAATTAGATGGAGTCGACGCCAATGAAGTTATTCATAAGCATGTCCTCGACGTATTTCCTTCCTTAACCGAAGAAACGAGTACATTACTACAAGTTATCAAACATGGATCGCCCATATATTATCAAAAACAACAATTTTCTAATGTCAGGGGAATGCTTATTGATACGGTTAATACAACAATGCCGATTTACCAACAAAATAAAATGGTCGGGGCTGTTGAGATTTCTAAAAACCTTTCTGCAATCAAACAGCTATCTGAAAAGCTAGTAGAACTACAAGAAAAAGTAAACAAGAAGGATTCATTTTTGAAAAAAAAACATGCCACAAGTAGTGCAACATTTCATTTTGAAAATATCATTACTAACAATGATACATTAAATCGGTTGAAACAAATCGCAGCGAAAGCTTCTAAGACAACTTCTCCTATACTAATCTATGGAGAGACAGGAACAGGAAAGGAACTTTTTGTACAATCTATCCACAATGCTTCGATAAGACAAAACGGACCATTTATAGCACAAAATTGTGCTGCAATCCCTGCTAGTCTACTCGAAAGTATATTATTCGGGACAACTAAAGGCAGCTTTACTGGTGCAACGGAACGTCCAGGATTATTTGAACTAGCTCATAACGGCACCTTATTTCTTGATGAAATTAATTCCATGCCGATCGACTTGCAAGCTAAGCTCCTGCGCGTCATTGAAGATGGGATCGTTCGTAGAATTGGTGGTACAAAAGGTATACAATGTAATGTTCGTATAATAACGGCTATGAACGAACACCCGTCTCATTGCATTAAAGCGGATAAATTACGGCAAGATTTATTTTATCGAATTAGTGTCGTCACCCTCAATATTCCTCCTTTACGCGAAAGAAAAGAAGATCTAACTATTTTATCCAAGTACTTTTTATCAAAATACAACGAACGTTTCGGCAAGGCCGTTACGATTATTGACAATAACGTCTATTCCTTTTTCCAACAATATAATTGGCCAGGCAATGTGCGTGAATTAGAACATGCCATTGAGTCCGCTATGAACGTTGTTGATGGAGACACCATCACTGAAGATCATCTCCCCGTGCATCTAAATTACTCTTCTCATTCAACTAAAAGCCAACCTATTTCTTTTCGAACTGAAGTTGAGAAATTTGAAAAAAGCTTGATTAAAAAAGCGCTTCAGCAAAACAACCAAAATATTTTGCAAACCGCAAAAACACTAAACATTCCTAGACAAACGCTACAATATAAAATGAAAAAATATAACATAACGAAATGACCAATTTTCGGCACTTTACTGTTTAGTTATTTGGAGTAATGCTTCTCCTTCCTACTTCTACATTTTGGCATGAAAATTGCAATTGTAAAAGTAAGCAGCAAGGAGGGATAATCATGAAATTAAATTTATATAAACCTAAAAGAAATTGGAAAGATATAGAATTATGGAAAGATGTTACTGAGGAACAATGGAACGACTGGCTATGGCAGTTAACACATACGATCCGAACACTTGATGATTTAAAAAAAGTGATCAACTTAACACCAGATGAAGAGGAAGGCGTAAAAATCTCTACAAAAACCATTCCACTAAATATTACACCTTACTATGCTTCTCTTATGAACCCAGATGATGCGAGATGCCCTATTCGTATGCAATCGGTTCCTATTTCTAAAGAAATTGAAAAAGCAAAGTATGACTTAGAAGATCCTTTATCAGAAGACGAAGATTCACCTGTCCCAGGTCTTACACATCGCTATCCTGACCGAGTATTATTTCTTGTGACCAACCAATGCTCGATGTATTGTCGCTATTGTACGCGCCGTAGATTTTCAGGGCAAATAGGGATGGGAGTACCTAAGAAACAGTTAGATGGTGCGATTGAATATATTCGTAATACACCCCAAGTTCGTGATGTTTTGATTTCAGGTGGAGATGGCCTCCTTGTGAACGACCAAATCTTAGAATACATTTTAAAAGGTTTACGAGCTATTCCTCATGTTGAAATTATTCGCATTGGTACAAGAGCTCCAGTCGTTTTCCCACAACGAATCACAGAGAACTTATGTACTATTTTAAAGAAATACCATCCCGTCTGGTTAAACACACATTTTAATACTTCTTTTGAAATTACAGAAGACTCTAAAAGAGCCTGTGAGATGCTTGTCAACGCAGGAGTTCCCGTAGGAAATCAAGCTGTAATTTTATCTGGAATTAACGACAGCGCTCATATTATGAAAAAATTAATGCATGATTTAGTAAAAATTCGTGTTCGTCCTTATTATATTTACCAATGTGACTTATCAGAAGGAATTGGTCATTTCCGTACTCCAGTTTCAAAAGGATTAGAAATTATCGAAGCTTTGCGTGGTCATACTAGCGGCTATGCTGTACCTACTTTCGTCGTCGATGCTCCAGGTGGTGGTGGTAAAATTGCGTTACAACCTAACTATTTAATTTCACAATCTGCAAATAAAGTAGTCCTACGTAATTTCGAAGGCGTGATTACAACGTATCCAGAACCAGATCATTATCAACCAGGAAAAGCAGACGATTATTTTGCCAACCATTATGGAATAACTGGAAATGAGCCTTCAGTTGGCATTCATTCATTAATGAAGGATGAACAAACAGCTTTAATACCAGAGGGACTACACCGTATTGACCGTCGTAAAAATTATCAAAGCGATGAAAACCATCAAACTTTAAAAGATCGTCGTCAAAAACGAGACGAAATGAAAGAGAAAAAGTGGAAAACAGAACAACTCAAAATGAAACAAAATGGAAGCGATCATACACAAAAGGAGGAGAACTAACGTATGATAACATGTGAATGGTGTCAGTCAAATAATACAGTACAAACGACAAAAGAAGCCTATTGGGAGTTACCCGACGGATTAAAAGCTATTCAAATTCACAATATTCCGTCGGTTTATTGTCAATCGTGTGGAATGAATTATATTAGCGAATCACTTGTACAAGAAATTGAAGACCATTTATTCCTTATTCATACACATGACCTCCCCCATGCTGTAAACTATGATGACTTAATGAACAAACCACGTACTCTAAAGAAAAATTATTTTAGAATGTAAAAATAAAGAAGGCAGACTCGAATCTATTTTTAAGAGTCTGCCTTCTTTAGCTGTTTAGACCAGATACACATATCTTCAAATCCACTACTTATAATGCAATTATTAATTAACTTCCCTCCGTACTTATAACCTAATCGTTTAATAGTCACGTTCATTCCAGCCGATAGTGCTCGTGTTAATGAATACGCATAATTAACGTCCCGATTAATTAATTCTTCTTCTAACCTAATAATAATTTGGGAGAGGAACTGTTTCCCTCGATAATTCGGATCGGTTGCGCAGTCGGTTATTTCTGCACTTCGAAACGGGTTGATCATTGCTGAGGCTGCACTAACCACCTTTTCTCCGTCCTTGATGATGATATAGAAGTAATCGTCATTCATAACTTTCCTTACATAGTTTTCATCAAAGACTGGCGTTGGATACTTTTGAAACACCGTATCATATAACTGTACAAGTCCCTTAACGTCTTGATGACTTGCTAGACGTATAGAATACTTTGTGTCTAATGGCGGCAGTTTGTGAATGGGTTTGATTTGTTCAACCGTTTTTAAAATCTTGCCTTGTTGATCGATTTTCTTAGAAGTCTTTCTTTCCTTACTTCCGTATAAACTGACAACATATCCATCAACTCCGTTAAAAAAGCCAATAATGCTCCCTTCCATTCTATATCCTTTCTTTACGAAAAGTGAAACATATTCTTTTTTTAGGTATATAATGGTTTTCGATGGTTGATGTTGTCGTTGTGTCTGTTCAAGATCCCCAATTTCCTGTTCGTTGTACGTCGGAAAATAAGCAACAACCCGTTCATTATATGAATCTACATCAATATGATTATTCAAATTCTCACCTACTCATCTGCTCTTACAATAGTTACAGTAAACTCACTCTATTGCTCTATTGCTCTTTTACTCCGCACCAATCTATTAACGTAAGAGCGATAATTTCTGCTACTTCAAACATTCTTTCAAGTTCAATATATTCATTTGGAAAATGAGCAGTTTGCGTCGTACCAGGTCCGAATACTATGACAGGGATTCCACCTAGCTTTTCTAATAAACCACCGTCTGTGCCCCACGGCGAAGCTTCAATGGTTGGCTTTGTATGTTTTACTTCGCTGAACTTTGTTTGAAGAATTCCCATTAACGGGTGCTCTTCATCAATCGTACCAGGTACCCATCTAGCACCAAACCAGTCGATACCTATAGGATGCTCCTTAATCCAAGGATCCACACTTTCTAGATCTTGTAAACATTGTTTTAATTCCTCTTGGGCGTGGGCCATTTCTTCATCTGGTGCAACACCAATTCTCCCTTCAATCGTAACTTCATCCGCAACAGAAGAAGGCCAATCTCCCCCCTTAATAACGCCAAGGTTAATCGGAATGGGAATTGGTGTATTTTGATAAAGTGGATCTACAATTCTAGCATTTCGTATTTTCTCAAGTGTTTGGATCGCTTGAATAACTGGCAGCGATTTTTCAATTGCACTGACTCCCTCATATCGAGTACCGCCATGAGCAGAACGCCCTTTAATAGTAAGTCGAAACCACATCGAGCCTTGTTGCTTCGGGAAAATTTTCATATTGGTTGGTTCTGGAATAATCGCAGCATCTGCTTTATAGCCACGAATAATTGTTTCCAATGTTCCAGCACCACCACTTTCTTCTTCAATCACACTTTGAAAAATAACATCACCGTTTAATTCAATTCCTAGTTCCTTCAAAGCTTGAATCGCTAATAAAAGTGAAACGGTTCCCCCTTTCATATCCGTTGTTCCTCGTCCATACATTCTACCATTTTCTATTTTGCCACTGTACGGATCATCCGTCCACTGACTTAAGTCTCCTTCAGGTACAACATCAATATGTCCATTTAAAATGATTGACCTCCCATTGCCACTTCCTCTCTTAACAGCAACAATGTTAGGACTTTTTAAGAAATCTTTTCTTGTTGAACAAAAATAAGGATGATTAAAAACTTCTCCTGCCACTTCCCATTCGTCTATTTCTAAATCAAGCTTCTTGAGATGATTTATTATGACTTGTTGGGCCTCATATTCATTCGTTTGCACACTTCGTTTACGGACAAGGTTTTGTAACAGTTCAATCCCAATCACTTTATTGTCATGGATCCACGAGTGAATTAACGTTTGATAGTTTTTCATTTGATCCCTCCTGATGTGCATACTACTGAAATTTTTCAATATCAGGTGGTATAGTAAGCGTACACCCCGTGTTAGCTACTATATCTTCTACAGAATAACGGTCCATCGTTTCTTTTAAAATTAAACCTGCCTCACCTACTTCAATAACTGCCCTTTCAGTTATGATTAAATTTACACATTGAGTAGCCGTTAGTGGCAATCCACATTTTTTTACGATTTTCGATTTTCCCTGCTTATCAGTATGGCTCATCATGACGACGAGTTTTTTCCCATTTACCGCCAAGTCCATGGCTCCGCCCATTCCTGGAACTCGTTTTCCTGGAACAATCCAATTGGCCAAGTCCCCTTGCTCACTTACTTCTAGACCCCCTAATATCGTCATATCGAGTAATTGTTTACGAACAATCGCAAAAGCAGTTGCACTATCAAAATAAGAGCCACCTTTACTCAATGTAATGGGGTAACCACCTGCATTACATAAGTTTTCATCTTCACTTCCTGAAGCTGGTTTCCGACCAGCGCCTAAAATACCATTTTCGGCATGAAACATGACATTCCATTCTTCAGGTATAAAGTCAGCAACGAGCGTAGGAATCCCAATCCCTAAATTCACACACATGAGTGGTCTAATTTCTTTTGCTGCCCGTTTTACCATGCGTATACGATCTTCTACTCCCAAGCCCATTTCCAGTTCACCCCTTTACTTTCAATGATGATATCTACAAAAATACCAGGGGTCACAATCATTTCGGGATCAAGGGTACCAGCTGGAACAATTTCTTCGACTTCCACAATCGTAACCTCCCCAGCCATTGCCATTAACGGGTTCATATTTCTAGCGGTTTTATCATAAATAAGATTTCCATAAGTGTCAGCTTTTTTAGCATAAATGATCGATATATCAGCTACAAGAGGAGATTCGACAAAATACGACTTACCACCGATAGTCATCCTATTTTCCTTCGATGAATTTAATGATTGTAGACCACTATCTACGAGGATACCGCCAAGGCCGACTCCACCTGCTCTAACTCGTTCAGCAAACGTCCCTTGTGGAACAAATTCAATTTCTAACTTCTTTTCGTTCATCATTTGACCAGCTACTGGATTTGAACCAATATGTGTTGTCACCATTTTTTTGACTTTATTGCTACATACTAATTTACCAATTCCGATATTAGGGAACCCAGCGTCATTACTAATAATCGTCAATGAGTTAATATCGCTGTGTAAAAGAGTATCAATGATGGTAGGAGGGCTTCCTACTCCACCAAAACCACCAATCATCATCGTGGTTGAACTTTTTACAAAATCGAAAATTTCATGACTAGATTTAACTTTCTGGTATGACATTCGCTTAACTCCTTTCTTTTAGAGCTAAACTTTGTTCGGTTAAAAGGAATGATTTTGCTAACCGCTCAACAAGTAGGTCGATTTCTTTATTTGTAATTGTTAACGGTGGTGCAAGTAATACTCCATTATTATCTAACCCGTTATGACCTGAAGCCGCTGGATATAACAATAGTTGAGATTCCATAGCGTGATCAATAACCATCTGACTGATATTCCAATCCCTAGGGAAAGTCTTTTTTAATCGAGCATTTTCTACAAATTCCATCCCTAACAGCAAACCTTTCCCGCGAACATCCCCAATAAATGAAAACCGCTTCATTAGAGGAGCTAACTTCGTCTTTAACATTTCACCTCTTTCAGTGACGTTATCGATAATATTATTTTTTAATGTGTATTGAATTACCGCCAAAGCGGTTGCACATGACTGCGGGTTAGCACTAAATGTATGGCCACTCATAATCACTTTCGAACCTTTTTCAATTGGTTCAATTACTTCATCAGAAACAAGTGTTGCGGCTATTGGTGTATAACCACCACTTAGCCCTTTTCCAATCGCCATGATGTCTGGAGTAACTCCCCAATGTTCAACAGCAAACATTTTTCCTGTTCTCCCCATACCTGTCATCACTTCGTCAGCTATGAAAAGAATTTCATGGCGGTTACAAATTTCTTGTATTTTTTGATAATATCCATCAGGAGGAGTAATAGCTCCTCCTGCCGCTCCGATAATCGGTTCTGCGACAAAGGCAGCAATATATTTTGCTCCTAATCTTTCAATTACATCTTCTAACTCTTCTGCACATTGCAAATGACATTTAGGATAACTAGAGTGGAATGGACAACGATAACAATAAGGAGGAGATAATAAAGGATAGTTTTCAAGTAGTGGTTCAAATCGTTCTCTGCGTGTGATAAAGCCTGATAATGATAAGGCACCAACCGTTATTCCGTGATAACTTAGTCTTCTAGAAAGGAACAACTGTTTCTCTGGCCGTTTTCTCTCTTGCCAATGTTGTAAAGCTACTTTCATTGCGGTTTCAATTGCTTCTGTACCACTATTGACAAAAAAAGACCAATTGAGCGTTCCAGGGGATATATCACTCAACTTCTCTGCTAACTCTTCTGCAGGCTGATTCGTAAATTGTGAGCGGTAAACAAAGGATACTTTTTTACTTTGTTCGTGCATCGCATTAACAATTTCTTCTACACCATGACCAATATTGGCTGTTACTGCTCCTGAAGAAGCATCTAAATAATCCTTTCCATCAATGTCATATAAAAAAACCCCTTTACCGGAATCAATAATGGGATAGTTCCTAGTTAGCAACGGTTTAATTAAATGTCCTCTTCCCATCGCTTTCCTCCTATAAAAATAGAATGGAAATTGTCGTTATTTCATATTACTTCAGTTTATTCACTAATCGCCCTGTCAATGCCATGAAAAAAGCTGACTTATAAGTACATTTAGCTCCTACTTCCAGTGTAAGAGATGCAATACACTTATTTTCAAGTCAGCTTTTGTGCTCTTCATTTATACCCTTTACCTTTTGTTAGGATACAAGGTACCCCTTTTCCAATCGCCCCTGGCTGCGACATTTTTTCCATATACCTAATCCCTCGATTACATTTCGTTTTACATGCGAAACATACATCAGAAGTTACCACTTTCATATTAAACTCATGCTTATTTACTGGCGGAAGTAGCACTTTCTTTTTAGACGATTTCTTTGCCATATCCATTTCCCCTTGATATTAAAATTATAATAAATCATATGTGTCGGAGTAGATTTTGGTTCATCGCCTATAAATAATAATGAAATACAATTACTAAGCATAATTTTACAATTTTTTCTAATAATAATAATTAACAAATAGGATAGGAGCACCAACATGTTGAATTACATCATCATTTTCCTAAAAACACTGCTTATGTTTTCTGTCGGAATTACGGCTTTTCGAATGATGGGAAGTCAGGCTGTTGGTGAAATGACGGATTTTGATTTAGTCGTTGTTATCGCAATTGGCGCTTTAATGGGAGCTCCAATAGTGGATCCATCCATTCATCCATTAACTGCAATTATTGCCATAGGTGGCTTTGTCCTAGCTCAAATTGTTTTTAGTATTCTTTCTTTAAAATCTAATCGATTTGAGCTATTAATTATGGGGCGTCCGATAGCGATTATTCGGAATGGAAAAGTATTAATGAATGGTTTAAGAAAAGCAAGAATGACAGCAAATAACTTAGATCAAGAATTGAGAATTAAAGGCATTGAATCCGTTGAAAAAGTAAAAGTAGGATTTTTAGAGCCAAATGGAAAGGTCAGCATTTTAATGAATAATAGTTCCGAAACGTCGAAGTCCAATCAAACTAAGGCTCCCTAACAATAGGAGAGCCTTAGTTTATTATAATATTTGTATACTTTACTTGTTGTACACTCACGCAAATTAAAGAAGACCAAGTTTCCTTTACTAACAGGAGAACAGCAGTAACGACATGGTAATTTATAAAATCAATTCATCTATTTTTTGAACAAGTTGTACGATCTCTGGCTTACTAATTTGTGCACTTGCTCCAACCTTTTCACCTTTATGAAACAAGTCATCCGTAATAAGAGAAGAAAAGATGACAACTGGAAGATCTGACAGTCTTGGATTCTCTTTTACTTTTAAAGTAAGATGATGACCATCCATCTGAGGCATCTCTAAATCCGTTATTAATAGGTTTACTTCTTCTAACGGATTTTTACTTGTATCATTCGCCAATGAATCAAGAAATTCCCAAGCTGCCTGTCCATTTTCAAAAAAACGAACATTATCATATCCAGCTTCTGCTAATGTATCGCTTAGTAATTTTCTTAAGATCGCAGAATCTTCTGCGGCTACAAGATTTTTAATGGATCGTTGTCTTGGCCCAAGAACTTTTAAGCTTTCTACATTTACACCCGACTCTGGACTAATATCAACAACAATCTTCTCAAAATCGAGTAACAATGCCATGCCTTCATCCATTTTTACAATCCCTATCGTTTGTGCTTGTTCGCCTTGAGAAAGTTGACTTGGCTTTTCGATTTGTTGCCATGAAATGCGGTGTATTCTTGTAACGCTATGAACATGAAAAGCTACTTTAACTTGATTTAATTCAGAAATGATAAACTTATCCTGTTCTGGTTGGTTGGATGGAGGAAAATTTAGAACTTTAGATAGGTCAACTACTGGAATTACTTCTTGTCGTAAACGAATGACTCCTTCTATATACGAATGACTATTTGGTGTCTCAGTAATTGGCAATGGGTTAATAATTTCACGGACTTTTAAAACATTAATACCGAATAAGCCTGTCCCCACATGAAACATTACAATTTCCAGCTCATTCGTACCAGTTTCAAGTAATATTTTGTCATTATTCATGGAAATCCTCCCAGTTTATTGCTTCAATGTCTAATCATAATGATAAGTTAAATAAAAAGCTAGTACAACAAAAATATCATTTATTCTGGTCCATTTTCTAAATCATAATCTGTTATTTCTAGGGTTTCTTTTTCGTCTAAATGATAAACGGTTCGCCATAAATGGTATGCAACTCGATCTATCCAATGAATTGAATGAACTTTTTCGATAGCCTCATTGACATTCAGTTGACTTTTAGCTGTCGTTTTAATAATCGTTTCTCGATCTTCTTTACGAATAGAAGCTATTTCTATTGAATTCTGTTCAACTTCAGCTACAAGTTTTATCAATTGATCTTTTTCAATACATTCACAAACCTGCTCAAAAACATTTAAAAGTTTCATAAGCAAGTTTGTAATCCGAATATCAGATTTAAGCTTTTCTAAAGATTCGGTTTCCTTAAGTGCCCTAGTGAGTCTATGTATATGATCAACGGCATGGATCATAGAAACATGTTGATTGTATTCACGGTTAGAAATACTAGGTGATTCAGAATGTATTTTTGATAAAAATCCACGAATTTCAATTAAAGCATTTTCAACATCATCCAAGCTTTTCTTTAAATATGCAAGTGGTTTTTGCCCTTTAATAACACTTACGAAAGAAACGGCAATTAAGCTTAAAATCTTGAACAACGTTCTCCTTACAGCTTCAATCGCAACAGGACCCACAGTGGCTACACTATGATCTAAATGCTTCGTTAAATGATCCCCCTTTTCAGGCACCATTCTTATCACAAGTTTAATGAACAGTGGCATAAAAGGAACGATCAGAAGCACTCCAATGATATTAAACAGCGTATGGAAAATAGCCAGCGAAACACTTTTGTCGGTAATATGTAACAAATCACTTATATAAAACACAACCGAAATAAGTAAATGTAAGCTAATTAAAGCTACTAATCCTGTCAATATATTAAATAATATATGAGCAACTGCAGTACGCTTCGCTGGTGTAGAACTCCCAATAGCTGCGATTATGGCTTTTACAGTCGTTCCTACATTTTGCCCAATAACCAACACGGCTGCTTGGTCAAATGTAATCGCCCCCGCATAAAGTGCCGTCAAAGTTGTAACGACTGCGGCACTAGAGGACTGCATAATCACAGTCATCGCAATTCCTATAACAATCAGTAAAACTAAATGTAAGAATGTATCTCCAGATAAGGCGCCAAGATCAAACATGTCTCCAATTCCTGACATCCCTTGTTGTAAAATATCTATCCCTAAAAATAAAAGTCCGAATCCTGCAAGTGCCATCCCATGAGGTGCTAACTTGCCTTTGGAAAATAACTTTAAAAAAACGCCGACCCCGACTAATGGCAAAGCAAGGGTAGCCATATTAACTTTAAAACCAATTACAGAGACGAGCCACCCTGTACTTGTACTACCGACATTTGCACCGATAATGACGCCGACCGATTGAGTAAACGTTAAGAGCCCTGCACTTACAAAACCGATTGTCATAAAAGTGGTCGCACTTGAAGACTGAATAAGGGCTGTAATCGTCGCGCCAGAAAGTACCGATGAAAAAGTTCCCCCTGTAAACTTACTTAATAGTTGCTTGAGAGCATCGCCAGCTAGTGCTTTTAAGCCGTCTGTCATTAAGGTCATTCCTAATAGGAATAAACCTACTCCCCCAATCACTACTGAAATTGTCCCCATAATTTTGCACGATTCTCTCTTTCATACTAAAAATATATTTATATATTATTACTCAACTTTCGCACCTTGAAAATTGACCTTTGAGTAGGTCTATCAAAGCTTTAAGAACTAGTAATTATGTTACTTGACGAGTGCTTTTAAACAGAAAAAGCACCTGATTCTTTGGTATAGTGGAATTGACTAGAAACCATTACCACAAAGAAGAGGTGCCTTCTCTATGATAAAGGAAAAACACTCGAATGAGCAACTACCAAATGAACTTTCTGCAGTATTCTCTGAATTACAAGTATCAAAACACCTTCGCCAAGCAGGTATTCGAAAAAACTTTGGGTTTTCATGTGCCTATTTGTTTCAGCTTGTTTTTAGTCTGATCTTTCATCAAAAAAATTGGTTTACCCTTGTCACTTCTAAAAAGAGCGAGCGTTATCCAGGCAAAGATACCGTCTATCGTTTTGTAAATCATTCCAAATTTGCTTGGCGGAAATTCCTTTTACTCTTTAGTACAGCTACCATTCAAAAGGTCAGCGTGCTTACATCAAAGGACCGTCCAAAAGTGCTAATTATTGATGATTCTACGTTTGATAGAAATCGTAGTAAGAATGTGGAGTTACTTGCCCGTTGTTTTGATCATGCTTCCTTGAAAATGCGATTTTATAAAGGATTTCGAATGCTTACATTAGGCTGGTCAGACGGTTATACTTTCATGCCGGTTGACTTCTCTTTACTAAGCTCAAAAACTTCTTCTATTAATGGGATCAACGAAGAAATTGATAAACGAAGTTCTGGTTACAAGCGCCGTAGTGAAGCTCTCCAGTCAGCACCTGATCAAATCCCAGCGATGATTGAACGAGCATTATCCAATGGTATCGAAGCCTCTTACGTATTGATGGACACGTGGTTTACTCAACAACCTTTGATTCAGGCGATCGTCGAACAAGGACTTGACGTCATTGGCATGGTCAAAAATGCGAAGCAACGTTATCAAGTTGATGGTCAAATGGTTTCATTAAAAGAACTCTACCGATCCGCGTCGCCCCTTCAAGGAAAGAAAGGGCTTCTTCGTTCCATCACGACGACGATGAAAAACGGCGTATCGGTTAAAGTCGTGTTCGTTCAAAACCGTAATAAGAAGAGTGAATGGCTTGCCATTCTAAGTACAGATTGCACGCTTTCCGAACAAGAAATTGTGCGTATTTACGGCATCCGTTGGGATATTGAAGTGTTCTTTAAGACGACAAAATCGCTTCTTCGCTTACAGAAAGAGTTTCAAGGACGCTCGTATGACTTACTCATTAGTCATACAACCATTGTTTTTACTAGATATATCGTTCTTTCTTGGCAAAATCGTTGCCACACAGATGAACGCACATTAGGTGGTTTGTTTTATGACCTTTGTGACGAAGTGAATGAACTTGATTGGGCTGTCGCTTTACAGCAATTAATCGAGCTTCTTCAAGATGTCTTAAAGAAATCAAATAAACAAACTCAACAATTACTGAAAAATCAACTATCACAATGGATTGCAGGTTTACCAAATTACATCAGAGCTTACCTCCCTATTCTGGTATGCGAAAGTTGAGTTATTATCTCAATTATTAATTAGCCGACCACCTTTAATCGCAATCCACGCCCTACCACCTTCCCATGATAATTTTAAAGGTAGATTAAAGGCCGCTTCTAAATTTCTAGCTGTAATAACTTCCTCTTTTTTTCCTTTGTCCACTACTTGCCCTTCTTTTAATATTAAGGCATTAGTAATCCCTCGCACCATCTCTTCAATGTGATGCGAAACATAAATAATAGTTGGTCCATCATCAAGACTCGATAACTCTTCAATCGTCTCTAATAAACTTTCTCTTGAATATACGTCTAAACCATTACAAGGTTCGTCTAAAATTAACAAATCAGGGTTTCCCATCCAAGCACGTGCCAGAAACGTCTTTCGTTTTTCACCTTGAGATAATATTCCAATCGGTTCGTTGATTAAATGTAATATGTTAAATCGTTGAGCAATTTGTTCTGCATGATCAATTTCTTCAGGGGTGACATCTTCATACAATCCTATAGAGGCCATTTTTCCACTTAAGATCACTTCAAGTACTGTATCATTCGTCCTTGTTTGAAACCGGTCATCCAGTGCGGTACTGACCCAACCAATTTTCTTACGGACTTCCTGTAAATTACAAGTTCCATATGTATTCCCAAGCACAGACACCTTCCCCGTAGAGGGCCACTCGTAACCAGTAATAATTTTTAACAGAGATGTCTTCCCAGACCCGTTTAATCCTAGCAGCGCCCAATGTTCACCTTTTTTAACTTGCCAACTTAAATTATTGATAATTGTTTTGTCCCACTTTTTTAATAGAATTTCATCTAATTTAATAATTTCGCACATCGTTACCCCTCCATACACATTTCTTAATTAAAACATCATTACAGTTGTATTCACCCTAGCTAGGATGACGTTGTTCATCGCAACTCCTAGCGTTTCATTCTTTATTATGTTAAACGCTGAATATATGTTTCAAAATTTCCGTAAGCGAAAAGTTTTACATCATCTTCTGAAAAATGTTTTAAAAGTTCATTAATAAAATATGGATACTTACTGGCGTTTTCTAAGCCATTGACATAGACAGAAATACCATCAAAGTCTGAACCGAAACAAATATGATTTTTTACACCGAGAGAGCACAAATGATCGATATGTCGTATGCAATCAGAAATGGTCGCATGTTCCGTTCCTGTTAAAAAAATGGGGTGCCATACTAGACCAATCCAGCCCCCCTTATTTACTATTGCTAAAAGTTGTTCATCTGTTAAATTTCTAACATGATCGCACAATGCCCGAGCATTACAATGTGTCGCAACAGGATAATCTGCCAGTTCTATAACTTCCCAAAACCCCTTTTCACTAAGATGAGCGACATCGGTCCAAACCAAATTGGCATTGTTATTTTGAACAAATTGTTTTCCTAACAAGGTAAGCCCCGCTCCTCGCGGTTCACCTACTCCATCTGCACATAAATTAGCTTGGTTCCAAGTTAGCCCTATCGATTTCACACCTAGTTGATAGAAAATATTTAGTTTCGTTAAATTATCACCGATACAGTCAACACCTTCAAGTGTAAGAACAGCACCAATCTCATCTTCTTTCAATCTAGCGACATCTCTCCAATCTTTGATATGTTTCATCTTATTGTGTTTACTTAGGATCTCCGATTGGAACAATTCCACTTGTTTTAAAATTGATTGATATTTCTCTTCTATCGTTAAGTCTGGTTCTGCAAATAGTGCAAAACATTGAACTTTGACGTTTCCAGCAACTAGTCGCTCATAATTAGCATCGATTTCATTAGCGTTCGTAAAATTTCGTTGAGGATTTTCCCAAAGCTTTAGTAGTGCATCACAATGAGCATCAAAAATCTTCATAAAAACCTCCTTTTTTTCATTAGGTATTTGTCCTTTAGGTGATTATCACTAACAGATACAACCCTTCATTCATATAGTAAAAATAGATAAGAAAATGAATGGGAGTGATCTGCATGAATGATAAGAAAAAGGAACCTCAATTACCTGATGTTATTAAAAAATCTTATAATGATTTCTTAAAATCCATCGATTCGTTTTTTTATGATGCGTTCCAAAATCTTCATAATAATGGCATGTTCCACCCGCAAATTCCAGTTCAAACATACGAAACGGACTCTGATTTTATTATCGAAGCTCAATTACCCGGTGTTAAAAAAGATCAAATCATCTTAGATGTATATCAAAGTCACATCAAAATCGGTGTAAAAGAAGAGGAATTTATTGAAGAAAAAAACGAGGTAGACCACTACGTTTCACAACAATACTCTTCTCAAGTCAAAGAGCGCGTCATCTCACTGCCATTTCCTGTCACTCAAAAAGATGTAAAAGCAAAATACCAAAACGGACTTTTAACAATAAAAGTTCCAAACCGTCGTCATGTCATTGACATTGAATAACGTTTGTTAGTGGAGGGGTTAAATTGAATTTCTATAATGAAACACCATTTATGATGCAAAACTATCCATACTACCAGCAACCAAATTATTACCAAAATCAATACCAAAGTGGTTATCATCCACATGAGATGTACTCTTATCCGAACCCGAATCATAACTTACCTTATCAACAAAATTGGCCACCCAATTACCCAGTTAATAACCGTCCGAACTTTTATGGAACGCAACATCCTTATGGTCAGCAAGGTCCTGGATTCCTTAATGCCTTTAAAGGACCAAATGGAAACTTTGATATTGCAAAAACATTTCAAACCGTTGACCAAGTTGTTAAAACGGTAAACCAAATTTCACCTATTGTTAAATCTGTAAGTTCAATGTTCACAACAGCCACAAAAGTTTAATGAAGTTGAAGCTAACTCAAACATAGTTAATCTTGATATTTAATTTGAGTTAGCTTCAAGATTTTATTACACATTATTCTTTTTTATTCGTAATCCGTAGGCTAATGTTTGTGCTGAATTAATGAGACGATAGCCTTGATTTGCATAGTAATCAACCTTTAAATAGTGACCGATCTCCTCTATTGCTTTTTGGTCAAGTAAAACGTTAACTTTTTTACATGTAATGACTGTATCCTCTATTCTTCGCTCATCTAGAGCAAGTTGAAATTCTAACATCGTACTGCATTCGTATGTATCAATTGCTAGAACTCGTAATTCAATCGCTTCTTGTTCAAACTCTGATACCAATCGTGAATAGGCACTATCGGTTATAATTACTTCCATAATGATTCCTCCTCAATTTTTATGTCGATTACATAATTTTCACTCCACATATGTAGTGAGTTGACGATGCTCTTTCCCAACCTCACTAATTACTTTGTCGATTAATATAGACTGTGTTTGGTCGGATAATACCCGCTCTATTTCTTGTTCATACTGTTCAAGCTCTGAAATATGATGAGATTTTAATGCTGCTACTTCAGCTTGGAACCAATTTAGCGCGATCTCTTCTAAATCATCTCTAAACGTTTGTAAATATTCGTCAACAGGGGACCTTAATCGTTCTTCCACCTTATCACGTAATCGTTGATGACCCTTATCAATGAAAAACGTTTTAATATCAACATATTCTTTCATTTCTTCGTCAAAGTCGGATACTTGAATAGGAGAAAAGGATTGAAACTTCACTTCTTCAAGCGGCGTCATCTCATACCGTAATAGTGAGAAATCATCTTCTTTTAGTATATGGCCAACGATATGCATTTCGATATCATTTAAACATTTTTTGATATACACTTCCAGCCGGAAAGTTGTCGCTCGTAACTCTTGAAGTAAGTCGTGTGATAAAAATTGGAGAACACCATGAACTCCTAGACGCAACTGCTGACTAAAATTAGCCTCATTCGTGAAATTGGTAGGGTTAATCAATTCTTTGAATTCATCAAAATAGCGATAAAATACTCTTTGTTTTACATAGTAAAATAACTCTTGGATTTCTTGACGAACGAATTGTTCTTCCACTCCGAAACTTTCCGAAATAATTTCTGCTTTTTTTGTTGCAATCACTTGTCGTAACGTATCTCGTTGTAGTCGCTTCGATGCCTCACCTTTGTTTGCATCTTCATACCATTTTTTTAATGTATGACTCAGTTGAATGATATCTTCATCTGCTGCTCGAATCGCTACATTGGTTAACTCTGTTATAATATAAGAATAAAATGAAGCATCGAAAGCTGCTATTCCTGAATATTCGTATCCTTTTCTCTCTTTGTCATCTTGGAGAAACATCTTATATTGCTCTTTTTCATCCTTGGTTAGTGGGCGCTGCTTTTCCACTTTTGCAAGGAGCGCGAGTTGACTTGAAACAGGATAGATTTGTGGAAAACGGATCCCACATTGTAGTAAGTTTTTCTCAACATGAGAGGTTACAAGCTTCATCTCTTCTTGGCTTTGTGCTAAATCTGCTGCATTAATAATAAAATACATTTTATCTGTTTCGAAACAATTTTTGACTCTCCCTAATTGAATGAGAAATTCCTTGTCACTCCTAGAAAATGCATGATTATAATACGTCACAAAAACAAGCGCATCCGCATGCTTAATAAAATTAAAAGCAAGTTCTGTATGTCTCGCATGGCTCGAATTTGCCCCTGGCGTATCGACAAGAGTAATTCCTTGCCTAGCGATTAGTGAATCGTAAAATACATCAATGCGTTCAATACATGCCGCAAACCGCTCAGTTGCGACTAGTTTTTTATATTTATCGTTTGAAACTGAAACGCTCTTACCAAATCGCTCGTTCATCTCATGGTAGCCTTCCATAATAAACGTTAAATATTGCAATTGATTTGGATTAAGTAGCTCAAATAAATCCGCTTGCTCGTCTTCATTTTTTTCTTCATCATCACTTTCTTCAACTTCTTTTCGTTTCTTTTCTCGTTCTTCAAACAGTAATTTCAACTCATCTAGCGACGCAATCGACTTATTTACAATCCGTAAAACTTCATTAACTTCAGATAAAACGAGTTCTTCTTTCTTATAAAAAACGTAGATTGTCCCATGCGGGTCCTCATCTGTCGGTGGTAAAATTCGATTAATTGTCGCCGTAGTTGGATGTGGCGATACGGGAAGAACATTAGCTCCAACTAAAGCATTTGCAAATGAAGACTTTCCTGCACTAAAGGCTCCAAATAAAGCAATCGTAAATTTCTTCTCTTTTAGCCTTTTGCTCTGTTGGAAGAAGTTTTCTCCTATTCTTTTCATACTCGGAAGTTTTTCAATAATCTTACCCATGTTTTCAATATGGACTGCAGCACGCAATCTGCGTTCTTTTTCATCCTTGAAATGAAGGGACTTAACATCGACTCTCTCACTGCCTAACTCACTTAAATTGATACATTTTCTTTTTTGTTCTTTCGTTTCGGATCTTTCCTTAAATTTAAAAGAAATTAAAGAGTTTTCATATACTGAATTAGTTCCACTGTGATCCACAATTGCTTCTAATTTTTCTACTATTTTACGAACTTTAGTTTCTATCTCTTCATTCATTTCGCGAATACCAACACATGCTGCCATCTTTCTCTCTAAGTCATCCCGTTTCCTAATCTTCTCTTTCGTTTGATGGAGTAGCGTTTTATTTAACGTTTCTATTGTTAGTCCTAGCAGTTCATTCGCTTTCTTTCGGTAATGAAGTTTCACTTCTTCCATTAATGTTTTCGAGAAGTTTAGTACATATTCGTGAGTATATAACGCACCTTTTTTCTGTGACTTTACGATAACATCTAATTGTAATTGACCTGCAAATTTATGGACTGCTTGGATAAGATTGTTATCTCTTATTTGATAGTTTTTTAATAGTTTAAAAAACATATCTTTTAAATGAATATCAATATATGTTACTGCATTATCGTTAAGCTCACGAAATAGGGCTTCGCGTCTTCTTTCTCTTTCCATCTTCGTCTTTTTCGCAGTAAATAATCCTCTAACTTTATAGCCGATTTGTTCAGCTTCTAGAAAATCCCTTGCTAAATTCCGTGTATGATATGGCATTAAATTAGCGTTGTTAAGTAGTGTATTGAACTGAAGTAAGAATGTCTCTTCGCATTCTTCAATGACTTCTGAATGCGGCTTTGTTGCCATTTTCATTTGTTCTAATTCAGCTCGCAAGAAAGATTCATCGTATATATGATACGGTGATAACAATTCTTGAAATTGAGTGTAGCGACTCTTATATGAACTTCTCAGCCATTGTTCATATTCTGTCAAAAGGAAAAATACTTCTTTCCATACACTAACGGGTAATAGTTGCTGGCGCTTAGCAATTACCTGTTCTAAGTAGCTTTTCAATTTATTCAACTCATTGTTCGGATACAATCGATTAACTGCCGATGTAAAAAATATCGCTTCAAACGTAATTTTTTCATTTTCAATGGACTGTATCGTATGAGTTTTAAATTCCTCAAAACTCATTTCTGCCCTTTGATGTTTATCAATTTGATTCACTACTATAATAAGCTTTTTATACCGTCGATTCATTTCCTTGAGAAATGTATAATTCATTTCCGATTGGACATGGTTGAAATCCATCATATAGACTACTATATCTGCAATATGTAATGCTGATTCAGCTGCCAATTTATGTGCGTCATCTGTAGAGTCAATTCCTGGAGTATCCAAGATAAATAAATCTTTAGGTAGTCCGTGCTGATCACTATAAATCGTCAATTTCGTTACATTATCGCCATCTTTGCAATATTGTTGAATGACTTCATGATCATACATACCATTGATTGACTGCTTTGTTGAAGTAGCAAACTCAACAATGATCCTTGGTAAACCACTCATCATTTTTACAACATTAGCACTTGTTGGAATAGGACTCGCAGGTAAGAGATATTCACCGAGTAAATCATTAATAAGTGTAGACTTCCCAGCTGAGAAATGACCACAAAACGCAATCCCGTACTGTTGTCCTTCTATTTTTTCTGTGATTTCATCTATCTTACTATTTTTATAGTCATCGTTCTCTAACGTTCGTTTAATTCCATGTAAGACTTGCACCAATTCCATACTATTAATAAATACATTTTCATCTTGAAGAGAAGTTGGTAGTTGCACGTTCCCTCACCTCCATCATCCATATCGTTAAGACGTTCATCTTATTCAACAATAATGTACTTGTTGGTCATCTGTGTAGAGTTACTATAAAATATTACCTTATATAGCCTTGAAAAGTCTAATAGAGGCAACTCAATGAGCAGCCCCTATGATTTCGAATATTCTATCGCATTTCCAAAGCGATGTTCTGTTATAAACTTATAAATTAGTAAGCCGATACATCCAATAAGCGATAAAAAGCCCAAATAACTATATAGCTGTGCGACACCAGTGCTTTGAATAATTAAACCACCTACAAAGGCACCGATGATACCTGATATTCCAAAAAACGTCGTAATGAATAATACGTGGCCTGTCGCTTGCAATTCTTCAGGTACAAGCTTAGAAACAATTTGAAAAGCTGCAATGTAAAAAATTCCGAAGGTTACTCCATGCAATGCTTGTAATACAAGAAGTGTTTCTGGTGTCGTCGCAGCCCCCATCAAAAACCACCGTATACTATATAAAATAGCTGAAATCATCAAGAACGTAATTGGCTTAAACTTCCTAAACCACAATGCCGTAGCAAAGAAAACGAGCGCCTCAGAAACAACACCAATAAACCAAGCCCAGCCAATTATTGATTCTCTTCCACCTAGTTCAGTAATAAAAATACCAAGATACGTATCATTTGCTCGATGGGTAATTGAAACAAAAACAATAATTAATAAAAATGCAAACAGACGTGGATTCGCCCCTAATTTTACTGCATGTAATATCGTTACAGGCTTATTCGTCGTTTTAACATCATGAAGTAAAAACGCAAATAATAACGCAAATATTGTCATGAATAAAATTGGATACATAATGAATTGGATCCCGACAAAGGTCAAGTAGTAACCTGCTAATAATGAAGCAACCGCAAAGCCTAGCGAGCCCCACATCCGAATTCGTCCAAAATTCACTTTGTGTTGAAGAGCTGTTTTTTGCGAAAGACTGTCCCCTAATGCTGTGACTGGCGCTAAAAATAAAAATAATACGAACATCATGATCGTATATCCAGTAAAGTTATTCATTTGAAATAAGACAAGTGCAGTAGCTAACGTCCCCACAACGACGATAAGTAAAATCCGTTTAATTGATTTAAATTTATCACTCATATAACCCCAAAACGGTTGTGCGAAAATAGAAGCGAGCGGTCCTACTGCTAAAAGAATACCAAGCTCTCTCGCACTAATCCCTTGATACGTAAAGTATATAGGCATATAACTCATAACAATGTTCATTATTGCATACGCAAAAAATAAATAAGCCATGAGCTTAAATACAGATTGATTTGGTATCATATTTCTATTTCACTCCCTTCAATTAACAGAAAGAAGATGCGTTCAACCATTCCGCATACTCTTAATAAAAGATTATTCTTGCTGTTCGAGTAAATTGAGCTTTTCTAGTGTCCCAAAAAACTATTTTGCTCACCATATAAGGATAAAGGTTTTCTACGCAATTGACTATAGTTTTACAAATAATTAACTTTTCAGAAAAAAACAAAAAGCCTTCAAAACCATATTTGATTTAAAGGCCGTTATCTTTTGTTAAATTAAACCATCTTGTTCAAACAAGTAATTGTATGGAATATCGACAAATAAATATAGTTGGTCATTTATTGGAAATGAATACGTTCTTATCATTTCATCTTTTTCAATATCTGTATAGAGATCGGATAATAAACCTTTACGTTCATAGTTCATACGAACGATATTTTCTAAAAAGTACGGCCGCCAACTCCAGTTCTTATACCTGCTGCCCTCTTCTAATCTCCATAGGTTATTTTCACCTTTAACCGCATTTCCTGATTGCTGATAACCGTCATGATCACAAATATATATTCGAAAAGATACTTCGTTTAATTCTTTGGAAATGTGCATGACCACATCATCATAGTTGTAAAATGATTTCAATTTTTTTAACGAATTTTTTAATAACTGTCCTAATTTTTCAGTTAATACTAACTGCGCCTCAATCTTTTTACGTTCATAATGAATAAAATGATGGAATTCTTTTTTTAATGAGTCTTTACAAAAATCAACTTCTTGAAACGTCGGTTTCGGTCTTGAAAGGTAAAACCCTTGATAATACCGACCACCATTTCGCCATGCGTAATTCAATTGATTGAAACTACCGACGCCTTCAAACATTAAAGTAGCTCCTATTTTTCTTGTAAGAAGTGACAAAGAATAAAGTACATCTCTATATAACTGAGGAAAGGCATCCCCCTCTAGAAACTCTAAATCTACTTTTACAATATTCGGCTTTAATAGAGCAATCCGATCTAAGTTACTACCTACTTTCCCAACATCATCAATCGCTAGTTGGATTCCTAGGCTTTGGATATAAGTTATGAAATGTTTTAACAACGAAAAATCGCCATTGAAGTCTTGCTCCGTAAATTCAATAACAATATTTGAAAGCAGAAGTCCTTTACTTTCAAACGATTTTAAATTTTTGATTAGCCGTTCACCATCATTAGCTAAAATATCATTCATATCGACATTAATAAAAAGCTTAGCCTCTCTCTCAAGTGCTAGGAACTTCTCCAGTGCATGATTGCATACATATTCATCTACCTCTTGCCGATATTCATCTGGAATGGTGTGATCTTTAAAAAACCACCCTAAGCTCTTTACGCCATCCTCTAACTCAATACGAGCTAACACCTCGTAACCAATAACAAGTTGTGTATCCGCACTAACAATTGGCTGAAAATAGGGAATAATTTTATCTTTATTCATAATGACATCTAATGCATCCAAATTAACACCTCCCAAGTTACCAACAACTAGGACAATCATATTATAGCATACCAACTATATTTTTGAACTTGGATCCGCTCTGAGTCCATCTAAAAATTCGATAATTTGTTCAGCTGATTCTTTTGGACGCTCCTCTGTTACTAAATGACCTGTTTCATCAAAAATAAAAATTTTTGCGTTAGGAATGTCTAATTGCAACCTTTTACCAATTTGAGTAGGAATTACTTTGTCATATTTTCCCCACAATATTAGTACAGGTTGTTTGATTTCATTTAACTCGTCGGCGGATAAATCACCTTCACGATGGCGGAGGATCCGAATTAAAGAATGAAAAAATTGATCATCTTCAAATGCTTTCGCATATTCACTCACAGTATCATCATTAACAATTGTTTTATTATAGACTACATAAGTTAAGGCATCTTTATAATTTCGTTTCACAAACCACCGTTTCACCATATGCGGAGCTAAAGGAATGTAAGAAGCATAGCGAAACTTCCATTTTGCTCGCTTTAAATAGCCTGAACTAGAGAGCAAGACCACTTTCTCAACAAGAATTGGTTTCAATTTAGCCATATAAAGGCCAACTTGCCCCCCCATAGAATGACCTACAGGTACAACTCTATCAATTTTTAACATTGTGAGGATTGTGAAAATTAATTGTGCATAATTATGAAAAGAATAAACAAAGGAAGTCGATTTTTCACTTTGACCAAAGCCAGGTAAGTCTACCGCAAGCACTGGATAATGTTTGACTAATAAAGGAATCAAATACCGAAAACTATAAGTTGATGAAACAAATCCATGGATAAGAACGATAACTGGCCGATTTAAATGATTTTCATGATAGTAATATTCATAGTGAACTTTTACACCGTCTACTAACTTTGTTTCCACTATTTCATGATACGTTTTTTCCATTGAGACCTTTCCTCCCAATGCGTTTTTATATCGTATAGGATTACCTTAATTTTAACAAACTATAATGAAGTTTGATTAAGTAATGGAGGGTTAGCATGAAAAATAATAATAAAAGAATTACTGTCGAGCCACGTACGAAGGATTATGGTTTAGAAGCAAAAATCGACTTAGAATACACTAAAGATTATGGTGATGGCTTTGTAATGGAAGATGTTAGTGACGATGACCACAACGATCTTCATGTTGACCCAGGTCCGTTAAAAGATCGAGTTGGTGTTCAAAAGAGAAACTTATAGAGGAATTGGAAAATGTAGCTTATATAGTGAAACTTCCATCAGTGATGGTTTACCTTCCCCCACTGATGGTTAGTTGATACCCATAGCTAGGAGTCAGCCACAGCCTTCTAATTTTGATTTAATGGCTCAATCAGTTTTTGAATTGCGTCGTTTTGAATAATCTCTAGTTGCTCCTTCACAGTAATTAGATCATAATATTCATCGATAACGTCTTGAACTTCTTTTGCTTTCATTAAGTGTGCTGTTCCTTCCTTCATACAACTTTTATAGTTAGTATCACATTGTGTAATGACTGACATATCCGTCTCTTCTATACTTGGATCAATACAAAATTCGAACATATCAATCACCTTGTCTCTATCACTTGTCGGATTAATAACATGTGGTGCCGTTCCATCAAGGATCGCAATTCCAAGGTCTTCAATTATAATCATATCGACACTTGAAGGATCAAACCCGCACAGGAAATACGTAACGTTCATACCACGGTGAATGGCTTCAGTTGCTATTTTTCGCATTAATGTTGACTTCCCGCTACCTGACCGTCCTTTTATAATATATCTCGTTTTTAATTCTGAAGTTAACTCTTCAATAAAGTGCACTGCTCCTTTTGGAGTAGCTGCCCCAAAGAAAATTTCTTCACTTGTCCTTGTCTTTCTCTTCCCTTTTTTAGATTGAAAGATCGCCTTTTTAAGTTTATCTGTTACCTCATCAGCTTTTGAAAAGTCCATAGCAGACAAATAGATTTGCTCTTTCATTTCATGATGCTCTTTTGCTTGCGAAAAGCGCTCATACGCAAGTTGAATTTGATAAGCCCGCTCATTTTGTAGTTGACTGATTTGCTTTTTAAATTGTATCGCCTTTTCCTCATCTAGTGCTTTGTTAAAGTTAATTATAATAACACTTTGCTCCTCAAAGTGTGTATTTAAATCTTTTACCATATCATATGTGACGACCGCTAGCTTCAACTCAGGGATACGTAATCCTTCGACATAATCATTATTACTTGGACTATGGAAATAATCGATCGAATGATGGTTTTGTTTAAGTGCATTCCCTATTTTTTTTATTGTTTCATGCCCTTGTTTCATAGAAAGCCCTTTTAACACAAACAAACATTCAAATTTTTTAGCTAACTCGGGTAAGACTGAATAATATCCGACCCTTGTATGTCCGCTTACATAAAACCGTCGATGCATCTTCATAAATAAACCTCCACCTAAAAAATTTTGATAAAGGTGACAAAAAACATGTTTAATCCTTGAGATCATTTAATTGTACATTGTTTAGTTCATAAGTTTATTAATAAAATAGACATTAACCTATTGTAAACCTATGCAAAATAATTTAAATGGTGACAAAAACTCACAGCTTTTTCCTGGTTATGTTCTTAGAGTAAAAACCCCCACCTCTTAGCGTAACGTAGGTGGGAAGTTCTAATCAGGTGGAGTCGAAACTCCATCTAATTCCCCGATGTTCCAGCTTCCTGGAACGAGTTCGCTTGAGAAGGTTGTTAACAATGAATATCATGTTAGCGCCATTTGGACAGAATTAAAATAAGGCTGACTCATTTTTATTTTTGGAGTCAGCCTTATTTTTTTTAATTATTTAAATCATATGGTGTTTCTTGATAGACATAATAGTTTAGCCAATTTGAAAATAACAAATTGGAATGTGCTCGCCACCGTAATAACGGTTTTGAATTGGCATCATTATTTGGAAAGTAATTGATCGGCATATCAATATTGAGACCTTTATTTACATCTCTTTCATACTCATCTTGTAACGTCGTACAATCATATTCCGAATGTCCCGAAATAAAAATTTGTTTTCCATTTTTTGAAGCCACAATATAGATGCCTGCTTCATTAGACTCACTTAAAATTTCAAGATCAGGAACTTTTTCAATATCTTCCCTTCTAACTTCTGTATGACGAGAATGAGGAGCTAAAAATACATCATCAAATCCCCTTAATAACTTTACATTGGATTCATTGTTAACTTGATGAGCAAATACGCCAAACAGCTTTTTTTCAAGCGGATATTTCGGTACACCATAATGATAGTATAAACCGGCTTGTGCCCCCCAACAAATATGAAGTGTCGAGGTAACATTGGTGATTGTCCATTCCATAATTTGTTTTAGCTCTTCCCAGTAATTAACTTCTTCAAAAACTAATTTTTCAATCGGTGCTCCCGTAATAATCATCCCGTCAAACTTTTGGTTCTTAATGTCATCAAACGTTTTATAAAATGATGAGAGATGTTCTTCCGAAGTATTTTTTGATTTATGTGTATCTGGATGAATAAAAACAACATCTACTTGCAAAGGTGTATTTCCTAGCAGACGAAGGAGTTGTGTTTCTGTCACTTCTTTTATTGGCATTAAATTTAAGATAACAATTTTTAATGGACGTATATCTTGCTTATAAGCCCTGCTCTCATCCATGACGAAGATATTTTCTTTGTTTAATATTTCTTTTGCTGGTAAATGATCTGGAACTCTAATTGGCATTTTTCTATCTCCTTTATAGCGGGATAAATCTATAGATAATCATCCATCCTATACAATAAATACATGATAGGAGGAATTGTAGATATGAATGCACCAGTAATTCGTAAATTAGTTAAACTTATCCTAATAAAACAAGGAATTAAACTTGTAAATCGAGTTCTCAACAAAAATTTAAAAAAGATGCTCTAAGATCGTTTGAAACCGTATAGGGATAATAGCTGTGAAGAACTTCGTTTGCTCACTTCTCGGTTTACAATGAAAAAACCTTTCCCTACTACAGTCCATAAGTTTTTGACAAAATGAAGTCTGTACCAATCTTCGCGTGTAAGACTTTGTCCGCTTTTTTTCAACCTGAATACAAAATAAAACTTTACCCTTTTAATTTATTAAATTATCATGGTTTTATATAATTCGCAATTATTTTTTTGTTAAGACTTTTCAAAATTGAGGTGGATCGTAATGAAAATCCGATTAGAATGGCACTACCTAGTTCCTAAAGGAAAAAATACGTATGTACTCACCACTGATTTTATGACTATTCAAGATACTCTTTTTTTTGTAAGAGATATAGAGAAAACAGGCAGAGTGAAACAGCTTCGATTTTATGACCAATTGGATTCAGAATGGACAAAAAAAGAATTAGAAAAGTTTATAGAAAAAAAATCGAAGGAACCTGACCAAATTGTTGCTTACTTTGATGGTGGCTTTGATAAATCCACAAACATAGCTGGCCTTGGTATCGTTATCTATTACGAAAAAGATGGGCACAAATATCGAGTTCGTAAAAATGAACGAATAGAAGAAATCGAATCAAATAATGAAGCTGAATATGCTGCATTATGGTATTTGTTATTGCAATTAGAAGAACTTGAAATCCACCACACAGAGCTAACGATTAAAGGCGATTCAATGGTTGTCATAAACCAATTGACAAATGAATGGCCATGTTATGAGGCAGATTTGGAACGCTGGCTTAATCGAATTGAAGAGAAAACCAAACAACTTGGTTACATAATAAACTTTACATCTATCTCTAGAAAAGAAAATCGGGAAGCAGACCAACTTGCTTCCCAAGCGTTAAACGAAATCTTTATCTCAAGTCACTTCAATTTAAGCAATAATAGTGAAAACTAAATTTCATCTTATTCAACCGAAGACAGCTCTTTCGTAATAATTAGCGTTGAGTTGTCTTCTAAAGAAATCTCTTCACCACTTTCAATGATCCGAACGAAAGGTCGATGAATATGTGTTTCAATCTTAGTAACAATTGCCTCTTTACCTGTATTTAATTCCACCCACATACCTGGTAAATAAGAAGGAACACTTTTGAACAAAGCATCGATCACTTTATGAGAATACACTTTTTCAGCTTTCGTCATAAGCATTTCGATCGCAGTATAGGCGCTAATTCGTTCCTTAGAAATTAGATGCTCAAATTCATTAGCAATTGCACAGACTTGAGCAAATTCCAAAATAGCACTTCCTGCTATTTTTCTTGGGTGGCCTTCTCCATTAATCCACTCATGATGTTGATAAGCAATATGGGCACAAACTAGGTTTACTTCTCTCACATTTCGTATTAAATTAAATCCTTTTAATGGATGTACTTCGTTAGTTTCACTTATTACTTTTCCAATATCGTGTACTAAACAACCAAACGCTAAATCTTTTAACTGAAGTTCATTGTATCTGAGAAATCTCCCCATTTGGAGCGCGATTAATGTAACATTGACACAGTGAGCATGCTCCTGTACTTCTGCAGCTGCAGCAGTTGAAGGAGCTAGCATCACAACTTTTCGATTTCTTACCTCAGATATTAACTTAATTGCGATTTTTTGAATCTCACGAAACGGAAGCGTTTGTTTATTTTTGACCGTTTCATATGCCAATTGAACACATTGAATAGCATCAATCCATGTTGGCATATCAACCATTTCATCCAATGTTATTCCTTGTGAAATCGCATCTTCAATGATCATATATTTAATGTTCAAATTTTTTAGTTTCTCTATATATTTAGGATGGATTCGATGGCCAGCTCCTAATAAGACTCTTCCTTTTACATCGTGAATCGGTTTTGCAAGCTCCATTGTTTTCTGATTATATTCTTCAATCTGTATGAGGCGCACTTCTCTTCACTCTCTTTTGGTTATGTATCCAATATATTTTTTTCTCCTATTGTATATTTTACCATAAACCAGCTAACAGAAAGGGACTTATCTATTCTTTTTCTCAAGCATAGCAATAAGTTCTTTTGCGTAGTTGTTATGAATTCTCGTTACTCCAAGAGGTTCACGAACTCTCCCATAGTCTTCATGATGAAAATCAGAACCACCAGTTTTTAATAACGTTGTGTTATGTTTTGTTTCAATTTGTTTTACTAGCTTTTCATAATGAATACGATCTTCTTTGGAATGATCGCGATGATACACTTCAACACCTTGTAATCCGTATTCAGTAACGAGAGTTTCAATCCAGTCATCTAAATCATAATAGACAGGATGTGCAATAATGGAAACCCCATTCATTCGATGAATCCAATTGATTGCTTCCTCAGGTGTCATCTCTTTTTCTTTCGGAACATAACATGGACGACCTTCAGCTAAATATTTTTCAAAAGCTTCTGCAACATCATGAACATAATTCTTTTTAATTAACGCCTTTGCTACGTGGGGTCTACCGATACTTCCTCCATCGACAAACTCTAACACATCATCTGCGGTTAAAATAAGACCTACTGCTTTTAATTTATTTATGATAACATCTAGTCGTTTTCTTCTCATACGTTGTTGACCTTTTAACATTTCACATAATTCTTGATTTTCATAATCCAGCCCATAACCAAGCATATGTACACTTTTCCCTTTATATTTCGTTGAAAATTCAATCCCTGGTATTACGAAAACGCCTAGTTCTCGCCCTTTTTCAATCGCCTCTTTAACGCCAGCTGTAGTATCATGATCCGTTAATGCTATATATTGAAGACCCACTTGCTTACACTTTTCTATCAAATCACTTGGATTATATCCCCCATCTGAAGCCGTTGAATGCATGTGTAAGTCCGCATTTATATGCTCATTTGTCATCTAATCATTCCTTTTCCCTTTTCACAATTTTCATACTACTACTATCAACATACCAAATCACCTGTCCAGTTCGCAAATGGTCTGTATAAATAAATTCATACTTTTCATTACTAGGAACAAAAAAAGCAACTTCTCCACGAACAGTTCGTTGTGGTGCTATTTGACCACCTAATATCCCCTTTGTGTCGTATTGATGATCATGTTCATAAGCGTAACCTTCTTCATCCACTAAGGTCAATTTATGGAGCGTAAACTCATGAATATGTTCTTTTTGATTCGTAATACTTAAATCAACAATTACGTAATCATATTCCTCATTTGTTCTATCTAATTTCACATCATTAACAGTTAAATCCACCCCATTAATCGTTACACTATCTCCGACTTGCAAACGTTGATCCTCTACCTTTTCAACTTCTTCCACATCCGTCATTGTTGAAGCCGCATAGTTTGTCCCAGCCCAAAAACCAGCAAAACCAAATAATAAAGAACAGAGCGCTAATAATATAATATATTTTTGTTTAATCATGTTTTACTTCCTCTCCAAAAATTCGTTTAAAATAAGAACCATTGAATATTATGATGAGGAAACGCTGATCATTCACTTTTTTTATGACAAAAAAGTGAAAAACCATCAGCAAAGGGCTTCATTTCACCTTAACTGATGGTTTTTCACTAATGTTGGCCATTGTTTGGTAACTTTTTAGCAGGTTAGCCTTTTATAAGAATTATTAGTCCTTCCACCAATTATCAAATATAGTCACTGGTAAATTACGTTTATGCTCAGTCATTACGTATCGCCGCTCAATTTTTTCTTGAACTTCAGGTGGTACCTCTTTTCCTTCTAAATAATCATCTAGTTGCTCATATGTCATTCCAAGAGCAACTTCATCAGGTAAAGCCGGTCGGTTTTCTTCTAAGTCAGCAGTTGGTGTCTTCTGATATAAGTGAGAAGGACATTCTAGTTCCTTTAACAATGCTTTGCCTTGACGTTTCGTTAGGCCAAATAGTGGCGCAATGTCACATGCTCCGTCACCATGCTTCGTAAAAAATCCAGTAACAGCTTCAGCAGCATGATCGGTTCCAACGACTAAACACTGAAAATGAGCCCCTAGATCATATTGCACTTTCATCCTTTCTCTCGCTTTTGTATTCCCTTTATTAAAATCGGATAATGTTGCCCCTGTAGCTTCTGTAAAAGAAGAATAAGCTGCATCGACCGCAGGTTTTATATTTACGGTAATTCTTTCGGTGGGGTTTATGAAATCAAGAGCATCTTGAGCATCTTTTTCATCTAGTTGTACCCCATAAGGAAGACGTACTGCAATAAAAGTAAAGGTTTGTTCTTGATTTTCATTGTTTAATTCATTGATCGCCAACTGAACAAGTTTTCCAGTTAAAGTGGAATCTTGTCCACCAGAGATTCCGAGAACATACCCTTTCATTCCAGTATGAAGTAAATACGATTTCAAAAATTCAACTCTCCGTCTAATCTCTACACTTGCGTCAACTTCAGGGTTCACTTGTAGAGCTGTCATAATTTCTTGTTGCTGCGTTATTGCCACTTTTATACCTCCAGTACCTTTTCCGTCCTAGTCATAATTTACCCGTTTTTTTCTAAGACAACGAGTTTTTCCATCCTTTTAACATATACATTACAAAATGAATTTTGTCAGCAGTTTTGTAAAAAAATCTTCCATTACATTTTACAAGTTTGTTTTCCTCTTTGTAAGTTTAAAATTTTAAAAATTAACATAGAGCAAGCAACAACTCTTTATTCAGAATCAAAAAAAGCAGATATTGCTGTTACAATACCTGCTTTTGCTGTTATTAATATTCTCCTCGCTCACGAGCTTCTTTTTCATCTTTAATTTCTGCCTCAAATGCATTGATGCTTTCTCGTCGTCGTTCATTTTTTTGCTCCACTGCTTGTCTTTCCGCACCATCCATATCACTTTGAGCTAGTGTTTCTTCGGCAGCTTCAATGTTTTCGATTGTGTTTTCTCGCATTTGTTGTAGTCTTTCTACATTGTTTTTTCGGTTATCTGGTTTAGCCATGAAGGTTCCTCCTTAAGATTATTACGTATCTATTTTGCTGCAGGAGGTTCCTTTCTATTCCATTAATTTTTTTACTCTGCATCCTTTTTTTCACGCTCGTATACAGCATGCCAATCAGGCAAGTGCTTACGAATTGAAATTGGGCGAAACGACTCTTTTTTTACACATACATGTTCACTAGTACCTGTCACACATTGAACGCCTTCTTGATTTATAATGTTATATCCATATACTACTCTTATACCATCATATCGTTCAACCCACGTTTCAATTGTGACCGTATCACCATATCTTGCAGGAGATTTATAAGCTAAATTTATCGCCGTCACAGGTGACAAAATACCGTCTCTTTCCATTTGTGCATAACTAAAACCTAATTTTTTAATTAAATGTGTCCGTCCTAATTCACACCAAACCACATAATTTGAATGATGAACGACACCCATTTGATCGGTCTCTTTATAACGTACTTCTATTTCTGTAATTGATTTTTTCATTCATTTCTCCTCCTCTATTTAAAATTTTTTGACAAAATTGTCAAAAACCATTTAGAAGACATTTGCTTTTTAATGAACCCCACTTCATATTACAAAATCTTCTTTTTGTAATGTCATAAGCAATGAAGTTTCAATAGCATCTTCATTTAATTGACAGATGCGTTGTGCTTGCATTTGTATCGCTCTTTCAACTAAATTTACCGCAAAACGTCCATTGCTTGTTATCCTAATATTTTGTAGTTCCTCCTGGACATAACTGATTGCCTGATTATTTAGTTGGTAACCGTATTCTGTTGCATACATCATAACCATATCGAATATTTCCTCTTTTGAATAATCGTTAAACTGAATATACTTTTTAAACCTCGACTCTAAACCAGGATTCTGGTCAATGAGACGCTTCATTTCATCAGGATAACCTGCTAAAATGACGACTAAATTTTCATTATGCTTGGTCATTTCTTCAACTAACGTATCGATGGCTTCCCGTCCAAAATCCTTTTCTCCACCTGCTGCCAACGAATACGCTTCGTCAATGAACAAAACCCCTCCTAAAGCCTCACGAATTTTTTTCTTCGTTTTAATTGCCGTTTGGCCAACATAACCTGCAACAAGATCTGCTCTACTAGCAATAACAACATGCCCTCGCTTAAGAAGACCGATTTCTTTTAATAACTCAGAAAATAATTTAGCCACTGTCGTTTTCCCAGTTCCTGGATTCCCAGTAAATATCGAGTGAAGTTGTACAGGTATCACCCGCATATTTTTATCAGCACGTAGTTGCTGAACACGAACTAACGAACTTAATGCCTGTACTTCTTTTTTCACTTCATCTAAACCAATCAATTGAGATAACCGTTTTAATGCACTTTCTTTTTGTTCTTCTTGTTCAAGTGAGCTTTTTTAACATCTTGTCCGTTAAGGATCGTCATTTGTTCGATAGTTAAGGGTTTCGTCATATCTATTCGGGAACCCTTTTTGAAGATCGCGTCTAGCACTATATTTTTCACGGTACGTGCATTTCCAAAGGTTTCATCCACTTGTTCGTTTTCAATTCTCTTTTGTAATTCTTTTAACCCATCAATCGAAAATACATAATCATTTATTAGTGCCATTCTTTCTCCTATTAATAACAATTCATCGATTAAATAATTAGGTAAATGGATATGGTTAGATTCTGGAAAGCGACTTCTTAGTCCAGGATTCGCCCATAAAAACTGACGCATCTCCTCGGGATAACCAGCCAGAATTACCGCAAACTTCCCCGCATATTCGCTATTTGTCATCGCAGATACTAACGTATCAATAACAGATTGTCCATAATCATTACTTGCAGCACCATCTCGCTTTAAGCTATAAGCTTCATCTATAAAAAGAACGCCTCCTAAAGCTTTCTCAATCACTTTTAACGTATTTTCTTCTGTCTGTCCAACAAATCCTCCAACAAGTTGCGAGCGATCCACTTCAAGGACGTCTTCGCGAGGCAATATTCCAAGTTCATAATAAATTTTAGCTAGAAGGCGAGCCAACATTGTTTTCCCAGTGCCTGGATTTCCTGTAATAATCATATTTAAGCTTAGGTCATCTTGAATATGAAACCCCTCTTCTTTTCGCCGATGTTGATACTGAAGGAAATGATATAGTCCCTTCACCCGATCTTTAACTTCCGACAATCCGACCATTTCATTTAGTGTAAGAAACGATTGAGGGAATCGATCTTCTTCCTTTTGTATGGATTCTTCCCGTTGGATCGAATTTTGCCATACTTCTTTTAACTGTTCGACCCGCTTAATCGAAAGTCGAATTTCACTTAATTGTGAAGCGGAGTAAAAAATGCCCGTAGCTGACTCTTGATACGCTTCAGTTGCTTTTGCAATCGACAGCATCGGCTCGTGTAAATCCGCAATAATTTTTTCAAGTTCATTAATCTTTTCCAAGTGCTCATTTTTGTCTAACTTCTCTGCAGATTGCCTAGCCTTTATCAATATGGCATTAACATTGTTTGCTCTAGAAAAGAATTGATTTGCAATCTGAAAATAATCTTGAGCGATCTTTTTCTTCGAGGCACCATGGTCAGTTTCCCGAATTTGAGGTAACTGTTCAGGGATAATATCTACTTGTAGTTTTGAAATTAACTGGTTTATAAATATCCGATTCGCTATCGGTTGATTTGGTTCAATCGCTAATGCTTCATCTAACCACTTCGTTAGTAACGGATCATCGCTCTTATACCGTTCACTTCTTTTTAAGGCTAGTAAGGATAATAATGAAGCACGTAGTCGTCTGGCGATAGGTTCTGTTCGATTTTCTAAAAAGGTAAGGTAACGTAGGGCTAATGGTTCATCGTCAAAGAGTTCTGGTCCGTCTAGCCACAATTTTACTTTATTATTGATATCGTCTACTAAAATATTTAATTCATTGTTCAAGGTATTCACCTCTAGTTCATCTATTCCTTTATTTTACCATTGCCTCTTGTGAAGGTGTATTACGTTTTAGTTTTTTCGTTTTCACATATGTACCAATATACACACCTGACAGTACGAATAATGCCCCAACACCATGAGCCATTGTAAATGTTTCACCTAAAAATATTGTTGCCATAATAACAGCAGAAACTGGCATTACGTTAATAAATATAGATGCTTTTGCAGCACCCACTTGTTTTATTCCTTGATAATACATGATAAAACTAATAACTGTAACGAATATGCTCATATGTAGAAGTGAAGCCCAAACTCCTACCGTTGCCCCTTGCACTTGAGACCACGTTAGTTCATAAAGGGCAAATGGTAGTAAAAATAATGTGCCAAAAAATACAGCATAAGTCGTCGACACAATCGCACTAAACTTCCCAAGAACTACTTTGCCTAAAACACTATAAAGAGCCCAGCTAATAACTGCACCCAATAAAACAAAATCAATCGGTTCAAACCCAGTTTTCACTAGGTCTAGGAGTTGTCCGTTCGTAATAATAATGGCTACGCCAAATAACGCTACAATCATCCCAACGATATGGCGTTTGGTGATCGTTTCTTTTAAAAACCATCCTGATAAAAGTACAATTAAAACAGGATTGGCTGCAATAAAAAGAGAACTTTTGATAACAGGAGCATGTTTGCTTGCTAAAAAGAAACAAATATTATAGATTGCTATTCCAGTAAGCCCTAATAACGCAAAAAGACCCCAATCTTTTTTTGTTGGCTTTGGTCGATTTTTTTCCATCATCCACATAATTGGGAATAAAAGCAACATGGCACCTAAGAAACGAAAAAAGGCAACAGTAGCTGGCTCAAAGCTTTCTATTGCAACCTTTCCAGCAATAAATGCACTTCCCCATGTACTTGTTGCTATTGCCAACATAATATAGGTTAAAATAGGTGTTGTTTGTTTTTCCATCATATTCCCTCAACTTCATGGTTATTTTCATTTTATTTATTGTACCATCTTTTTCGGGAAACGAAATATATGCGGTTTGTTTGTCTTATTTTTCCTAACAGGTAAGTGACCTGGTGGGGGTTGGCCTCTCTAGCTAAAAAAACGAAAGGCTCCAGATCAACCTACTGGAGCCTTTCGTAAAGTAACTTTTCAGAGATTAATGGCAATAAACACCTTCTTCAAGAAAACCTCTCATATAACCACCAATGACTTCTTCATCCTTATTAAAAAACTCTATCGGATGATTTGGATCCCATTCTTCATCCGCACTGATAATATTAATAAAAGTATTGTTTTCTACAATCGTCTCACTCGTATCCCCTTCAAAATAAATAGCGACCTTTTCAACTTCACCTGGCTCACGAATATGTCCGATCGTCACGTACGTAAAAGGCTGGTCATCTTCGAGCCAAGGTCCATTACGTATAATAAAGGTACGAATTTTATGATCAAGTTCACTAATCGGGATCCCTCCGATCATCAAGTTACTTTCATTCACTTTATAAAAGTCCTCACCTTCTTTATACAGTAGGTTGGCTGCTAATTTATCATCATCGATGTGGTAAACGACAGCAAGCAGTTCATTCCCTACCTGACGTTCTACTAATACTTCTACATTACCATCGTATTCCGATTGTATAGCTTCCAAAGGAGAAGAAAAGCGCTGATCATCAATCCATCCCTCACTTGATGGTTGAGTACTAACTACTAGACCCACCATCGTTACTAGGGCAAATAATGTACATAGGAAAGTAATTCGAATCCAGCCTTTTCCTCTAAGTACTTCAAAAATAACAAAAGATAATAGAATGGCAGATAAAATTAATAAACTTATTGAAAGTACGTTTATCGTGAAAGTAAGTGGTACTATCGAACCAATATGCTCGCCTGTAATCCATTGAAATAAGTATGAAGGTTCTGTCATTTGCAAAGTTCTAGCCACTTCATGTGGAGGAACTCTTTCTGTCATAATCGCAGTAATTACAAATATAAACAAACCAACGACACTTTCCGCTTTTAAAGTGTTTCGGAAGCGTGAAATACCAAATTTTTGTAATCTCTTTCTTAATAAAAATCCATGAACTACCCCAAAAACAAGAATAGGAATGATTAAGAGATGCTTCAGCAGTAACAACTGACCATACGAAAGCACCCAAGAATTGACGTATTCTGGAACAATGATTGTCATTAGTAATAAACCTGAAATAATTAATATAGCCATGGCACCGATTGAAATTGGTGAAAACCAGCGAATAAATGAAGACCACTTTTCAATATTTTTTTCACTCGCAAACCAACTGATAACAAAAATAGTTCCCATCCATACCGTTGCGGCTATAAAATGCATCCCATTATACAAAAATCCAGCCTCTTCTAAAGAGGCTGCGTGACTAGCCCAACTAGTGGAAACCGTAGAAGCAAGAAGGAAAACAAAGAAAAGCATCTTTGCAAAGAAAGTTCGTGCATAATCCACATAATAATAAATGGCTACGAGAATAATAGCTAGCAACATCGTAACCATCCAAGCTTGCCCCATTTTATATCCGAGCACAACTTGAGTTAATGTCGAAACAAACGGGGCTTCGTATTGCACATGGATGTAGTAAGAAACGGACAACACAGGTACTAGACTCAACAGGGGGATAATACAAATTGAGCTATAGACCCAACTATTTTTCACTATAAATAAAGGCCTATATTGATCCGAAACTATCGAAAGCAAGGCCAAGCCTATTAAAAACGAAAATAACACATACATTAGTGCTTGACTAATTTCTATCACATTCAATCCCCCCTTCTCTATTTTCGACGACGAACCAAAATAAATGCTACAGCTAGTATTATAATTCCGATTATTAAAAAAAGAGCGCTATTCGAAGAAAATTCTTCGTTTACTTCCATATCAACTTCTTGCACATTTTCCTCACTACTCTCTTCATTTTCAGATAATTCCTCTTCCAATATACTTTCTTCTTGTGCAATCTCTGGAACCTCTTCATCTTCAATAATTATATCAGGTTCAGGTGCATCGACTGAAAAAGAAATAGTACCTTCTGTAGTATGCCCATCACTTCCTAAAGCCGTCCAGTGAATGGTATAGTTCCCACTATATATTGGTTGTACTAATATTGCCGTTAACGTCTGCGCTTCAACCGATTGTTCGCTTATTGGGATAACCTCCCCTGCTTCATTAACCAGTTCAATCGACGTATGTTGTTCAATTCCAGCATCAAAATTTACTTGTATTTGTTCTAATGGTTCCTCCACTAATTCTCCTTCATTAGGTGAAGATGAGCCAACATATGAATGTCCAAAAACTTGCAAGGGCATCATTAAGCTACAGATTACAATAAAAAACAATACTTTTTTCACGGTTTTGCACTCCTTTTTCTTTTTTAAATCCAAGTATTCTTGTAAGTATTATACACTATACAATAACAATGTGAACTTATTGTGATAAGTAAAAAGTTTTTTTATAAATCCTTTTAAATAAAAGCTTGTCTCGTTATAATTGATATCGTTACTACCTTAGTACCTAAAAAAGTTTATTCGATCGCTTCATTTTTATCATAAATCACATAAGGAGACCCAAATGTTAAAAAAGATAGGTGCATTAGCACTTTATGTCATCATTGGCTTATTACTTTACTTATATGGCGACTCATTAGTAACATGGCTAAACATGTATGCTAGAGACTTTATACTCTTAACAATGATCGTCGCAACGTTATTATCTTTATTTCCGATTATTCCCTACCCTATTATAGGAGGAATAGTTGGAGCTGCATTTGGTCCTGCTTTAGGGGCTTTTGTCATTTGGGTTGGTTCTTCAGCCGCCTCTATTATTATGTTCCTTGTGGTTCGTTACAGCTTTCAAGATTGGGGAAATGCAATACTTCGTAATTACAAACCACTTGAAAAGATAACCGTATTATTTGAGAAAAATGCATTTTTTGTCATATTTCTAACACGACTAATACCGATTATTCCTTCAATCATTGTGAATATTTATTCAGCCTTAAGTCGCGTATCATTTATGAATTATGCGATTGCCTCGTCTTTAGGTAAAATGCCTTCTATGCTGTTATTTGCAATCGTCGGAAATACATTAGTCACTAACCCCCGTGACCTAATTATAATACTTCTTCTATATATCTTATTTGTAGTCATCGTTTTTGGATGTTTTAAGTTATGGAAAAAACGTGTATTACCCAATTAGCCGATAAAAACAAGGAACCCAAACATAACGTTAGGGTTCCTTATTTCTTATAAAAAAAGATAATTCGTTTTTTAAAGGAATTAAGAACTACAAAAATAATCACACCTAAAAATGCACCAAATGTATTTAAAATAACGTCATCCACATTGGCAACACGCAATGTAAACAAAAATTGACTCACTTCAATGAATATTGAAATCAAACAAGAAATAAAGGTCACCTTTAGAATAACGTTCTTAAAATATTTAAATACAAAAGGCAATAAGAAACCGAACGGCATAAATAAAACAACATTTCCTAATAAGATGACAATAGGGTCCATGATGTCTTTACTGAATACAGCAATACGATAAATACTTCGAAAAGGAATAATATTATAATTTCGTCCACCAGGTCCAGCTGGTCCAAGTGAGGCACCATAATTCCAAGCAAATAAGGTGACGTAAAAAAGCAAACCTAAATAAATAACAAATAAAACAAAAGCAACCGCTCTTATTTGTTGATGAGTTGATAAATTTAATTTTGTACGAATTTGGAACACGTCCTTCTAATTTTCAAACTCCGCATTATTAACTCTTGTTTTATTATTTATTTTTTAGCGTAATTAGACAAGACATTTTCATCCCCAATAAGTGATGAATCTCATCACGTTTCAACACGACGTTGTTGCATTAACTTTACCACGTTGTCTTTAGGGTCCCAACAATCAAACTGATAATTCGATTTCGTCTCGAACCCTAAACGTGAACAAAAATAATTCGTTTTTCCATTTGTTTTTAGCACCTTAAAATGTTTACAAGTTGCACAAAAATGATATTGATTTTTAGCCATAACTATACTCCTCTAAGATCCTATTTTCTTCATGATAGCATGGCTCACTCTTCGTTACGATAGTTTATGTAAAAAAGTCATCTCATGACAAAAGTGCCAGACACCTCCTTATCGATGTTCAATGCTAAACTTTATAGCACTTCTTACCGAATTAAACGAGGTGCACTGGCACTTTTAAATTAAATCTTAGCCTTTCGGTGGAACATAATCTGGATGCTCATTCCCTTTTGTATTCATTTTCTTCCCTTTGTTTGAGTCACTTTTCCTAGGCTGCGTGCCTAAATGATTTGGGCGAAACTGATCAAATGCATGTTTTGACTTTGCCATTGTATCCCCCTCCTTACCTATAATGTAAGCAAAAAAGGAACAAATCATAAGTGGCAGTTTTTATAAGAAAAGTGGAATGGTCATATACAGCCCCTGACAATCAACACTTACCGACATATAGCGTGAGAAAGTAGTTCACTCGTCTTTCAGTATAACTAAAGGATGGAAAATCAACACTAAACATGAACAGCGCCTTTTATTATAAAGCGGCTCCATTTTCTCTTTGTATTTTTTGTTCCCAACGTTCTTCCAATTTCTCAAGGGCTTCTTTATCATTTAATAACTCACGTTTATTTTCCTGTACTAGTTCTTCAAATGATAATTTTCTAACTTTCCTCATAAATATCACTCCTCCTTAATAGTATCACTATTGTTACTGATAAAGAGTGAAATTATACATAATTGTGAGAAAACTCTTACTTTGTATTAGGTCCAACAAGATATAGTACTTACTGCATATAATGCTTTACGTTTGATTTTCTTGAGGACTTATATAAATTTGTCCACCTTCGTCCATGGTCATCAGAAAAATATCCTTATAGCTACCATAGCCATGTTTTGTTACTTGTTCCCTCAACCACTCCACAGTTCCTACTTTTTTTACATTAGCTAAAATGATATTTCCGTCCTCAATAAGTACAGTTGGATACCCTTTAGGATTCGTTGATAAAGACATATCTTGAGCCGTAACCGATTGATACTGACTTTGTTTAATCACACTGATCTGACCATTTGCTTCTAAAATAGCGTAATCCACTTCCTTTAAATCCGCTTCAAGTAATCGTAAGTCCATTAATAAAGATTCGATTGTCACTTTCGCTTTTTTCATTTCCTTTTTCAAAATTTTACCGTGACGAACAAGAATGATCGGTTCATCCTCAATGACCCTCCTAAAACGAGGAGTATGTAAAGCAAGAACAGACAATGCAAGGTGCAAACCTGCGATTAGCGCTGCAGCCGCTAGTGGACCTCCAAGAGGAAGGTCACCACTCGAGAGTGGCTCACCGACGATATCCCCGATGATAACACCGAAAATAAAGTCGATTGGGTTAATAGAATTCATAGAACGTTGACCTAGTAATTTAACCATTATAAAGACATATACATATACAATGAGTGCGCGTATTAAAAATCCATATACAGGAAGATCTGGTGCCCCCGTCCAAAACTCAAACATGCATCATTTACTCCTTTCTACGATAAGGAAGCTGACTCAAACCAAGTGAAATACACAAATTACTTACGGGTGCATTTGAACACTTAGGAGTCAGCCACCATCATTTTAGAACCGCATTACTTAAAGAAGCCATTGTCGCAACTCTTTAAATGAAGTATTAAGAGTTTTGATTGAATTGCGGCTCCTCATTTAACACTTGTTGATATCGACCTTCAAGTAAATTACAAATATTTTTTTGCTGCTGTGCTAATTGTTCAAACATCTGTTTCGCTTGTTGGTTTTCTGTTTCCAGCGAAAATTGTACTAGACTTGCTTGAACACTCTGTGCTTGGGCTAGTGCTTGCTGCATCTGAGTTTGAACAGTCATATTAAAGCTCTCTCCTTACTTTTTACTATCACGACTCATTTTTTCTGCTTCGATTTCTGCATAAGAAGCAAATTCTTCTTGATGATTTTGCTTACCTTGCTTTTTCGCATTGTTATTACGGTTTGCGTTCGCATTTCCTTTTTTCGTACGTCCCATCTTTTTTCCTCACTTTCATAGAAGTTTAAGATTTCGTTCATAGGTTTGGCTTAATTAGAAAAAAATATGAATGTAAAATGGAAGGGGGACTGACAATGACGGAAAAGTCATATGAAGGAATTGAATCAATACTCAATCACTTAAAGGATTGGAAAGGGGAACAACTCTCAATTGAAAAAAATGAACGAGATGATGTAGACCGCAATACGCTTTCACTTGAGGAAGTAGAAGTTGTGCATCAAGCGGATGATACAGATGATTATGTTGACCCGTACACGATTCAATTACGCGGAAAAGGAACCGTTGTGCATTCAAATGGAAAAGCCAAACTTCCTTTAAATAGTTACGAATTACCGATCAGACAACTTTTATCCTTTGAAACGTCTAAAGAGTTTATGACGATCAAAACCGATCGTGCCACGTATTACATTAAAAAGTAAGTTAAAAAAGATTCTTTGAACAGATCCGACAAGCAAATATCTGACAGTTTTTTCATTTAGAAAAAGTAAAAAGTGAGGCTGATCAAATGATCAGCCTCACTTTCTTAATTTATTATGCTTTTGTTCTTTCACTTGCAAGTTTATTACGAAGTACCATTTGAAGAATACCACCATGACGATAGTAGTCAATTTCTACTTCACTGTCGAAACGAACCAGAACTTCAAATTCTGTTTTCTTACCTGCTTCGTCAGTTGCTGTAACTTTAACCATGTCACGAGGTTTAACTTCGTTTGTTACTGCTACTTCAATTGTTTCTTTACCAGTTAATCCAAGAGTATCAGCGCTTTCGCCTTCTTTGAATTGAAGAGGAAGTACACCCATTAACACAAGGTTAGAACGGTGAATACGCTCATAGCTTTCAGCAATAACTGTTTTAATACCTAGAAGGTTTGTACCTTTAGCTGCCCAGTCACGTGAGCTTCCCATACCGTAGTCTTTCCCAGCTAGGATTACTAAACCAGTACCATCTTCTTTATACTTCATTGCTGCATCATAGATTGGCATAACTTCATCAGTTGGCCAGTACGTAGTGAAACCACCTTCTGTACCTGGAGCTACTTGGTTACGAATACGGATGTTTGCAAACGTACCACGCATCATTACTTCATGGTGTCCACGACGTGAACCATAAGAGTTGAAGTCACGTGGCTCTACACCTTTAGAAACTAAGTATTTACCAGCTGGAGTTTCTTTTCCGAATGAACCAGCAGGAGAAATATGGTCAGTTGTTACTGTATCTCCTAATTTACCAATTACTCGCAAACCTTGTAATGGTGCAATTTCATCCGCTTCTGGTGATAAATTCTCAAAGAATGGTGGGTTTGCAATATAAGTTGACTCATCATCCCACTTATAAAGAGCATCATCAGTTGTTTCAATTTCGTTCCAACGCGGGTTACTCTTGAATACATTTTCATACTCTCTTTTGAATAGTTCAGGAGTAACTGTCTGTTCTACAACAGATTTAATTTCTTCAGCAGTTGGCCAAATATCATCAAAGTAAACATCTTTACCATCTTTATCTTGACCGATTACATCGTTCTTAAGATCGATATCAACTGTACCAGCTAAAGCATAAGCAACTACTAATGGTGGTGAAGCTAAGTAGTTAGCTTTAACTAATGGATGGATACGTCCTTCAAAGTTACGGTTACCAGAAAGTACAGATGTTATTGTTAAATCGTTGTCTGCTACCGCTTTTTCGATTTCATCAGCTAAAGGTCCAGAGTTACCGATACATGTTGTACAACCATAACCAACAATGTTGAAACCTAATTGCTCAAGGTATGGAAGTAATCCAGAGTCTTGCAGGTATCCTGTAACTACTTTAGAACCTGGTGCTAATGATGTTTTTACGTATTCTGGTACTTGTAAGCCTTTTTCAGCCGCTTTTTTAGCAACAAGCCCTGCACCAACTAATACGTAAGGATTAGATGTATTCGTACAGCTTGTAATCGCAGCAATTGCAATTGCACCTGTTTTCATTGTTGTTTCATTTCCATTTGCAAGTTTAACTGTTACTTCTTTATTGAACTCATCTTCAGTTAAACCAAGACCTTGTGTTCCAGCTGGAGCCGTTACTGCTCTTTTGAACTCAGGTTGCATTTGGGTGAACGGAATTAAGTCTTGAGGACGCTTAGGACCAGAAAGATTTGCTTCAATCTCAGAAAGGTCGATTTCCACGACACTTGTATATGTTGGATCTGGCGTCTCACCAGGCACGTAGAATAATCCGTTAGCTTTAGAATATTCTTCAACAAGCTTAATTTGCTCTTCGTCACGACCTGTTAAGCGCATGTAGTTTAATGCTTCTTTATCGATCGGGAAGAAACCACATGTAGCACCATATTCAGGAGCCATATTTGAGATCGTTGCTCGGTCTGCAAGTGGCATTTCAGCTAAGCCAGGACCGTAGAACTCAACAAATTTACCAACAACTTTCTTTTCACGTAACACTTGCGTTACTTTTAGAGCAACGTCAGTAGCTGTCGTTCCACTTGGAAGAGAACCAGTAATTTTTACCCCAATAACTTCAGGTACTGGGAAGTATGAAGGTTGTCCAAGCATTCCAGCTTCAGCTTCAATTCCACCAACACCCCATCCAAGCACACCAATACCGTTGATCATTGTTGTATGAGAGTCTGTACCAAATAATGAATCTGGGAATGTTAAAGATGAACCATCTTCTTGTTCTAAAGCGTGAACTACATTTGCTAAGTACTCAAGGTTAACTTGGTGTACGATACCTGTTGCAGGTGGTACAGCACGGTAATTATCAAATGCTTTTTGCGCCCAGCTTAAGAACTGGTAGCGCTCTCCGTTACGAGCAAACTCAAGATCCATATTAAAATTCAATGAATCAGCTGTACCTGCTTTATCAACTTGTACAGAGTGGTCAATTACAAGGTCAACTGGGATTTCAGGGTTAATCTTTTGTGGATCTCCCCCAAGGTCTGCCATTGCTTTACGAAGTGAAGCAAGGTCAACCACACATGGTACCCCAGTAAAGTCTTGAAGGATAACTCGTGAAGGTTTAAAAGGTACATCGATATCTTGTAATTCGCTAGTACCCCATTTTGCTAGATTTTCTACGTGTTCTTTTTTAATTACGAAACCATCTTCTTGGCGAAGAACTGACTCTAATAACACCTTAATTGAATAAGGAAGCTTAGAGACTGAACCGACACCTGCTTCTTCTAATGCTTGAAGGCGATAGTAATCATACTTTTTACCATTCGCTTCAAAAGATGAACGTGCGTTAAAAGTATTATTTGTCATATGTATTCCCTCCTCAAAACTATTATATAACAGATTGACAAAGTTGTCGAAATCGTGGGGTATTAAAGTAACTAAAATGGAAAAAAAATTACGAAAGCGCTTTTTTTCATTACTTGTCACTTTCCCTACTCTAGAATAGCAAAAGATTCTTAAAGAATAAATGAATTTTTGAAATTAAAATTAAGTTTTTAGAAAAACTACTGTAATGGAGGTGATTTCATTGACAAAAAGAAAGTCTAATCACATAATCCCTGGAGCAAATGCTGCTAAAGGACAAGGAAAAGACGTTGGATATAATTCCAAATTTGGTCAAGAAATGGCAAATGAGCCTTTGACTGAAGAGCAACGCCAAAATAATAAAAAGAAAAAGAAAAATCAGTAGTCTTGCCGTGTAAAAAAGAGAGCCTTCAAGGTACCGACCCCCGAAAGTTAGAGTAGAAAATCTAACTCTCGGGGGTGTTTTTATGGCCAAATATAGTGAAGCATTTAAAATAAAGCTTGTTACCGAGTATTTAAATGGAAATCTTGGATATAAGTCACTAGCGAAAAAATATAATATGCCCTCTCAAACACCAATACAAGATTGGGTAAGAGCCTATAAAATAAAAGGGATAGAGGGATTAAAGCGAAGAAAAATGAAAGGTGCCTACTCTGTTCAATTTAAAATGGATACGATACAATTTATGGTAGAGACAGGTGCTTCTTTTCAGGAAACTGCTGAACAATTTCGATTGAATAATCCTTCATTAATTCACCGTTGGATGAAAACATTTAATGAACAAGGGATAGAAGGCCTAAAACCAAGATTAAAGGGGCGATCTTATATGTCTAAAAACACCAATAAACCAATGAAAAAGAAGAGAAGAAGTTAACACGCGAAGAAGAACTGGAACGCGAGAATGAATTATTGCGACTAGAAAATGCTTACCTAAAAAAGTTGAAAGCTTTTCGAGAGAATCAGAATGCCTTCCACGAAAAGCACAAGCAAAGGTGGCATTCGAACTCAAAGAAGATGGATTCCGATTAAAAGATATTCTCCTTGTCGTGGGAATTCCAGAAGCAACCTACCACTATCATGTCGGGAACTTTGACAGAGAAGATTCGGACTCAGAATTTAAAAAAATCATTACGGAACTATTTAAAAAGTTTCATGAACGTTATGGTTATAAACGGATCACGAAAGAATTAAAGAAGTTAGGACATTCTATAAACCATAAAAAAGTGTATCGTATAATGCGTGAATTGGGGTTAAAGTGTGTGAAATTTATGAGGAAATCTCGTAAATACAATTCTTATAAGGGGAAGGTTGGAAGAATAGCGAAAAACAGATTATCCCGCCGCTTTAGCACACCTATCCCTCTACAAAAATTAGTAACCGACATTACAGAATTCAAATGTCTAGACGAAGAGAAGTTATATTTAAATCCGATTCTTGACCTTTATAACGGGGAAATTATTGCTTTTGAAATCAAGAAACGTCCCACGTTAGACCTTGTCATGGAGCCTTTAAAAGAAACAATAGAGATAATAAATAATCATGCAACTTATCGCACCACCATCCATTCCGATCAAGGCTGGCATTACCAGCACAGTCAATGGGTGAGGACATTAAAAGAAAATAAAGTATTCCAAAGCATGTCACGTAAAGCAACCTGCGCAGACAATGCTTCGATGGAGAATTTCTTTGGTATTTTAAAGCAAGAAATGTATTATGGGGAAGAATTAGTAAACTATGAAGAATTAAAAAGACGGATTGAAGAATATATCTACTGGTACAACCATGTACGATCAAAAGGAAAAGTGGCTGGTTTAAGTCCAGTAGAATACCGAACTCAACCCAGCCAATCAGCTGCATAATAAAAACTCTAACTTTTAGGGGTAACCACCTCAATCGTTGGCTCTCTTTATCATTTACTCCTCAAATTGACTTCTTAACTCTTCAAGATCTTGCTCGTATTTATGCAATTGTTCTTTTTGATGCTCAGATGCATTCGTTAAAGCTTTATTAACTTGGGTAAAAGCCTCTTCTATTTCTTTTTTCGCTTTTTTCACATGCCATCCATAATCAGCTCTAGTTGCATCAATATCAGATGTTGCTTCTTGCGCCTGTACGAATGCTTGTTCAGCTGCTTGGAACGATTGTTGTTTATCTTTATGATAAGGCATTGTATCCCTCCTCTTTTAATTTCATTATATTTTTCATTACTTCACCTTCCTTTATTCATCAACCCTTGAATAAACGGGATAAAGTTTTTAGATACTATATAATGCGTGTTCAAAAAGGAGGGATAACCTAATGGCAGAGCGTAACTCATACAAAGATATACGTAAAAATGCTCCAAAAGGAGAAAACCCTGGACAACCTGCTCCTATGAAAGGATCAAAAAAAGTTAAGCAACGGAATCACGTTGGCCAGACAGACGGCGAAGGATAATGTAATTCTTTCCATCAGTGGTGGTACCTTCTCCCCACTGATGGGTCTTTCACTCCTCGTTCATTAACCTCCTACACTACGTGATATTTGTTTTTCCTTTTTAGAAGCAAAACTTTACATTTAAAGACATACTTAACAAAGAGGGTAAAATGTACTAATGTTTCGTAATTTCTGTATATAATGAATCTATCTGTAATCGAAGAATTCGACTATTTACCTTTTGTAGTTAATGTTATAATAATGGTTGAATTGACACTGGAAGGCGGATAGTATGAAAGCAATTAATCGCTTATTCAAATTAAAACCGTATTATAAAATTCCAATACTTTATATTGTACTTGGGGTCATTTGGATATTAACTACGGACTTATTACTTACCCATATAGAACAATATAAGAACTTAGATACCATCTGGAGAACGTTTAAAGGCTGGTTTTTTATTATCATTTCTGGATTATTATTCTTTATTCTCTTTAGAAATCAGTATAAAATGCAAAAAGTTGAAGAAGAACGAGAAATGCTTTCGTCGTTCATTAATGCAATGTCAGACTTTATCTCGATAAAAGATGGAAATAATCGTTGGATTGAAATTAATGATTTTGGGTATAAACTATATGACCTAAATGAAGAAGACTATACTGGGAAAAATGATGCTGAACTAAGTAAGTTATACCCTAGCTATCGTGAGCATTTTTTAGAATGTGTAAATACAGATGAAGAAGCATGGGCGAAGAAAAAACCAATTCAATTTGAAGAAGTGCTTTTTTTAGAAGAAGGAGAGCGAATTTTTCAAGTTATCAAAGTTCCGCTTTTTAAAAAAGATGGCAGACGAAAAGCACTGTTTGTCATTGGTAGAGACATTACCGACATTAAAAGAGCTGAAGAACTCATTGCTAAAAATGAAAAGCTTTCGGTTGTCGGCCAATTAGCTGCGGGAGTCGCCCACGAAATCAAAAATCCGTTAACATCACTAAAGGGCTTTGTAAAATTAATACATGAAAATAAAGGTAACAATGATTTTTATTTAAATATTATGGACAATGAGCTGGATCGCATTAACCATATTGTAAACGAATTATTATTAATCGCTAAACCACAAAAAGAAACGTTTGAAAAAAATAATGTCGTTAATCTCTTAAGAAGTGTCATTGATTTAATGTCCTCAGAAGCGAAAATGACTGGTATAGTTATCGATATTAAGGCCGATGAAACAATCCCGCTTATCGATTGTGAGGCATATCACTTAAAACAGGTCTTTATTAATATTATTAAAAATGCGATTGAAGCTTCTAATGAAGGTAGCTTAATACAAGTGAAGATTGCACAAGAGCAAGGTAGCGTTTGTATTCAAGTCACTGATGAAGGATGTGGCATCGAGAAAGAACGTTTGCAAAAAATAGGAGAACCATTTTTTACAATGAAAGAAAAAGGGACAGGACTCGGCATGACGGTCTCTTACAAAATCATCCAAAATCATAATGGTACTCTTCATATTGACAGTGAAATCGGTCAAGGAACAACTGTTACCGTTCGCCTACCTGTTGAAAACAAACAAAGATAATAGCTCAAAAGAAAAGAGGCAGTCTCCGAATGGAGGTTGCCTCTATTTTTCGTTTAAAAAATAACTAATTGCTCCCGTAAAGGCACCTAATATAGCCCCACCAAGTACTTCCTGTGGTTGATGACCAAGCATTTCTTTTAGTTTACGATCTTCTTCTTCATGGGCTGAATGCGATTCATGCCCTGCTAACTTATCTACTTCTTCATCTAAATGATTTACTTTTATCGTTAACTCTCCTGCTTGTCTTCGGATACCTTGCGCATCATACATAACGATCATTCCAAAAACTGCAGCTAACGCAAAATCGACCGTTTTGAAACCCTTTTTCAACCCAATATAGGTCGCTAAAGCTGTTACCCCAGCGGAATGTGAACTCGGCATATTCCCACTTTCAAATACCGATCTCCAATTCCACGTTCCGTTCGCTTGTTTATTTAATGGGACTTTTAAAAGTTGAGCAATACCGATCGTTGTTAAAGCTGTCGTCATCTCTTTATTCATCACGCTTCACCTCAAGCTTATTGTTCGTTATCTATAAGTTTCTATGCTACAAAAAATAACAAAACTTATAAGCTACGGTCCATAGTACTTTTACTTCCCTATTTTATCAATAATATCTTTCATCTCATTTGGTCTTAAAAACTCCACGGGAGATGCCCCTTTACCAAACTCCAGCTTATCCCCTTCTAATAATACATAGTAACGGCCATTTTGCTTCCCGATATGAACGTTGACACCGAAGTCAGAAAGAAGTGCTTTAATGCCTATATGATCTAATTTGAAGGATAAATCTAACTCTGGAATTTGTTCGACTAAATGATAAGATGCTTCCATGACCTGTTCTGCGGACCATTGTTCTTGAAGTTCACGTTTTGGGGTTGTCGCCCATACTTCCATCGTCATAGCAAAATCTGTATCAGTCTTTGTTGTTGCTTCTACGGAATTTATCGTTTCTGTTTGATCTTCAGTTTCTGTCGTTTCTGTCTCTACTGTTTCTTCTCCTTCCGCACCTTCATCTTCCTCAGGCTGTGTAATTTTTATGTTAGGCATAATTCCTGTATCTTCATAATACTGCTTCGCCATCGTAATCACTTGATCTTTAACGATTTCAGGCATGGAACGTTCATATTCTACAAACTTAAGGAAATCTTCAAAGTAACGGGAGTGAGACGATTGATGGATTTTTAGTTCCCACTCTTCGACCATTCCTTCTTCTGGCATGTAGGGGTATTGAATAGACTTCATATTTTTCGTAGTAATCGCCATTTCGACTTGTTGGATTAAGCTTTTTTCATCTGTAATGGTCGCAACTTTCGGTTCAAAATCACATTTCAAAACAAAAACAAACGGTTCATCAAAATATTTATTTAATTTTGCTCTCGCCACAATTAAGGCTCCACCTCGAATCGAACTTGTATCCATATACGACCGAACAAGTTGTTCGCAACTATGTTGAAACTCCTCAGCAGTTGTTGCAGTTCGTATTTTATGGAATTGATTGAAGTTTGGATTCGATGCTAAACCAAACCCTTCCTCAACATGAAACCTTCCAATTTTAGTCGGGACTTGTTCTGACTTTGGATGCCTTTCAACTTTACGTTTTGAAATTTTCATAAGCTCACCATCAAGAAAATCATTTAGCGGATGATTCAGATACGATCCTTCATCTAACGTTTGATAATGCTTATAATTTTTCATGCCTTGTTCTCCTTGTCCCTCACTATCAATGACAAAGAAAGATAAAAACTGAATATCAAAATCCATTTTGCTCACCTAATTTATGTAATATTGATAACTTGTTTTAGTATAGGGATTGGTTGTATTAACGTCAACAATTATGACAATAACAAAACAGGCTACTTTGTGTAGCCTGATGATAATAAAGGTTTTTCTCTAATATAAAGTTTTATATTTTTAATATTCGTTATCGTTATTATTCACCTTATAATGTTCTACGTAATATTTTGTCTTTCTTCTTGCTAATCAACAATAACATCTAACTGTTTAAATTTACATAATATTGATTAAAATAACACTAATCGACAGTTAAGCGTTTATTGTGAATTCGTCTCCAACGTTTATGCTGACGATGATGCCGTGTTATCGTCTTCCCTCATGTTATTTGTCTCCCATTTGTCGATAACACGGTATTACCACTTTTTTAAAAATATAGATAATAGAACTACATGTTAATGCTGAGTGTGTTAATTTTTTAATCTTGAAGTATAAATGTGTGTTGCTACCCTTTCAAACGTAATCCTAACGTTGACACAAAATAAGAAGAAGTAGGACAAATCCTACTTCTTCTTCAATCCATTTATTTAATTATTGGAGGTGTGATGAGGAGATTATTTTGTGAAACCACCATTTAGTTGTTGTTCAGCCATTTGTACCAGGCGTTTAGTAATTTCTCCACCTACTGAACCGTTTGAACGAGATGTTCCATCAGCATTTAATTGCACACCAAACTCTTGTGCGATTTCATACTTCATTTGGTCTAGGGCTTGCTCAACTCCAGGTACTACCAATCTGTTTGAACTACTATTGTTTGCCATGTTTTATGACCTCCTTTGTATGATGTACTTTTAAATTGTGTAATGAACACCTTCTTTATGTAACCAATTGTTGGGTAACGGATTGACTTCGCTCATCGTTGTACTATTCATCCTACTCGTAATAGTAGGAACAGCATATGTAAAATAACCTGTAAATATTTGGGGTAAGGTTATCCTTGTCCCTTTATAGAAATTTATTATACATAAACGTACACACTTAATAATTAATAGTGCCAACAAAAAAAAGCGCAATGTGCGCTTTTTTTGCTCCGTTTTTATAGAAAATCGGTAAATTTAATAATAAACATTGCAATGATCGCAAGCATGAGTAGTGTACTAAACATCTTTACTTTATAAACATGATCCTCATATGGTTGTTTATTTTCAATGGCTTCTATTGACTCACGGACAAACTTTGCTGTCAAACCTAAATAAGCCCCAATAACGACCCACACTATGACCACAACGACCGTCCATAACGAAAGATCAAATCGCATCAAGACCCCTGTGACAAATAAAACGATGATAGCACCATGTGCGATCGTGATGATCTTTTTGTAGATTTTCAAAATTAATGGTATCCGCCCTGAACCTTCTGTTACATTTACATGGATTAAAACAGGTAATGGAATTAAAACAAAAAAGATCACTGAAATAAATAAATGAAGAGCATAAATTATAATTTCTAATAACATCAATTAACCACCTCAATGATCTATTTTATAGAATTTCAGTGAACGAGTAAAATATATTTTATGTTCGTCCACTATTATGTTAATATTTAATGGGTTAAATGAAAGTATAGAGGTGTTTGTAATGTCTACATGGTTTATGTGGTTTATCGTTTTTTGGACCATTTTCCTCGTAACAGTTATGTTTATTGGCGGCTATTTTATGTTTCGAAAGTTTTTAAAAAAGCTCCCAAAAGAAGATGGGATGTCCATTTTAGATTGGCAAGATCATTATATTAATGAAACAAGACATTTATGGACCGATGATATGAAGCAACTCCTTGAAGAGCTTGTTTCTCCAGTCCCTGAACTTTTCCGTGATGTTGCCCGTCAAAAAATTGCTGGAAAAATAGGTGAATTAGCAAGCGAAGAACAAGCAGAAAAAATAACGGAAGAGCTCGTTGTTAGAGGATATATTTTGGCAACACCAAAAAGAGACCATAAGTTTTTATTAAAAAAACTACACGAAAAACAAATTGATGTTGCCCCATATCAAACATTATTTAAATAAAAAGGTTGGAATTCTTTCCAACCTTTTTTATATTATGTCTCAGCTGGCACCATTTCTTTTTGCCCGGTATTTTTCAATTGTTGCTCCACTTTTTTAAAGGATAAGTACATTGATATTCGCCATGGAAGAATCATTCCATATGCTAACAAAAAGAACATTCCACTTAGTTCTTCAAAGTTAATAGCATCACCTATTATAATTTTAAACGCGATTCGAGCAATGAGCAGGCCAACAAGAATGAAACCAAACGCTTTCGAACGCTTTAAATAAATTTCTTGATTTTTGATTTCAAATTTTGATGTCTTTATAAGTAATACGGAGAAGAGCATCCCCACCGAAAGAGCCTCAATAACTTGTAATGGTGCTGGTCGTGTTGGTTCATATAAAAACATGAGAAAACCTGTAGACATAAACAAAGGAGGTAAAACGATCTTCTTTATCGATGCAGGTTTTTTCGTTGCTTTTAAGCGAATAATGATAGCTAGTGTCGCCATCATTGCTGCACCAATGGTTAGTACGACCGATGTTGTCATTTTTTAGCCCCCTTTCTTAAAACGATAAATTTTATTATAGCACAATCAAATCTATATTACTTGATTTGAAATGGCGCAAGCAAGGCTTTCGTCAAAATAAATCCGATGATTAATAAGATCGTGATTTTACCTGTTCCCTTATCTTTCGTCCATTGTATTGAAAAAAATAAAAAAATACTGAAGAGCACCGTTTCATATAGATTAACAGGATGAACATAATGATCATCTATATTCCAACCGAAGGATAGGGGATTAAATTGCCCCATTTCCTTTAACAACAACGCATGAATGATAAGCCCACTAAAAATAGTGATACTTATTCGATCGACAAGTTGAGTGGACCAACCTTTTCTAAACCATTGAAAAAGGAAAAAAACTAAGCTTATGGTACTTGCCCCAACTATAGCTCCTGGTCCACCAGCATAATAAATTAAATTTCTAAAATCTAGCAAAAGTGAAGGGGTGAATACAAATGGCCAAAGTTTATACACAATAAGAAAAATTACATACATCGTACTCACTTGATTTAATATACTTTCCCGTTCATTTTCCTCATTGTTTTGTAATAATAAACGAAGGACCGCATAAAAGGTTATCGCTGTAATGACGTATGTAATCATCGTGACAGTTAATTGCAAGGGCCCGAGTTGAATGGTTGCTAATGGATCAAACATCAATTACCCCTTCCTTCCTCAAGCACCCTATTCATTACACTTATGATTTCTCGCTCCGTCATTCCACCGACCCGTCGATAAACAATAACACCTTCACCATCTAATAGAACTGTCGTTGGAAAAGCAGTTACCTGGTATTGCCGCGCAACTTGACCATGTTCGTCTATTAGGTTTTCGTAAGGTACATCATAAGTCGAGATAAATTCAAGTGCCGCATCGTGCCGATCTTGATGAGCCATATTAATACCAACAAAATGAATATGATCTGAAAACTGCTCATATGCAGAAATGAGATGAGGCATTTCAACCCGGCAAGGGGGACACCATGAAGCCCAAAAATTGAGGAGGACAGGTGCTCCTCTATATTTTTCTAATTCGCTCACTTGTCCATTGAAATCATTAAGTAAAAAAGTCGGTGCCGTATATCCTACTTGTGGTAAGGTAAATGGACTATCTTTTAGCACTACGGATTGTTGATAGTTGCCAAACCAAATAAAAAATCCGATTGTCATAACCACTATTACTAAAGATAATTTTTTCAATATTTTTTTCCTTTCTACTTTACTCTTCCATTGTCAATCAATGTTTTCCAGTTCGAATCCTCTTCTCTTAACAACAATGAAGCATTTACAGTAGATACAATAAGTTGTCCATTATCATTCACAACAAGATAATTAACTGGCCCTTGCTCACTTGGGTAAGAAATAACCTCACTTTCATCTCCCCTCCAAAGAGAAAGTTGGTCATTTGTTTCATCATAGTAATACACTTCATTATTTCCGACAACAGTAAGTCCTGTCACATTACCAGGCGTAATTTCAGTCCAATTTACTCCACTATCCTCAGATTGAAGTAATCCTTTTGCCGTCGCAGCAAATACAATGCTATCACTTTCAGGAGAAAATGCTAAATTGTAGACTCCATGATGATCGAGCGGTAAACCGACTGTTACTACTTTCTCCCAATTGAACCCTTGGTCGTTACTTCTAAGGAGCATAGACTCAAAATTATTCTCATAATCTAAAGCAAAACCTAAAATGTGCTGACCGTCTTGATAGCTAGCGGTAAGTCCATGAAAGTCTACCTCTTCAAGCAAACTTCTGATCTCCCATGATTCACCAAAATCTTCACTCCACATAAAACCTAGCGGGTCTGGAAGGTCACTATCAAAACCTGGATGACCACTTGACATTAGCTTTGTACTATCTGCAACACGACTGAATCCCATAAAATCATCGCGCATCTCCCCTAAAACGTAGGCTTCTTCTGACCCTGCATATTCCACTACACCATGATGAGTAGCAATTAAATAACTATCAGGAGATTGTGGGTTTACTTCAAGCCCGTGGATATGACTTATTTCTTGCGTTTCTTCTTTTGCTACAACAACTTCTGGAATATTTGCGTCTTCCTCTTTAGTTTCTTCTATGTTTTCTACAAGTTCATTTTCCTGATCAACTAGTTCTCCATCTTCAGGAACTGCTTCCGTTTCGCCACATGCAGATAGTAATAATGCTCCTGAAATGATGATTGAGAAAAGAAATCGTTTTTTATATTTTTTCATTAGAGCCACTCCATTCCATTTTTCTTTAGAATATCAACTAAGTTCGTCAGTAAGTCATGATTTATCGAAAGCCATGTCGAAAATCGCTAATTTCTTAAGCGTTAATCCTAAACAAGTATACTTGTTTAAAGTGAAAAAAATATGAAGGGAGCACAAATTTTCATTTGGCCCCCTCATCTACTTTTATTATTATTTATTACTTGACGTCAAAGCCAGTGTCTTCGATTTCAGATTTTAGTTTATCAATCGTGACTTGGTTTTCATTAAATTCCACTGTCACTTCTTTATTTTCTAAACTAACCTCAGCTTTCGTTACTCCTTCAAGCTTTGAAAGTGCTCCTACTACCGAAAGTCATTCCATTTACTTTAATTGTTTCTTTTACCATTTACATGTCTCCTCTTCAATTGAAATTCTTTTCAAAGCTTTATCCTTTTTAAACGTAAAGCATTGCTAACAACAGAAACTGAACTAAAAGCCATCGCTGCTCCTGCTATCCAAGGTGCTAGTAAGCCCGCAGCTGCAATTGGCAAACCAATGGAATTATAGATAAATGCCCAAAATAAGTTTTGTTTAATAATCCGCATTGTTAATTGACTCATCTTAATTGCTTGTGGAACAGCCATTAAATATCCACGCATTAACGTGATATCAGATGCCTCAATTGCGACGTCTGTTCCTGTTCTTATGGCCATCCCGATATCAGCGACCGCAAGCGCAGGAGCATCATTAATTCCATCACCAATCATAACGACTTTATGCCCTTGTTTCTTTAACTCTTCCACTTTTTCGCTTTTTCACCAGGCAATACTTCAGCGAATACTGAGTCAATTCCGACTTGATCAGCGATTGCTTTAGCCGTTCGTTCATTATCACCTGTTAGCATGACGACTTGAAGCCCCATGCTTTTCAGCTGGTGGACCGCTTCTTTTGACGTTTCCTTCACTTCATCAGCAACAGCAACAATGGCCGCTAATTTACCATCTTTTGCAGCAAGCATCGCAGTTTTGCCTTCGAGTTCAAGTCGAGTCATCATTTCTTCATGCTGATCCTCAATCACAATACCATAATCATTCACTAGCCTTCTAGTCCCGACAATCGCTTCCGCTTGATCGACCGTTCCTTTTATACCTCTACCAGGTATAGCCTCAAACTTTTCAGGTTGTACGATTTGTACGTTTCTAGCTCTAGCTCCTTTGACAATCGCTTTTGCTAAAGGGTGTTCTGAATTTTGTTCAAGACTTGCAATCCATTGTAGTGTTTTTCTTCATCTGAAATATCATAAACAAACAAGTCTGTTAGAGCTGGTTCACCTTTGGTAATCGTTCCTGTCTTATCAAATACTACAGTACTTATTTTATGAGCGGTCTCTAATTGCTCTCCACCTTTAAATAATATCCCATATTCAGCGCCTTTTCCTGTACCAACCATGATTGATGTTGGTGTTGCTAATCCTAATGCACACGGACAGGCAATTACTAAAACAGCTGTAAAATTAATCAGCGCTACTTCAAAACTTGTTCCTAAGATAAAGTACCATAATACAAAGGAAAATACAGCTATTCCAAACGCCATTGGAACAAAATAACCAGAAATAACATCAACCATTCTTAGAATAGGAGCTTTTGATGTTTGAGCTTCTTCTACTATTTTTACAATTTGTGCAAGCGTTGAATTTTTACCTACTTTTGTCGCTTTTAATTGCAAACTTCCATGGGTATTAATCGTTGCTCCAATAACATCATCGCCTACTTTTTTATCTAAACTGTTATTCTTGTATATTATTTACAATTAATTATGTAATATTCTAGCAACTAGTTGAGGTTTCATCCAGTTTTTTGTATAATTTTTAATAGATGTAAAACAAAGGAGAACATCATGGATAAAGACGCAGATATACTTTCAACAATAGAAGAACAACGAAATAAGTTAGTAACGATAGGACTAATTTACGGATTAAGTTCTCCTATTGCAGTAAAAAAAAGTCAAGAACTAGATAAACTGTTAAACTTCTATGATCAAATCAGACATGAGAATGAGAGAGTACAAGAATTAGAAAAGCCTTAACTCCTACATAAACAAAGAGTTAAGGCTTTTTTTATTTACGATACATTCACTTCTTCTGTAACTCCTTGTTGTAGTAAGTACATTTTATGGTATAGACCTGATTGGTTCAGTAATTCTTCATGATTCCCTTGTTCGACAATCTCTCCTTGATGGAGAACGATAATATGATCCGCATCTTTAATGGTTGACAGCCTGTGGGCAATCGCAATCGTAGTTCTTCCTTTGCGCATTTTTTCTAAAGCGATTTGTATCGCTTCTTCCGTTTCCGTATCAACACTTGCAGTTGCTTCATCCAATATTAATATTTTGGGGTTAATCGCCATCGTCCTTGCAAAAGATAACAGTTGCCTTTGGCCACTCGATAATGTAGAACCACGTTCCGCCACTTCTGTATCATAACCTTTTGGTAGGTTTTTAATAAACGAATCAGCATGAACAAATTGAGCTGCATCTTTCACTTGTTCATCACTAATATGATCATGAAATAATCGTATATTCGATTTAATATCACCTGTGTAAATAAATGGGTCTTGTAATACTAATCCAAGACGGCTTCGTAACTCTTCATCTGAAAAAGACTGAAGTGGTTGACCATCTATAAGAATTCCCCCACTTTTCAGGTTGTAAAACCGCATTAAAATGTTAATAATTGAACTTTTACCACTGCCAGTATGACCTACGAGCGCAAGTGTTTCCCCTTCTTTGACTTTAAACGAAATATCTTTTAAAACATCTGTTTTTCCATCATATGAGAAGGTTACGTTCTTAAACTCAATCTCACCCTTAGTAATCTTTGACTGACTATTTCCTACTTGTGAAGGCGCTAGTTCATCATGGTCTAATAGTTTAAAGACCCTACCAGCAGAAACGATCGCTTGTTGGAACAATGAAAGACGCATCATCAGTTGATTGACTGGTTCAAAGAAGCGGTCTAAGTAATTTACAAATGCATACAAAACACCTATTTCAATCGGACTGTTTAAAGAAGTGATCCCGAAATAACTTAAAATTAAGATTAATGCTAAGATCGAAACAAAATCAACAGCAGGTCGAAGTAGGAGACCATCTAACTTCATACTCTTCATCCATGCACGTTGATGCTGATCATTAATATCTTTGAACTCTTTTCGCATCCGACGTTCTTGACGAAACAATTGAATAATCGACATGCCTTGAATGGATTCATTTAACTTCGCATTTAACTGGCTCAACTTCTCACTCATTTCCGCATAAAAACGAGAACTGAATTTACGATACATTTGCATAAGTAAAAAGAGGATTGGTAATAAGAATAAACAGAAAAACGCCAATTGAGCATTAAGGTAAAACATCGCAATAAAAATACCGAATAAAAAAATAATGTTTTGCACAAAGGTTGCTAAAACCGTAACATACAAATCTTTAATAGATTCCGAATCATTCGTAATTCGTGAAACTAAGCCCCCAGCTGGCGTTCGATCAAAAAAGGAAAGACCTAGCTTTTGTACTTTTGAGAAAACATCTATCCGCATTTGTTGAATGATCCTTAAAGCAATCTTTTGAAAAGTAAATAACTGAATATAATTTAAGATGACAGCACTCAAGTGAAGTATGATATACGTTCCCGCTAATATCAACAAAGCCCTGAACTCAAAAACTCGTGGTGTTAAATAATCATCTATAAAAATCTTTACAAGAATAGGACCAACTATATCTGCACCTGTAGCTAAAATTAAGAGAACAAATGCAAATGTCATTGTTTTTATATGTGGCCTAGTATACGCTAACAACCTTTTAAAAACAGCCCGTTGTTCTTTAGAACTAAGAACACGATCCTTATGTTGCATGATTGTCCCCTCCTTGTTGTACTAATGTTTCTAGCTGTTGATGTTCATACATTTTACGATACCAACCGTTTTGTACCATTAACTCTTTATGGTTGCCTCGTTCCATAATTTTGCCTTTATCTAATACTAAAATCAAATCTGCATGTTTAATAGCACTTAAACGATGCGCTGTGATTATAGTTGTCTTATTTTTTCGTTCATGGCGTAACGAGTGAAGGATTTGCTCTTCTGTTTTGGCATCCACTGCAGAAAGTGAATCATCTAATATTAGCATTTCAGGATCCAATATTAATGCCCTCGCTATAGAAATCCTTTGTTTTTGACCACCTGATAGCGTTACCCCTCGTTCTCCTACAATCGTTTCATAACCATCGGGAAAACGAACGATATCATCATGAATAGAAGCAAGCTTACTTACATCGATGATCTCTTGAATGGAGGCTGTCGGTTTAGCAAACGCAATATTATCTGCAATCGTTGCCGAAAATAAAAAATGATCTTGTGGAACATAACCAATCGCAGTTCGAAGTGCGTCAAATTCGTAGTCTTTTACAGAACGATTGTCTAACCTTACTTCTCCATTGGTTACATCAAACTCTCTCATCAACAACTTTAACATCGTTGTTTTTCCACTTCCGGTTTTCCCAACAATTCCAAGCGTTTGTCCTTTCTTTATACTAAAATGAATATCTTTTAAAACATTTTTGTCATCTTCACTATATTTAAACGAATTGATATCATACGAGATATTTCCTGCTGGCATTTGGTTATATTTCGCATCTGAATCACTAATTTCAATTTGTTCACTTAGTATAGAAGACACACGTCCATATGAAGCTCTTCCTCGTTCAACAATATTAAATAACCAACCAAAAGCTAACATTGGCCATATGAGTAAACCTAAATAAATCGTGAAACTCGTTAACTGTCCTATTGTCATATCATCTGTAATCACATACTTCGCACCGAATACAACGGCAAGAAAATAAGAGATACCAACAATCAATGAAATCGTTGGATCAAATAAAGCATCGACTTTTGCGACAGCGACATTCTTTTCTACAACTTGGTTAGATTTTGTCTTAAATGACTCTACATCCGCTTCTTCATGGCCGAATGCTTTCGTTACACGAATGCCCGTCATACTTTCTTGCACTTTATCATTAAGTTCCGAAAATGCTGCTTGTGCCCCTGCAAACCGTTTGTGTAATAAAGAGCCGTAATAACTCGTGGATAATGCCATAAAAGGCATTGGAATTAGGCAAATGAGCGTTAATTTCCAACTAATAGTAGCAGCCATTGTAATAATAACAAATCCACCCATAGTTAAAGAGTCGACTAAAGTGAGTACACCTGCTCCTGCTGTTTGTTCAATCGCCTTAATATCATTCGTCGAGTGCGCCATTAAATCACCTGTCCGACGCTTTTGATAGAACTTGCGCGACATATTTGTGAAATGCTCGTATAATTGATTACGTAACAACCGAGCCAACCTAATGGAAGCACCAAAAATCATAATTCTCCAAATATACCTTAATATATATGTAGCTATACCGATTAGGAGTAAGATGAGCCCCCATTGCATCAAGACTTCTCTAGTCAACGTCTTTTGTTCAATATGATCGACAATAATACCAACAATATAAGGTGGTAATAACGTTAAAAACGATACAACCATTAAAGTTAGAATTCCTAATCCATAACGACCCTTTTCTTTCTTAAAATACCACCATAAATCAATAAAGACCTTCATTATTTCCCTCATTTCTTTCTCTAAAGATAAGAAAAATATTAGTAATAGTACGAATGTTTCGAAAACCGAAACGACAAAATTATTTTAACAGAATGAAATGGATTAGGCTATAACTTTCCTTTCATATTTGCAATAAAAATGATCTGGCTTCCTAGTAAATATTATTTTGAAAATAAAGCACATTCAGGCGAAAGTCCACATGGAATTGCCAAAAAAAGCAAGAACAAAAAAACACCTCGGCTTGAGGTGCTTGTCCGTTTCATATTATTTATTTAGACGTTTGCTTTTGCATCGCCTTCATCATTTGATTAATTTTCTTTTGTGATGGATTTTGCCCCATTTGCATCATCATAACACGTAGCATTTGTTCATTAATAGGTGGGTTTTTTTTCAAATAGTTCATCATTGTTTTACGGGCAATAAAAAAGCCAATCGCAATTCCACCAATTAGGCACAATGTACCTACTAGGATATTAATCCACATAAAACTGCTTCCTCCTTCATGTTGAAAAACATTTCATCAATTTATTATAGAATGACTAGTACAATCTTACTTATTATAACGTAACCCACCTATGAATAAAAGACCTAAACCTAAAAACTTTATACGAGTTTTACTTGTTTAATGGGATTTAACCACCCATAACGATAAGTTGAAACATCTAAAGCAAAAAATGAAGGACTTAATTTTCTCATCACTTCAAAAAACATGGTCTCCGCCTCATAGGATCCTTCGCTAACTAAATGAATATAGTCAGGAAAAATAAACATTTGTGCCTTACTAAAAGGTTCACTAATTTGCAATCGATGAGTATGGTCAAAAAAGAAATAATCCGTACGATGTTTAAAAGAGGATAGAAGTCGATGTTGTAATTCAACCACTGGAATCGGATTTGAAATATATTTAATTTGTTTTTTGATAATCGCCTTATTTTCATCTGCTGCTCTAATTTCATCTAAGAATAAATGAAATAATTTTGACTCTTGTCCAAAGTAATGTTGGGAAACGTCTCCATTAATTAGGTAGATATCATATTTTCTCATTATAATCCCTCCACCATTTTAGACAAGTATAATATAAGGACGGAAAAATAATTGTCACTTTAATGGAGAACAAACCTTCTAATTTTGTCGATATAAGACATAAAAAAATGTAACTTAACTTCTTTACTGCCAATCTCTGAACAATTGCCTTAATTGTGGAATTTTACGAAACTGGGGATATGGTAAAGTTAATGAATTCTAAATGACTTATAAAAAGGAACCTTCTAAGAACAAAATCGCTAACGGGACTTTCACTCGCTACTCGTAATGTGCCGTTACATTCTGGACACTCTAATTCTACTTCTTCCCCTTCTACTAAATCATAGGAAAATTCACCAATAATAAACGGAGGAACCTGATCGATACAGCCACAATCAATACACTTAAATATTATGAACTCTTCTTTTTCACTTAAGTCAAGCTAGTCTCCAATGTCCTTAAATAAGTCATCTTCTTCTAGCTTTTGTTTATCCTGCTTTTTCTCGCTCATCACTTCTTCTCCTCCAATGTTTGATCATTTCAATTTCGTCCATATAATGATAGACCCAGCCATACTCCGAATGCCATATTCCTACTAGATCCATTTTCCCTTTACAGTGCGGACATTGAAGAGGATCAGTTTCAAAAGCTTCCATCATTCGTTGACGGTATGTTTTCTTTCTTCTCTTTTGTTCAAAGAGAAATTCAATCTGTTTCGTACGCATAAAGTTCCACACATTTATAATCTTTTTTGACTGCGTATTTTTTCGACGGCTGTACAGACCAAACCGTCCTACCATTCGAAAATGTTTTGGTGGTATATGTTGAATGAGCTCATAAATAAACCGATAAACAGACACTTTTTTATCGATCTTTTTGCCAGTCTGATGATCTTCGTACCAAAAGTGGACAGAGTTATAGTCATACTTTTCAATTCGATATTCGGCAATCGCTGGTCTAGCTAAATATCTCCCGATATATTTGGCAGCTCCTTTCGCATTCTTCATCTTTTTTACTGCATTCACATAAAAGCCATGAGGGTACCGTATGTATAGCTGATCAACTAACTGTTTAACATCGGCTCGATTTGGAAACCATTTCATCATTAAATCCATCAATAATTTTTGCCAAGACTTTCTCAAATAATTATAAGGAATGAAATCAATTGGAACCCATTCCTTCTCCTTATCAATTGCGCCCTCAGTAACCAATGCATGAATATGTGGGTTAAATTTCAGGTCTCTTCCGAATGTGTGAATAACAGTTATGACACCAACTTCTAACTGTCTTTTCTTATTTTTCTTCTTATACCAAAAATCAAATACTTGTGCTACTTCTTTAGCTAACTCATTTAATTTTTTACGATTTTTAAAGAACACCTGGCGAAGCTCTTTTGGTACAGTGAACACCATATGACGATGAGGGACATCTAATATACATTCCACTTGTTTTTCGGTCCATTCATCTGTATATTTCTTCCCACACCTGTGACAAAAACGACTCTTACATGTAAAACATACGAAAACAGGGTCTGGATTCCCTTCACACCCTAAACACTCGTACTTTGCATATCCCGTATCACTAGATCCACAACGCAGTTATTGTGTAGCTTCCAAAATCCATCAAAGTGATCCTTCAAAATTTGTTTAACAATACCTTGCTTCTTCACTGTACCGTTTCCTTCCCGATTTTTTTAATTCTATTTTACAACACACTTATCCACAGATTAAGATTTTTATAATTTCCTATACAACAATAGAAAAGAGACAGACTTATTATCCCTAAGTCCATCTCTTTCTGATCAGTAAAGAATTACTTTTGAAGCATTGCTTTTACACGAGCTACTACATTCTCAACAGTAAACCCGTACTCTTCCATAATTTTTTCTCCAGGTGCAGATGCTCCAAATCGATCGATTGCAATCACATCGCCATGATCACCTACATACTTACTCCAACCAAGAGAAGATCCCATTTCAATACCAAGACGTACTTTTACATCACTTGGGATGATGGATTCTTTATATTCAGCAGATTGTTTTTCAAAACGATCCCAGCTCGGTATACTAATAACAGAAGAATAAATACCTTCTTTTTCTAATACTTTTTGTGCTTCTACTGCTAACATGACTTCAGATCCACTTGCTAATAGAAGGGCATTCACGTCACCTTTTGCCTTAGAAACAACATAAGCCCCTTTCTTAACACCTTCATATGAAGTTTCTTGAGTCGTTTCTTGTGTTGTAAGGTTTTGTCGTGATAAAACAAGTAAGGTTGGTTGATCTTTACTTTCTAGGGCTAGGCGCCAAGCAGAAACTGTTTCATGACCATCTGCAGGACGAATAATAGAAATATCTGGCATAGCACGTAAGGACGCTAGTTGTTCTACTGGTTCATGGGTAGGTCCGTCCTCACCAACTGCAATACTATCATGAGTAAATACATAAATGACAGGTAGTTTCATTAGTGCAGATAGTCTTATCGCTGGACGTAGGTAGTCAGAGAATACAAAGAAAGTTGCCCCAAAGACTTTAACACCGCCGTGAAGAGCCATTCCATTAACTGCAGCACCCATTGCAAACTCACGAACACCGAACCATATATTTTTACCACTATAATCTTCACGATTAAAATTGCCGGTGTCTTTCATTAACGTCTTATTGGAAGAGGCTAAATCAGCCGAACCACCAATTAATTGTGGAATTTTCGAAGCAAATGCATTAATTGCATCTCCAGACGCAGAGCGAGTCGCAACACCTTTACCTACTTCATAAACAGGTGCATCATCAGCCCAACCTTCTGGAAGTTCCCCATTTACTGCCATTTCAAATTGTTTGGCCAATTCTGGATATGCATCTTTATACTTGGAAAATAACTCGTTCCACTCTATTTCCTGTTTTGCGCCTTGTTCTTTTACGTTTGCATAGTATTCAGCAACTTCATCAGGAATATGAAATTCATTATCAAATGACCATTGATAAGATTCCTTCGTTAACTTTACTTCGTCTGTACCAAGTGGTGCCCCGTGTGAAGCAGATTTACCCGATTTGTTTGGCGACCCGTAACCAATTGTCGTTTTCACTTCAATTAATGTAGGACGTTCATCTGCTTTTGCAGATTCAATCGCTTTTCCAATTTCATCAAGATCATTACCATCTTCCACACGAATAACTTGCCATCCATATGCATCATAACGTTTTGCGACATTCTCAGAAAAAGACATGTTTAAATCCCCGTCTAGAGAAATATCATTTGAATCATATAAAATAACAAGTCGGCCTAGTTTTAAATGACCAGCTAATGAAGCGGCTTCTTGTGAAACTCCTTCCATTAAGTCCCCGTCACCACAAATAGAGTACGTATAATGGTCTACGATTGGAAAGTTTTCTTTATTATATGTACTTGCCAAATGACGCTCAGCCATTGCCATTCCAACTGCCATTGCGACACCTTGTCCTAACGGTCCTGTTGTTGCTTCAACTCCAGGAGTATGTTTAAATTCAGGGTGTCCAGGTGTTTTACTTCCCCACTGTCTAAAGTTTTGTAACTCCTCGATGGACAAATCATAACCTGTTAAATGCAATAGACTATAAAGTAACATGGAACCGTGACCTGCTGAAAGTACAAAACGGTCTCGGTTAAACCATTCTGGATTATTTGGGTTGTGAGCCATGTATTTTGTCCATAATGAAAATGCCATTGGAGCTGCTCCCATCGGCATACCAGGATGTCCTGAATTTGCTTTCTCAATACTATCAATTGATAACGTTCTAATCGTATTTACTGCTAAAGTTTCAACGTGAGTTGTCATCCTTTTTATCACCCTTTCTATCATGTCAAATTGTATATATTCGTTTTTCATCATATACTTTCTTGACTGTTTTAACAAGGAAACAAGGTGAATTTTATCTGTCAAATATAGTTTTTACGATATTCAATTACACTATCCAACTCTAATGTTGGATCCCACCATTTCCCTTTTTGGCATCTTTTAGTTTTTGCGGGGTAACATCTTGCCCTTTTTCGTCGACAACTTTCACTGAATGAAGTTGCTGTTTAAACGAAGCCCGGAACGTTTGAACGTACTCTGCTCGTAATTTTTTCTGTTCTTCAGCCTCTTTCGTCGTCAATCCCGTAGTCTTACCTCTTTTGGCAAGTTCATTAATTCTTGCAATTTTCTCTTTAGATAACATATTAATTTCCTCCTAAAATACACATCCATTCTTCTATAAATGTACACGAACAATTTATATCATTCAACATTGTTCTCTTTATCCATGTATTCTAGGTACCTGCGATTGACGGTTGCTTTAGATGTATTGTACCCAAGTCCATTTAAAAAACTACTAATCTCTGAGAATGTAAGCCCTTTTTTTCTCAACTTAAGAATTTCATCGATTGGAATATCTTTCCTCTTTCTCCCACCCACCTGATGTCTTAACAAGTTTTTTTCAGGATCATACCCATTCTTTATTGCTTTTTTCATGCCTCTTTTAATTTTCATATTATGTAATTTTCGCTGGTATTCTTCAATGATACTAACAATATCCATTAGGATCGTATCCATCTCTGATGGCTCTAGTTGGTTTCCTAAATTGCAAAGCGTATATATTTTTTTATTCATCTTTCTAACTTGATATAATAAAGCAGTTTTCGTATTGCCTCTACCAAGTCGAGTATCATCTTGGATAAGTAGTACATCTACACCACCTCTAAGTAACTCCAATACTTCTATAATTCCTTCTCTATCATTTTCATATCCACTTTGACGTTCCTTTATCACTTTAACAACTTCAAAATCTAATCGGTTAGCTAAATCTAATAATTCCTCCGCTTGTCGATGTAGCGAGGAGGTTTGTTCCTCATTGTTTGTACTCACTCTACAGTAAACTACTGCTTTAATCATTTTTTCACCTACTGTTCGTATCTACTGGGATGGTTAACGTTTGCCCAGCTATTAAACTACTTTTTTCCATCTCATTCGTTTGTATTACCCAATGAATAAATTCCTCTATGGAGAATGGGTGCTCATAATTTGTTGCAAAGCCCCATAAAGTATCTCCTTCATTAACAACAACCTCAATAGTTTCAGTTATTCCTTGTTTCTCAGCACCCACGACAGACATAAAAGCAAAAAATGCTATAGAAAGTACAAATAATAATACTAGTGTTAATTCTTGTCGAGTTAAATTTACGAATTTCATCAAATACCACCTCATAGGAATGTATGTTCTTGTCTATTATTGTAAAAGAGAACACCCATTCGTGTCAATGAATAAATTAGAACTTATGTTTGCATCCCTTTTTTTGACATGCTATACTTTATTTAAGATTAATTGGATAAATGAGGTGTCATTGATGACAAAATTATCAAAAAGACAACAAGAAATCTTAGATTATATTAAAACTGAAGTACGAAAAAAAGGTTATCCACCTTCTGTTCGGGAAATTGGCGAAGCAGTGGGACTAGCCTCTAGCTCTACTGTACATGGTCATCTTTCTCGCCTTGAGAAAAAGGGACTTATTCGGCGCGACCCTACAAAACCGAGAGCTATAGAGGTTATTGACCAAGAACAAATAGGAGCGGAACAAGGTATTGACACTAGAACAGCATTTGTCCCAGTCATTGGTAAAGTTACTGCTGGACAACCTATTACTGCGATCGAGAACGTCGAAGAGTATATCCCATTACCTGAACGGTTAGTCTCAAATGATTCTGTCTATGTTCTTATCATAGATGGAGATAGTATGATAGAGGCTGGAATATTTGATGGAGATATGGTAATTGTTCGTCAACAACAAACAGCCAACAATGGAGACATTATCGTTGCTATGACTGAAGAAGATGAAGCTACAGTAAAGCGATTTTTCAGAGAGAAAGATTATATCCGACTTCAGCCTGAAAATTCAACAATGGAACCGATTATACTTAAGAGTTGTACAATTCTCGGAAAAGTGATTGGAGTTTTCCGAACCATTCATTAATTTTACAATTCAAAAAAAGAGGCTGGGACAAAACTCAGTAAATGGAATTAAAAGAGGCCCCGAGAACATTTTTTGTTCTCGGGGCCTCTTTCGTATGTATTTAAGTTTTTTCATTTTACAAAACAAAAAAAGGACAACCACTGATAAAATTAAAGTTCCTACACAATAACCATCGGAGGTGTGCCCTTATGTATAAACACTATAACATGAATCAAGTAATTTTGCCTTTAAATTTAGAAATGAAACTTCAAGAAAATGATATTGCATTCGCGGTTCATCATCTGGTAGAGCAGATTCCAGAAGAAGCCTTTGCCGGCTTCTTGAGAAAGACCGGGTGTCCTGCTTATCATCCGCGCATGATGATGAAAGTCATTTTATGTGCATACACACAATCTGTTTTTTCTGGAAGGAAGATTGAATGCCTACTTAAAGACAGTATACGCATGATGTGGCTGGCTCAAGGTTATGAGCCAAGTTACCGAACAATTAATCGGTTCCGTGTTCATCCGGAAGTTCAAGAACTCCTCCGTGAGTGCTTTGTTCAATTTCGATGTCAACTTGTCGAAGAGAAGGTGATTGACAATGAAGCCATTTTTATTGACGGGACTAAGATTGAAGCCAATGCCAATAAATTTTCATTCGTTTGGCGAAAATTGATTGAAAAATACAGTGCCAGCCTGATCGAAAAATCAAAACAACTGTATGATGAGTTGGTGGAAAAAGAAATCATTCCTGAGATCGAGCGAGAAAGCACTGAGGACCTTTCAGTGGAGGAGCTCTCTCTTATCACAGCGAAGTTAGAAGAGACCGTCGAAGAATACACTAAACAAATTGAAGCAAGTGAAGAGGCAAGCGAAAGGAAAGATCTTCGTTCAAAGCGTAAAGAACCAAAGAAAGCCCATAAACAATTTCTGGATCTTTTCATGCGCAAACAGAAGTACCAAAAAGACATGGAAATCTTTAAAGGACGGAATAGTTATTCAAAGACAGACCACGATGCCACGTTTATGCGTATGAAAGATGATTATATGAAAAATGGACAACTGAAAGCTGGTTATAATGTACAAATTGCGACAGAAGGTCAATATACGCTCGCTTACGAGATCTTTTCAAATCCAACTGTTACACGTACGTTGCGCCCATTCCTTGATAAAATTGAGCACCATTTCTTTGAACTCCCAGACTATATTGTCGCAGACGCTGGTTATGGAAGTGAGGAAAATTATGAGGATGTGCTTGATAATCGAAAGCGCACACCTCTTATCACGTACAATACATATCGTAAAGAGAAGAAAAAGCGTTTTAAACAAGACGAATTTCAGACAGCCAATTGGGATTATCATAAGGAAGATGATTCAACAGCTGCTTACAGAATAGAAAACGGGTGAGATCTATGACCAACGTAAGGTGGACGTAGAACCAGTTTTTGGATATCTGAAGGCTAATTTGCGTTTCACTCGAAAGTCCGTGAGGGGCAACGAAAATGTCAAAAATGAATTAGGGTTTGCATTCATGGCGGAGAACATACGAAAGTACACCGCCATGGACGCCGATCAAGCATTGGATAATAGAATAAATCAACAGAAAAAGGGTTCCAATCATTTTATTTTTATGGTTGGAACCCTTTTTTATTATTTTTGGCTAGTTATGTCCCAGCCTCTTTTTTGGAATTAATATAGTGAAAGGTATTGCTCACGCTCCCAAGGGTGAACTTGCGATCTGAACATATCCCACTCAATTTCTTTTGCTTCAACAAAGTGTTCTACAGCATGCTCACCAAGTGCTTTAACTAATACTTCGTCTTTTACAAGCTTATCCATCGCTTGTTTTAATGTTGCTGGTAAATCTTTAATTCCTTCTTCTTCACGCTCTTCTTTGCTCATGATGTAAATGTTACGATCAGTAGCTTTTGGTGGAGTTAATTTACGTTTAATACCGTCAAGTCCTGCAGCAAGCATTACAGCCATTGCTAAATATGGATTAGCCGCAGGGTCTGGAGAACGAACTTCTACACGAGTACTTAAACCGCGTGAGTTAGGGATACGGATTAACGGACTACGGTTACGCATAGACCACGCTACGTATACTGGTGCTTCATAACCAGGTACTAAACGCTTATATGAGTTTACAAGTGGATTTGTAATTGCTGTAAATCCTTCTGCATGCTCTAAAATACCAGCTAAGAATTGCATTGCAGTTTCACTTAATTGAGAATCTGTAGATTCATCATAAAATGCATTTCCTTCTGCTGTGAATAAAGACATATTACAATGCATCCCTGAACCGTTAACACCAAATAATGGTTTAGGCATGAAAGTTGCGTGTAAGCCGTGTTTACGAGCAATTGTTTTTACAACTAATTTAAACGTTTGAATTTCATCGCACGCTTTAATTGCATCTGCATATTTAAAATCAATTTCATGTTGTCCTGGTGCTACTTCATGGTGAGATGCTTCAATCTCAAAGCCCATTTCCTCTAATTCTAGAACGATATCACGACGACAGTTTTCACCTAAGTCTGTTGGTGCAAGGTCAAAATAACCACCTTTATCATTTAATTCTAAAGTAGGCTCACCTTTTTCATCATTTTTGAACAAGAAAAATTCTGGTTCTGGACCAATGTTGAATGATTTAAATCCTAACTTTTCAGCTTCTTTTAACACACGTTTTAAAATTCCACGAGGATCTCCAGCAAATGGCGTTGGGTCTTCACCAGGCTTACCTGGTTGGTAAACATCACAAATTAAACGAGCTACTTTACCTTTCTCTGAAGTCCAAGGGAAAATAACCCATGTATCAAGATCAGGATAGAGGTACATATCCGATTCCTCAATACGTACAAACCCTTCAATTGAAGATCCGTCAAACATCATTTGATTACTTAATGCTTTTGGAAGTTGATTAACAGGTATTTCAACGTTTTTAATAATTCCCATTAAATCTGAAAATTGAAGACGGATAAAACGAACATTCTCTTCTTTAGAAATTCTTAGAATATCTTCTTTAGTAAATTTAGACATTATATGTATTCCCCTTTCGAAATATCAAAAGAATTGATTTTAGTGGAAGAAGCGCGAAAGCTGACCTTGTATAATAGAAGCCTTCCCGTTTCGCCCAGCCATTATCAGTTCATTTTTTAAATGTTTACGTAGTTCTTTGTCTGAAATTTCAGCTTCTTGCTTACCTATTGGAGTAATTGCGGTTATTTCATTTGCCTTTTCATTTAATTCCAAAATTTTCTTGATTCCAGAAATGTTAATCCCTTGTTCAATGAGTGATTTTATTTCTAGTAATCTGTCTACGTCATTAAATGAAAATATCCGCTGATTCCCGTTTGTTCGAATTGGGTGAATAAGTTGATGTTCTTCATAATAACGAATTTGCCTTGCTGATAACTCTGTCAACTGCTTCACAATTCCAATTGAAAACAACGGCATATTACGGCGAATTTGATCGTTCATAACCGAACCCTCCTTTGTTATAACTTAATATAAGAATACTAGATGACAGCTTCAGTGTCAACCTGTGTTAGGTAAGTTGACATGGGTTTTTTTCAAATTACGACATATTTCGGACAATTCTAAAAACAAAATTACGTTTTCCTACTTTCGTCGCAACTCTATGTTCTCTAGCAATTTGTTCATTATTATTCATTAAATTAAAAGCCTCGTTACGTTAGACTTTCCACTTTTAACATAAAAAAACACAAGGATTTATATATAGCCCTTGTGCTTTTCTATTTCATTTACTTAGATAATTTTATTAACACATTTCCGCTTTCTTTTGGGGTAACATTGTACATAATTAAATAGATAACTGTTTGGTTTCTAGTAAATGATTTACTGCTCTTATTACTGCGATCTTCACGTGTGAATATGTTAACCCCCCTTGAACATAAGCAACATATGGTGGACGAAGTGGGCCATCCGCCGTGAGTTCAATACTAGCTCCTTGTATAAACGTTCCCGCTGCCATAATTACATCATCTTCATATCCTGGCATTGGACTAGGTTGAGGTACAACATGCGAATTAATCGGCGATGCTTGCTGAATCGCCTGACAAAAGGCTATCATTTTATCCCGATCATCAAATTGTACAGATTGGATTAGATCCGTTCTTTTTTGATCCCAGGCAGGTGTTGTGTTCATTCCTAGACTTTCGAGAAATGCAGCGGTGAAATGTGCTCCTTTTAACGCCTGAGAAACTGTATGAGGTGCTAAAAAGAATCCCTGATACATCTCAAGTAAACTGTATAATGAAGCGCCTCCTTCTGACCCGATACCGGGTGCAGCTAACCTAAAGGAGGATAATTCAATCAAATCCTTTTTTCCTACTAAATAGCCTCCGGTTTTTACAATCCCACCACCAGGATTTTTAATAAGAGACCCTGCCATTATATCCGCTCCAACATGACAAGGTTCCTTTAATTCTACGAATTCTCCGTAACAATTATCAACGAAAACAATGACATCCTTCTTAATTTCTTTAACGAATTGAATCATTTCTTCAATTTGTTTAACCGTAAATGAAGGACGATTATCGTAACCTTTTGAACGTTGAATCCCAATCACTTTTGTCTTTTCTGTTATTGCTTGTTCAACAGCTACGAAATCCACCGTTCCTTGGTTTGTCAATGGGATGGCATTATAGGACACTTTAAAATCTTTTAAGGAACCATTTCCATTTCCACGGATCCCAACAACTTCTTCTAACGTGTCGTATGGTTTTCCTGTCATATATATTAACTCATCGCCAGGACGTAGTATTCCAAATAGAGCTGTTGCAATCGCATGTGTACCTGAAATAATTTGAGGACGGACTAAACCCGCTTCCGCTCCAAACACGTCAGCATAGATCGATTCTAATGTATCTCTACCTACATCATCATAGCCATAGCCAGTAGACGGTGTAAAATGAAAGTCTCCTACTCGATGTTTTTGAAAGGCTTGTAATACTCGAAGTTGATTCGTTTCAGTTGTTCGATCGATTTCTTCAAATCGCTCTTTTAATTTTTTTTCAGTTTGTTCGACAACGGATTGTAATTGCTGACCATAAGAAAATTGTTCGTACATAATAATCTCCCTGTTAGTTGTTAAATATTCCTTTGGTTTAATTGATGAGCAAGTGAATGGTTAGGATGAACATAACCTAAGCACGTATAAGATTCCGTATCTTCATTCCAAGTTTGTTTCACAAGAATCGTTTCTGTTTTAATTCTAGATAATAACTTCCCCTCATCTGAACCCAACTCTGTTGAATAATGATTCATTTCTTGTTTAAGGAACTCTTCAATTTTTTCTGGTAACATCTTAAGCTGTTCTGGCTTTTTTGCAGAAATTAATAGTTCTGAAGAATGTACAAACACATTTTCCCGATCTTCAACTAAATCTGCTTTATTATATACTGTTAAAATCGGTATTTCATTAACATTCAATCCTTCTAGTAATTTCAAAACTGTCTTTTTATGCTCAGCAAAATTTTCGTGTGAGGCATCTATTATATGTAAAATTAGATCAGCTTCTCTAACTTCTTCTAGCGTAGAACGAAAAGCCGCAATTAATGTGGTCGGTAAATCTTGGATAAAGCCAACGGTATCAGATAATAACACATTTAAGCCACTAGGTAGTTTCATTTTTCTCGTCGTTGGATCCAACGTAGCAAATAATAAGTTTTGTTCTAATGTTTCCGCTGCGGTTAAACGATTTAAAATTGTCGACTTTCCAGCATTCGTATAGCCGACTAGTGCTATTTGGATAATTTGATTTTCTTTTCTTCGTTCACGGTATTGCTTTCGATGTTGGACTATTGTTGATAATTGTTCTTTAATTTCATCCATACGCCGGCGGATATGTCTTCGATCGGTTTCTAGTTGGGTCTCACCTGGACCACGTGTACCGATCCCCCCACCTAGACGAGATAATGCCAATCCTCTCCCCATCAAACGTGGCAATAGGTAATTTAATTGGGCAAGCTCAACTTGGAGCTTACCCTCTTTAGATTGCGCCCTTTGCGCAAATATATCTAAAATAAGCTGCGTACGGTCAATTACACGAACTCCTTCGCCACAGATAGAAGAAATGTTTCGAATTTGACCTGCAGACAATTCATCATTAAAAATAACAACTTCAGCTTCTTTTTCCTCTATTAATAATGAAAGCTCCTCAATTTTCCCGCGTCCTAAGTAGGTGGCAGGGTCGATGGAGACTTTTTTTTGATCAATTGTAGCAACTACTTTCCCATTTGCTGTATTTGTTAATGATTTCAACTCTTCCATTGAATATAAAAAATGATCGTCATCTCTTTCCTTCGTTTGACAACCTGCTAATATGACACGTTCTTGAGTTTGATTTTTCACTTCTTGCAATATAAACTCACAACCTTTTTATATCTATTCCGTCTTGAAGATATTACACATTTGCCCACTAAATGTCAAGAAAACGGTTGAACCCTCGATTTTTCAAAGTCAAAGTCTTCCGCTTGAAGAGTAGATAAGGACTGACGATCATACTTCCCTTCGACTAGTAGACGAACAGCTTGAGTTCGAATTGCTTGCTCAATTAAATTACGAACAAATCGACCATTACTAAAAGTCCTTCCGTGTTCCCCTTTTATCCGGCTTAAATATTCACGAATTTTCTGTTCTCCCTGTCTCGAAAGTTGATACTCTCTTTCGCCTAACATAATCCTACTAATCTCCATAAGCTCTTCAGTGGAATAGTCTTCAAATGGGATCGTAATCGGAAATCGTGATGGTAAGCCTGGGTTTAAGGATAAAAAGTAATCCATTTCCCTACCGTATCCTGCTAGAATTAAAACAAAATCATGTTGCTGATCCTCCATCGCTTTAACAAGTGTGTCAATCGCTTCTTTACCGAAATCTTTTTCTCCACCACGAGCCAATGAATAAGCTTCATCAATAAAGAGGACTCCACCTAATGCTTTTTTTAGTACTTCTCTCGTTTTTTGTGCTGTATGTCCAATATATTCCCCTACCAAATCAGCTCTCTCTACTTCAATTAAATGACCTTTAGATAGAACTTCCATTTCGTGAAAAAGTCTCGCTATTAAACGAGCGACCGTCGTTTTTCCAGTTCCAGGGTTCCCTTTAAAAATCATATGGAGTGATTGTTTTGAACTTTTTAAGCCATTTTCTTTTCGACAGTTATTAATGTAAAGCCATGCATATACTTCTTTTAATAACCGTTTTACATCATGCAACCCTACTAACGATGAAAACTCACTTTCCATCTGTTCCAGCACTTCATGTTTTTCAGTCAATGTATTTCCAAAAGTTTGTTCTTTTAAATATAAACGTTCTTTTTCGCGTTTATTTTCACGGTTCAGGACAACATTTATCTGTCCTTTCGAGCGGGTAACTGTTGTGTTTTTCATGGTTTCACCCCTCAATTTACAATCGGTTACAATACTATACGCAAATGCCCAATTTTTGTGACAAATGCCTATAAAGTATTTGTGTTCAGCCTCGAGGAGCTATCGTTTCAATGCTTTAAACAAAGAATGGCTAACCACATCTTTTCAAAGAAAAAGAGGGCCACTCGTATAGTACTAACACCTCACCATAGAATATTACTCACTAATCTATGTTTTCTGAGATATCTGGTACATTAGAGTAACCCTCACCAATTCCCGCAATTAAGATTGTTGTTCAGGATCAATATTTACTTGAACATTACGCTGTGGAGCAAAAGTAGAAATAGCATGTTTATAAACAAGTTGCTGTTTTCCTTCACTCTCGAGGATAATTGTGAAATTATCAAACGCTTTAATTAATCCACGTAATTGGAAACCGTTTAGTAAGAAAACAGTAACTGCGATATTATCCTTGCGTAGTTGATTTAGGAATTGGTCTTGAATGTTAACGGATTGCTTCATTTATAAGTCCCCCTTCTATGTACTGTTATTTAATTTCGCTATGGTTATAAAGCTTTCCTTCTATAAATTGTTGAATTTCTGTAATCTTTTTATTAAAATTTATATTTGTCATGTCAAACCAATGAACATTTGCTTTGTTGCGGAACCATGTATATTGACGTTTTGCATAGCGTCTCGAGTTTCGTTTAAGAAGTTCAATTGCTTCATCTTTTGTCAGTTTACCTTCTATGTATTCATAGATCTCTTTATAACCAATCGCTTGAACCGATTGACACTCTCTAACGCCATCGTTATATAAACGCTTCGCTTCTTCAAATAAACCTTGTTCGACCATGATGTCTACTCTTTTATTAATTCGATCGTATAATACATCTCGATCCATCGTTAAACCAATCAAGACGAAGTCATACGGTGATTCATTATTTTGAGATTGTTGATATTCAGAAAGGGTTTTGCCTGTTCGTTTAAACACTTCTAAAGCTCTTATTACTCTTCGATAATTATTCGGATGAATGGTTGCGTAACTAACAGGATCTATTTCCCTTAACTGATCATGAAGTTGTTCTGTATCATGTTCCTCTACGTATCGTTCCATTTTTTCCCGAAATTGAATATCTGAAGATGAGTCAGCAAAGTTATAGTTTTGTATAACCGAATTAATGTATAAGCCCGTTCCACCAACAATTAAAGGTAATTTACCTTTTTCGTTTAATAAACGAATAAGTGGTTGAACCAGATTTTGAAACTCCGCAACAGAGAATGGTTCCGTTGGCTCTTTTATATCAATTAAGTGATGCATTACACCATTCATTTCCTCTTTCGTTACTTTAGCTGTGCCGATATCCATTTCTTTATAAATTTGCATGGAGTCACCACTAATAATTTCTCCTTTTAAACGCTTGGCCAATTCAATTCCCATCTTTGTTTTTCCAACCGCTGTAGGGCCAACAATAACTAAAAGTTTCTCCTTCATCTTAACACCCTTTGTCTCACTTTTCATATCTTAAGCTTTATTTAATTCAATAAAACCGAAATGAAATTTTGCAGTTCGTCTTTTTATGACTTTAAAGTCATAAGTAGCAAATCGTTCACTTTTCCAGTAATCTTTTAAGACAATTCGTCGTCTTGCCACCCGTTTTGATTCTTGAATAACCTCTGTCGTTATTGAATGATACAGAGCTAACGACTTTAGTGGGGTGATACCTTGGGAAGTATCAAGGTTAGCTTCAAACATAGGATCAAAATAAACAACATCGTAACTATTATCTTCTAAACTACGGAGAAACTCGAGATGGTTTCCCTTCAAAACCTGAATCGAACGCATAGCCTGATTAAATAAGTTATTACCAGAATCCCATTGTTTCAAACCCCTCTCCACAATATAAGCAATAGCTGTACTTTCTTCAATTCCAACAACTTTTCCACTCGTACCAACTTTTGTTTTAGCAATAATAGCATCCGATCCTAGCCCTAGCGTACAATCTAGTATAGACATTCCTTGTTTCAATTGAGAAGCTTCTATAAATGGATCGTATCCGTCATTTCTCAATCGTTTATAACGGAACATCGCAGAGTTAGGATGAAAAAAGAAGGGTTCTTTTGAATGAATTGAGTAATAGAAGAGTTTTTCTTTTCCGACAACAAAGATGTCGTCTTGAAACTCTTCTATCATGTCTTCAATCGGTTGATCATCTCTAAAAATAAATCTTGCATTTAAATCAGTACTAATTTTTTTTGCTTGATCTACTAATTCGTCAGTATACTTTAAAGCTGTTGTTATATACACAAAATCTCTCCACGTCTTATTGTGCTCCCATTGTTTTACCTTTGAACACGCAATATTATAGACTGAATTTTACCATCTCGCAACTTATATTAGTAGATAAGCCATCTATCATTATAACCATCCATTAGACATCGTAATCATATATGAGGAACTTTTACATGATCCGTTTAAACATTTTTTCCATCTCATAAGTGGAATAATGAATAATAATTGGACGGCCGTGTGGACAAGTAAACGGATCTACACATTTACGTAGTGTTTCTAACAATGCAAACTGTTCGTCCGTTCTTAAATGACGATTCGCCTTAATCGCAGCTTTACAAGACATTAAAATTGCCGCTTCTTCACGAAACTTCTTTATATCTATTTTTTTCTTAGACAGAACCTCGTCGATCATTTCACGTAAAGTTTCATCCTCCATCCCTTTTGGTAGCCATGTAGGATAAGATCGGATCATATACGTCTGTGGCCCAAACGGATCTAGAAAAAGGCCAACTTGCTTTAACTCTTCTGCGTACTCTTTTAAAATAATAAACTCATTTTGCGTACACTCTATTGTGATTGGGACGAGTAAATCCTGGAGCTCTGTAGAAACCCGACCTACTTTTTCTTTAAAATATTCATATTTAATCCTTTCTTGCGCTGCATGTTGATCAATAATATAAAGACCTTGTTCGTTTTGGGCAAGAATGTAAGTTCCGTGCATCTGTCCAATCGGGTAGAGCGTTGGAACACGATCGAATGTTGTTTTTTCTGCGACGGTTTCTTCTATCATGTTGACTTCGCGAACGTTGTCTACTTTCCATGTTTTTTCATCAGCAGGCTTATGTTCAACCTCTTCCATGGGTGGGATCTCTTCCTCACTTATTTCAATAGGGTTCTGCTGATTATTAATTAGGTTATTAGACGGCTGATTAGGTTGATAATCCATCCATTTTGACGGTTGTGCATCATGCTGAAGTTGAAAGGCTATCTGTTCAGATTTTGGTTTTTCTTTCTTTTCACGCACTATTTCAGGAATTAGCTGTGTTTTTTTAAACGCATTTTGAATTCCGTCTTTTACTAATGTCGTAAGTTCCTCTTCTTTACTTAATCGCACTTCTAATTTTGCAGGATGAACATTGACATCAATTAATAAAGGGTCCATCACAATATTGAGAACGACGATCGGATATCGACCTATGGGCAGAAGCGTGTGATACCCTTCTTGTATCGCTCTTGCTAACGCATAATTCTTAATATACCTACCGTTTACGAAAGCGGACATATATTGGCGAGAAGCCCTCGTCACTTCAGGCTTTACGATATAACCTGTGACGCGAAAATCAATCGTTTCTACTTCTATAGATATCATTTGTTTAGCCACAGCTGCACCATAAATCGAATGAAGAACTTGTAGCTGATTTCCGTTCCCGTTCGTATGAAGCATTTTTTTACCGTTATGAAAAAGCTGAAATGAAATATCAGGGTGAGCTAAAGCAATTCTGTTTACTATATCACTAATATTACCTAGTTCAGTATGAACTGTTTTTAAATACTTCAGCCTCGCAGGTGTATTGTAAAAAAGATTCGTAATTATTACTTCTGTCCCTTTTCTACTGTTAGAGACTTGCTTACGAATAATCTTCCCGCCCTCTAATTGAATGCTTGTCCCTGCACCATCGCCTATACTCGTATTTAATTCAAGAAAAGAAACGGAAGCAATACTAGGTAAAGCTTCCCCGCGAAACCCTAGAGTCATAATATGAAATAGGTCTTTATCTGTTTTTATTTTACTTGTTGCATGTCGATAAAACGCTGTCTCTACATCATCCGCTTGTATGCCATCACCATTATCTAAAATTTTAATTTTCGAAAGTCCACCTTCTTCTACCTCAATGACGATTTGTGTACTATTCGCATCAATAGCATTTTCAACTAATTCTTTGACAATGGAAGCGGGACGTTCCACCACTTCTCCAGCTGCGATCTTATTTGATAACTGTTCATCTAATTTCACGATTTTCCCCATGGCTTTGCGTCCCTCCTATGTTATTTTTTTAATTTCATTTGAATTTCATTTAACTTTTGTAAAGCTTCGAACGGCGTCATATTCAAAATATCTACTTTTTTTAAGTCCTTAATAATGGCGGTTTCAGTTGAATTTATTTGCGGTTTTTTCTGCTGTTTTTTCTCTTCCCCAAATAGAGATAACTGTACAGGTTGTTCCTCTTGTTCTTTTAGCAGCATTCTTTCTACGGATACGACTTGCTTTTCTTCACCTTCCAATTGATGTAAAATCTCATCTGCACGAACAATTACATGTTGAGGAAGTTCTGCTAATTGGGCGACGTAAATCCCATAACTTCGGTCAGCTTGTCCATCCACAACTTTGTGTAGAAATACGACTTTTCCATCTTCTTCTACTGCAGAAACATGAACGTTCGTTAACCTTTCTAGCTGGTGTTCTAGCGATGTAAGTTCATGATAATGCGTAGAAAATAGAGTTTTGGCACCAATTTGTTCATGGATGTATTCAACAATAGCTTGGGCGAGTGCCATCCCATCATAGGTGGATGTTCCTCTACCAATCTCATCTAAAAGAATTAGACTATTTTCAGTCGCATTCGTTAACGCATGCTTTGTTTCTAACATTTCGACCATAAATGTACTTTGACCACTAGCTAGATCATCAGCAGCACCAATTCTCGTAAAAATTTGATCAAAAATAGGAAGAACAGCTTCCGTTGCAGGCACAAAGCAACCGACTTGAGCTAAAATGGACGTTAATGCCAACTGCCTCATATACGTACTTTTACCTGCCATATTCGGTCCAGTAATCAATAATATCTCTCGTTCACGATTCATAACCACATCGTTTGACACGTATTGCCCACGGTTTATCATTTTTTCAACAACAGGATGCCTGCCATCTTTAATATTTATGTCACGGTCACTTGAAAACTTTGGTCTAACAAAATTTTGCTCATTACTAATCGAAGCAAAGCTTTGTAATACATCTAATGTACTAATTGTTTTCGCAAGTTGTTGTAATTGACGTATATAACTTTTTACTTGTTCACGAATACCTTGAAATAAATCATATTCCAATTGTTCGATCTTTTCCTCAGCTTCTAAAATAAGTGTTTCTTTTTCTTTTAATTCTGGAGTGATATAACGTTCAGCGTTTGCTAACGTTTGCTTTCTTTCGTAACGACCTTCAGGAAGATTTTGAATATTCGCTTTTGTCACTTCAATATAATATCCAAATACTTTGTTGTAACCAATCTTAAGCGATTTAATCCCCGTTTCCTGCCGTTCTTTTTGTTCAAGGGCAGCAATCCACTTTTTCCCATTAAGACTCGCATCTCGATACTGATCTAGTTCACTATTATAGCCTGCTTTGATCATTCCACCATCTTTTACAGATAAAGGTGGGTCATCGACAATACTCGTTTCTAATAGATCTAATAAATCCTCGCAATGATCTATTGTCGTCATTAACCGATCTGTTAATGGGACGTTAAGTTCTTTTACGATTTGTACGATCTTCGGTACTTGTTGGAGTGACCTGCGCAATTGTACTAATTCACGCGCATTGACATTACCGTAAGCGACTTTTCCTGCAAGACGTTCTAAATCATATACTTCAGTTAATGCTTCTCGTAACTCTTCCCTCGTAAAAAATTGCTCAATAAACGTTTCAACCACAGTTAAACGCTCGTCTATTTCACTTTGATCAATTAACGGTTGTTCTAACCACTGTTTTAATAATCTGGCTCCCATTGCCGTTACTGTTGCATCGACAATCCAAAAAAGAGACCCTTTTTTCTTTTTCTCTCGTATCGTTTCAATAATTTCAAGATTGCGTTTGGAATGATAATCGATTTTCATATATTGATTAGCCGTATAGTATTGAACTTTTTGTAAATGATCAAGAGAGCGTCTTTGTGTTCGAACTAAATAATTATAAAGCCTAGCTACCGTTACAGTTAATTGTTCTTGTTGCAGACTTTCACAAAGCGATTGAAAGGATTCAGGAAGGAACTCATTCTCTTCAAACGAGATCGTAAGTGCTAAGCGTTGCTTGAAGAGCCCGAGATATGATTCGCTAATATTAGGAGAAACAATCACTTCTTTAGCTCCAATGGAGGCAAGTTCAAAAATAACTTCTTCAATACCACCTGTTAACACTGTAATTGCACTTTCTCCTGTCGTTAAATCAGTTCTAACGAAACCAAATTTACCTTCATTGAATTCTGTAACAGATGTGATGTAGTTATTTTCTTTATCTGAGATCGTTTTCCCGTCCATTACAGTCCCTGGTGTAATCAACTTGACAACTTCTCTCTTAACAACTCCTTTTGCTTCTCTTGGGTCCTCAACTTGTTCACAAATTGCTATCTTATAGCCTTTTTCTATTAATTGTGTAATATATTGTTCAGCTGAATGATAAGGGACTCCACACATCGGAATTCGTTCCTTATCACTACCTCTACCAGTTAATGTTATTTCTAATTCTTTAGCTGCTAACTTCGCATCTTCAAAGAATAACTCATAAAAATCGCCTAAACGAAAAAATAAAAAGGCATCTTTATATTGTGCCTTAATTCCTAAGTATTGCTGTATCATCGGCGTATGCTGTGCCATTGTAATCCCCCAAAGTTCTACATTTTACGACTATTATTATACCATATTAGAAGAAGTTCTGTCAGGAGGCACAAATCCAATTAGATACATACGGTTTATCGTTATCAATGGTGAAAACTGATGCCCTGTTTTCTTGAATCATAATACGTTTAAAAATTAATATAAAAAAACTAGGAAGCAACCTCCTTCCTAGTTCATTTATCAACTATTCTTCTGTATCACCCATCATAAAATTAGGGTCTAAGTCTTCAAACTCTTCATCAGTGACTTCTTCTTCAAACAATGAAGGATCTAACTCCGCAATAGTTCCATCAGGATGAACAGCGACATGAATTTTCGTTTCTCCAATGACTTCAGTCAAGAATTCACGTTCTACTTGAACAACAACACTTGAGCCATTTGGAGAAATTGTTGCTTCAAGTGTATTGGGTTGTTGAATTGCTTTTGCCATCACTTGAACATCGTCAGATAAAATGTTGTCATCTTTTACTTGTAACGGAACAACGTCTGTGTAAGTGACCGTTTCAGTGGCTACTTCAGTCTTCGTGTTGTTTTGATGAGAATACCAACAGTTAATGTCATAACTACCTTGCACTTCAACCGCATCACCTTTCTTAGCCGCTTCATACCTGTGGTTGATAATCCAGCAGCCAAGAATACTCGTAGGCTTATGGGAAGGGCTTACTGTATGACTAGCTTGAGTAAACTTTCTTCCCTTACCACAAACCGCCTTCGTAATAATTTCACGATAATTTAAGTTATCTGTTTGTGACATGAGTGAACCCTCCTCGATCAAATCGTTAGAAAAACTCGGCATATCGCCGTAAGTACTCCGCTTCAACACTTGTTTGTAGTAGTTGAAGTTAAGACATAGGAGAAAGCCTGACTTTGATAGTCCGATAAATTAGACGGGCGTCCATCTAATCCCATAATTACAATGTCTTAGGTCAAACTAGCGTCGCCAATTTCTTCACTTCCATCCTATGCAGGGCGAATAACCATTGTGCCTAAAATTTAATTTTTCTTTGATGTAAAAAAGTACGATAATTCCATTACGGATAATCTATAAAACGATATGAGCCAAACCTCGCAATTATGTCCCTTTTTCTAGGATTGATAAAATTATTTTTAGGGCAGTTTTTCATTGTTTAATAATATATATTCACAGAACTGAAAATACATGAAGGAATTCGAAAAACTTTATTAAAATGAAGGGGTCTATTCAAATTTATTTTTATGTTTTATCATAGTCAAATCGAGTAGAGGGAAAATAAGTTAACCTATTTTCGCCCCTCTCACAACACCGTACATACGGGTCTCGTATACGGCGTTTCAATTTATATTACAGTGTGTACTTTTAAGTAACGTTCTAAAGCAGAGGGTACTCCCCTTTGTTTTAGTCTTTTGTTTGAGATTGCTTTTTGAACAACTTTCGATAATCCGATATACCGATAACCTTTCCGGCAGAACGTTAATCCTTTCGCTTCTTCTTCAGGTATCCCTAATTGAGTTAGCGACTTGATTTGTTTTTTCGCTACCTTCCATTGTTTCCAGATGATTACCCTTAATCTTGAGCGTAATTTCTTATCTATTCGACTCATTGCTGTTTTCATATTTGCGATTCTAAAGTAATTCACCCATCCGAATATGACTTGTTTCAGTTTCAGTATTCGGTAGTCTAACGGAACACTCCAATTTCGCTTTGTCAATTGTCGAAGCTTCCTTTGAAATTTCTGTACTGAAATTGGATGAGGCCGCACTTGATATCTCTTGTTATTAGGATCATAATAATACCCAAATCCCAAGAATTTTAACTCTTTTGGGCGAGAAACTTTACTCTTTTCGGCATTTACTATCAATCCTAATTTCTCTTCTATAAATCTCACGATTGATTTCATCACTCTGTCAGCGGCTTTTTCGCTTTTCACAAAGATGAGTGCGTCATCAGCGTATCTTATGAATCGTAATCCTCTACTTTCTAATTCCTTATCGAGTTCATTCAACATAATATTGCTCAGTAATGGACTGAGGTTTCCTCCTTGCGGAGTACCAACCTGCGTTTCTTCATATTTCCCATTTACCATTACTCCACTAACCAAGTATTTCCTAATTAGTGAGATGACGTCTCCATCTTCTATTGTGTTGGCTATAATACGCATGAGTTTATCGTGATGAACTGTATCGAAAAATCTTTCTTTAGCGATATAAGATAGAACCATAAATAATTATCATCAAGACCTTAGGATCTTGTAAAATATATTAAAAGGAGAAATTATTATGGAATCTATCATTCAAGAATATCGTGAATACCAGTCTGTCATTAAGGGATATACTCCAAAAGTTGTTTTGAGCACCGGAAGGGAATTAAAGAAGCTAACTAAGCACCTGGAAGAGCGCTCCCTAAACTTCCAATCTGTTAAACTTGTTGATCTTGAAAACTACTGTATTGAACGAACAGAAGGAAAATCTCTTGGTTACCGAAACCTTATTGTAAGCCAAATTCGTTCCTTTTTTACCTATTTAAAACAACAGGAGTACTGCTTTGAAAATCCAAGTATCCATTTATCTTACACTAATTTAGATACCCACCAAGCTCTACCTGAAGTCGCATCTTTAGAAGAAATCCAAGATTG